>NZ_WIVZ01000038.1:0-52320 GCF_009600325.1 Pseudomonas sp. FSL R10-2189
GCCCAAGCCGGTGGCCAAGCCGCATGCCGTGCAGCGCCCGTTAACGCCCGTGGTCAAGTCAGATCCCGCACCCGCCACACCTGCGGCGGCCGCTCCCGTGGTTGCGCCCACGCCCGCTCCGCCGCCTCAGCCCAAGACGATCACCCGAGGCGTGGAGTACGTGCATGAACCCGAACCCGAATACCCCGACAGTGCCCGTGAAGAGGGCAACGAAGGTACCGTGATTTTGCGCGTGTTGGTGGATACCCACGGCAAGCCCGGCGCCGTGGATATCGTGCGTTCCTCGGGTTTCGGCAGCCTCGATGAAGCGGGCAAGACGGCGGTGCGCGGCGCACTGTTCAAGCCCTATCTGGAGGATGGGCATGCGGTGTCGGTGTACGTGATCGTGCCGCTGCGCTTTCAGCTCGACAGCTAGCACTCACCCCTATTTTTTATTGAAGGGCCTCCCGGTCAGGGCAGCGCTCACCCCAAAGAAAGGAAAAACACATGGAAACCGTAACACTGGGTTTGAATGTTTTGTGGCAACAGGCCGACGTGGTCACCCGAGGCGTGGCCTTGATGCTGCTGGTGATGTCAGTGGCGTCCTGGTACGTGATGCTCGACAAACTGCTGCGTCTGGCGCTGTTTCGGCTGCGCTCGGCCAAGCTTTTGGCGGCGTTCTGGGGCGCGCCGACACTCAAAGATGGCGTGCAGCAATTGGGCCAGGGCAGCGCCTGGGCTGAAGTGACCCACGCCGGTATCAGCGCCGCGCGCCAGCACCGTGATGCGCTGGATGGCGACATGAACCCGCCGCCGTTCAGCGAATGGCTGACCCGCGCCTTGCGCCAGTCCACCGCGGCCATCGGCGGCAAGTTGCAAGGCGGTATGGCGATTCTGGCCACCGTGGGTTCCAGCGCGCCCTTTGTCGGTTTGCTCGGCACCGTGTGGGGCATTTATCACGCCTTGATGAAGATCGGTTTGTCCGGTGACGCCAGCATCGACAAAGTCGCCGGCCCCGTTGGCGAAACCTTGATCATGACGGCCCTGGGCCTGGCCGTGGCCATCCCCGCCACCCTGGGCTACAACCTGCTGGTGCGCAGCAACAAGCAGACCCTGGCAGAGCTGAGCAAGTTTGCCTTCGAGCTGCACGACCTGCTGGTGATCGGCGCCCGCGCCACCCCACGCAACGGGCTGCCTGCCCACAGCACCTTCAATGCCCAAGCGGAGTACGTCTGATGGCCGGTGGACTGTCGGGCGGGGACGACCTGGAAGAAGACGGCTTTAACCCCGAGATCAATACCACGCCGCTGGTGGACGTGATGCTGGTGCTGTTGGTGATTTTCATCATCACCGTCCCGGCCATTCAGCACTCGGTGAAGATCGACCTGCCCAAGGCCGCCGCGCAACAGGACAACAAACCGCCGCCGTCGGTAGATCTGGCGCTGGACAACGATGGCCACCTGCATTGGGAGGACCGAGACATCAGCGACAGCGACTTGCCCGCGCTGATCGCCGAGGCCGCCGCACGCCAACCGGTCCCCGAATTGCACCTGCGCGCCGAGCGCAACACGCCCTATGAAAAGGTCGTGCAGGTGATGGCGGCGGCGCAGTCCGGTGGTCTGGGCAAGATTGGTTTCGTGACCCAGGCCGTTACCCCCTAACCACGGCGTCGCCCTTCGCCCCACCCGTTTGGCCGGCCTTTATAGCCGACCACGGCGAAGTGCGCGCCACAGAAATCAACCAGGCCGTGAATGGCCGTTTTCGAAGGTGCAGTCATGTTTCGCAAATCCCCGTTGTATGTGCGTGCAGGTCTCGGTTTCGCAGCGCTTGCCATGGCCACGCCGTCTTTTGCCGCCGATGCTGCAGCGGCCATCGACGACAGTGCCTTGGCCACCTTGCCGCAAGTCACGGTCAAAGCCGCCAAGCGCAAACCGGCGCTGCATCAGCAGACCAACAGCGGTGCCCTGGGCAGCCGCGCGGTGATCGATACACCGTTCTCGTTCAAGAGCGTCGGCAGCAGCGAAATCCAGGACCGCCAGGCGGGGATTTTGTCTGAGGCGGTCAAGTACGACGCGTCGGTCACCTCCATCAGTTCCAGCTATGGCACGCACCCGGCCACACTGGCGGTGCGCGGCCTGCCGCTGGATGACCTGAACGGCTACAAGGTAGATGGCATGGCCAACATCAACCGTGGCGTGGAAATGCCCCTTGAGATGTTTGACCGCATCGATGTGCTCAAAGGCCTGTCGGGCTTCATGTACGGCTTCGGCAGCCCGGGCGGGATCGTCAACTACGTGACCAAACGGCCAACCGACAAGACCACCTTCAGCGTGGACGCCGGTTACGAATCCAACAACCTGTACAAGGAACACCTGGACGTCGGCGGCCGCCTGGATGACCCGCGCTTCGGCTACCGGGTCAACCTGGTGCACGAAGAAGGCGATGCCGTTTCGGGCGACGCCAAGGTCAACCGCACAGCCGTCGGCGTGGCCCTCAACGCGCAACTCAGCGATGACCTGAGCCTGGACTTCGACACGCTGTACCAGACGCGTGATACCAGCGGCGGCACCGACATCATCGTCAACCCCAAAAACGCCTTGCCCAAACCCATTGATGGCAGCAAACGCCTGTACAGCAATGGCTCCTTCACCGATGTGGATTACAGTCTGTCGACGCTCAGTGCGACCTACAAATTTTCACCCGACTGGACCGGCAAACTAGCCTACCGCTACAGCGATTCGACACGCCGTTATTTGAAAGACCAGTACATCATTTCCAGCGATGCGGGCGGCTACTCCGACAAAGCGTCGGCCGAGTACCACGGCTACGATTACAACGACGCCATGGGCACCCTGGAAGGCAAGTTCACCACCGGCTGGTTCAGCCATGACCTGGTACTGGGCAGCAGTTACTCGCAACTGAACTCCGAAAAATCCGTGGTCAGCCCCAAAGGCACCGTGGGCAAGGGCAACCTGTACGACCCGACGATCTTCTCGGTGTACAACATCGACTACAGCGGCGGCACCTACGGCGATGACAACATTAAAGAAAGCGCCGTATTCGCCAGCGATACCATCGGCCTGGGTGAACACTGGTCATTGCTGGCGGGCCTGCGTAACGAAGACTTCCGCGAGGAGACTCACGCCTCCTCGACCGCCCCTGCTGTCCAGTACAAGGCCCGACCCGCCACGCCAACGGTGGCGTTGATGTACAAACCCAACAAAGACGTGACCGTGTATGCCAGTTACGTCGAATCCCTGGAAAACGGCGGCACCGCGCCCACCACGGCGGTCAACTCCGAACAGACCCTGGGCCCGCTGCGCAGCAAGCAATACGAAGTGGGCGTAAAAGCCCAGCAGCGTAACTGGAGCGCGACGGCGGCAGCGTTTCGCATCGACCGGGGCGCCGAGTACACCAACGATGCCAACGTCTTCGTGCAGAGCGGCACCATCCGCTATCAAGGCCTGGAGCTGAACGCCAGCGTCGATGCCACCCCCAACCTGACCGTGGACGGCAGCGTCATGTCACTGGACTCGGCCTACCACGATGCGGGCGACGGCGTGGATGGCAACCGCGCCGCCGGTGCAGCGCATTATCAAGCTGCAACACAAGTCACGTACCGTGTCCCGCAAGTGCCCGGCATGTTCCTGCACACCGGCGCCCAGCGTATCGGCGAAATGGCAGTGGACTCAGGCAACGTGCACACCCTGCCGGCCTACAGCCTGTTCGATGCCGGTGGCGGTTATCGTCTGCATTTGAGCGGCGGACATGCACTGACCTTTGGCGCCAACGTCAGCAACCTGGCCAACAAAAAGTACTGGACCTTCTATCAGGAAAACTACCTGCAGCCGGGTTCGCCCCGTACGTTAACCTTCAACACGCGTTATGACTTCTAGGCCCGCAATGATAAAAACAACGTTCTTGAAGTACACGGTTCTGGCGCTGGGCATTTGCCTGGCGTTGCCCTCTGTAGCCGCACCACTGGACACCAGCGGGCTGCGCCTGGACAAAGTCGTGCTGGTGATGCGACACGGCATCCGACCGGCAACCGACACCGCCGCACTGCAAAGCTGGTCAGCCAAGCCATGGCCAGCGTTTGACGTGGCCGACGGCCAGTTGACCGACCATGGCCGCGCAGCCATCGTGCTGCTGGGCCAATGGCAACGTGGCCTGCTCGATTCGCTCGGCCTGTTCAAGGCCGGGCAATGCCCGCCAGTGCAGGCGGCCTACGTGTGGTCGAGCCCGGTCGCACGCACGCAAGCCACCAGTGCGGCGTTGGTACAAGGGATGTTCCCGGGCTGCAACGTCGCCGTAAACCATGCACAGAAAAACCAGGACCGGCTGTTCCACGCGACCGAAAATGGCCTGGCCCCCTTGGACCCGGCGCGGACCAAAGCGGCAATATTGCACGCCATGGGCGGCAGCCTCGACGCTGCCCGTGAACGCTATGCCGCACCGGTGCTGGCCATGCAGCAAGTGGTCGGCGTGCCGTCCACCTGCGAGCAAAAGACCTGCGCCCTGAGCGAGCAACCCTGGGCGCTTAAAGAGAAAGCCAGCGTGGTTAAACTCAGCAGCCCATTGGGCGTGGGCGCGGGCATGAGCGAAACCTTTCGCATGCAATATGCCGAAGGTTTGCCGCTGGATCAGGTCGCGTTTGGCCAAGGCCGAAATGCTGAAGAGGTATCGCGCCTGATGGCTTTGCGTTCGGCTAAATACGCCCTCAGCAACCACGTCCCATACATCGCCCAGCGCGGTGCTTCGCAGTTGCTCGGGCAAATCCTGTTGGCTTTGCAACCGACCGCAGCGGGCAGCCCGCCCGGCACCCAATGGCTGGCTTTCGTGGGCCACGACACCAACATCGCGCAGTTGCGCACACTGCTGGGCTTTGACTGGAAAATCGCTGAGTACCCCGAAAACGATGCCGCACCGGGCGGCACCCTTCTGTTTGAACGCTGGGTCGACGACCACACCGGCGCGCAGTTTGTCAGCGTGGCGTATGTGGCGCAGAGCATGGACCAATTGCGCAGCTTGTCCGACACACCGCCCTATCAGGTGCAATACCCCGGTTACGCGGGCAAAGCCTTGATGCCATTGAAGGGGTTTGTCGCCGAAATGGAAAAACGCATCGACCCTTCGGCGACCGAAGTACAGCATTACCTGGGCCAGTAAGTCGCTCTGCAGCCATCAGATCCAGGGAATCAAAACAATCGCGGCAAGGGGCAGCGTCACCGCCGCGAGCAGGGTTTGGCTCGCCACGATGCCGGCCATCAGGGGGGCGTCACCCCCCAGTTGCCGCGCCATGATGTAGGACGACGATGCGGTGGGCAGTGCCTGGAAAAGGACTGCCGCAATCGCCGCTTTGCCGTCCAGGCCAAACACATGGCACGCGCCTACCGTCGCCAGCGGCATGATCACAAACTTGGCCAGTGATGAGTACGCAACCGGTCGCACCCAACTGCGCACCGACCCCAGCTCCAGGGCCGCCCCGACGCAGAGCAAACCGAGGGGCAACGACGCCTGCCCCAACGCCTTGAGCACCGGTTCAATAACCACCGGCAGTCCCAGCCCCAGCACCTGAAGCGCTATCCCGCCGAAGCAGGCCAGCACTAGCGGATTAAGCGCCAATTGCCGGGCCACCTTGCCCGCCGTCATCTTGGCCCCGGTGCCGTACCGTACGAACACCAGCACACACAGAATGTTCACCGTCGGCACAATGGCCGCGTTGGCGACCGCCGCCAGGGCAATGCCTTGTGCGCCGAACAAGCCCGCGACAATCGACACGCCGACATAGTTGTTAAAGCGTATGCCGCCCTGAAACACCGAGGTAAACGCCGCATCACTGCCCTTGAGCAACGCGCGGCTGGCGACCAGCGCCACAGTGACTGCACAGGTCGAAAGCACCAGCACCAGAGCCATGCCCTTCACGGGCACGTTGTCCAGGCTGGCCGTGGCCAAGCCATGTAAAAACAGCGCTGGCAGGAGAACGTAATAACCCAAACGCTCTGCCTGCGCCCAAAAACTGTCAGCCAAAAAATGACTGTGATTGAGCCAGGCGCCGAGGGCGATAAGCAACGCGATGGGCGCCAAGGCGAGCAGCAGTGCGAGGGTCATGACCGTGGCCCTGCTGGGCGAATCGAACCGTGACAACTTTCGATCATTTTTACGCAAGCGGCAGGTGACATGGAGCTCTCCGGGCAACGGTTGGATGAGCACCACGATAAAAACTCGCGACCTAAAATAAAATCGACTTAAAATTCAGCCATCAACAAGTTTTGCTCATAGGTCATCTGGCCGGAGCATGGCGTTGAACGGCCTGCGCGAGGGCGGCGGCCAATCTGGCCAACGGACGGTCTTCGCGCTCTAGCAAGACCACGCGGCGGATCTTTTGTGGCGAGCCGAAGGGCTGGATGTCGAGATGGCCCAACTGCGCGAGGTTGTGACTGGACAGCGGAATCACCGCCACCCCAAGCCCGCTGCTGACCATCTGGATGATCGCCTCCTGGCTGTCCAACTCCATGCTGGTGAGCACGCGCAGGCGCATCCGCCGTAGCTCCTGCTCGATGGTGCGTCCGGCCCAGGCCCGGCGATCAAAACGAATGAACGGTTGCTGTTGCAGTAACTGCCGAAAATCCTGCCCCGCCAACGAACCCGGCGCAATTATCCAGAAGCCCTCTTCATAGAGCGTGGTACTGACCAGGCCATAAGGGTGCGGGCGCACAGGTTCGGTGGTGATTGCAACGTCCAGTTCGCCCGCCTCAACGCGCACGGCCAGTTCCGCCGACATACCAGAAGCCACGTTGATACGCACATGCGGGTGCTCAGCCGACAACGCGGCCAGGGCCGCAGGCAACGTGCTGGCGAGTGCCGTGTGAATGGCACCGATCTTCAACCGGCCGCGCAGCTCGTTATCCCCGCCAATTTCAGCCGCAATGCCGTCATACAGCGCCACGATCTCCCGCGCCCGCTCCACCGCTACATGTCCCGCCTCGGTGAGCACCGGCAAACGCCGCGAGCGGTCGAACAAGGTCGCATTGAACGTCTCTTCAAGGGACTTTATGTGCAGGCTCACCGCAGACTGCGTGAGATGTACAGCCTCCGCAGCGCGCACAAACGAACCGTACTGAGCAATGGCGATCAAGGTGTGAAGGGCGCGTAGTGACATGGTGATCTCTGTGGCTGTTCAGGCAGTATCCAATTGATGGGGTGGTGTAGGTGTAAAGACGGGCTGTAACAGCCAATGCGCAGGTATGTACTTATCTAGTGCACCTGAATTAAGCATTTCTCTGAACATAAAGGCTCCAGTTTTATACAAAGAGCCTTGAAATGGACCCTAAACCGATTTTTTGCTTGCACCTGGAGCCTCTATGAACACTAGAGCGGGTTCCACCGAAACACAGGTATCACCGGCATTAAGCCCTGCCTTCATAACCCCCGATGATGCCGCTGTCTATGCCCACGATCTGATCGGCAGCCGCCGCGACAAGGAATACGGTGGTTTCATATTGAGCAAGGATAATTACCACTATGCGACGCTTCCCATGTCCAACGAGGGGAGCTTGTTCCGCCCCTCTGATGTGCTTGAACGATCACCAGAGGGTGACATGCTGCCACCCGCAGGGTATGTGATTGAAGGGTTGTATCACTCTCATGCCGCGTTCCAGCGCGCAGACGCAACAAGGGATCCCGAGAATGAGTTACAAGATAATTTTTTCTCATTGATGGACTTGCGAACGGCCATTTCGTTTCGTCACAACTATGCACGCTTTTATTTATCCAACGCAGACAAAAGCCTGATTTGTTATATAGCCAGCGGCTCACCCACCGAACAAGCTTTGGAACCGTTATTAAGGCTGGTACATCCGGGCACACCGGGTCACCTTGAACAACAGTCTACGAACAGTATTTTTCTGCCCAGTCACTTGCTCACACTGGTTTACAGTGGCGGGGCGCTGACAGTCCTTCAGCCGGGAGCATTTTGGACCAGACGCGGCAGAATTTCTGCAGGCTGGCGAGAATGGCAGGCAGCCTATGTTTGGCAAGCCAGCATCCCCCCTATTTGTGGCCCTGTACTGCTAACTGCTGATGCTGCTGCCTTGTTTGCAGATGAACTAATCAGGCAACGCCCTTATGCTCAACAGGCAGGCTTTATTCTCAAGCACTTGCAGACCGAGTCATTTATTTGCACGCGACCACAGCCTACGGTTTACGAGACGTTTGATCGCCCTGATGTCTTCCCCAGAGACGGCAATGGCCTGCCACAACTGCCTGAAGGGTTTCGAATGTTTGCCGTGTACCACTCAGCGGATGTCCATAAGCTTGTAGCACCTGCAACCGAGTCCAGGGTGCTGAACGATTTCATGTCCCCTGACAATGTCTGGATTGATTTTCTGTTGATGCAAGCGACCCCAGAAACTCACGCCTACTTTTCTGCCCCTGAAGGGGCATTATTGAGTTATGAGCGAAATTCTTCAGGGTCAGCACTTGAAGCGCAATTGACTGCCAACGCTGCGCACCCCGACGAATTAACCAGCCCATTGCAAAGACAACTCATGGGAGGTGAATTAACGGCAATTGAGTTTGTGCGACGTGTAGCAGCAGCATTTGCACTGAGGGTTGTGAAGACCGACGACGTATGGACTCAAACAGGACGGGTGACTGAAAGCTGGGAGCCTTTCGCATCGGGGCCATACACCTGAAGAAAATCACAGGTATAGGCATACGCAAAGTGCGGGGATGGCTTTCACGCCATTGATCTACAGACTCAAAATACCTATATTTGAGTCTATGGATTAAAAATAAGGCACCGAAAATGACATTAGCCCATCCAGCTCAAGCCCTCACCAAAGATCAGTGCGTGGCCGGTCTTCGGGTGGCGGTGAACATTCTCGAAAAATGGCAGGCATCGGGCGAGCAGGCCTGCCGTATTTTACGAATCTCTCGAAGCACTTATACCCGCGCCAAACAGCGGGAGGCTGAGTGGTCTGTCGGGCTGGACTCAGACCAAATGCAGCGCATCAGTTTCGTGCTGAACATTCATGCAGCGTTACGCCTGGTGTTCGACAACCCCGAGAACGTTTATGGCTTTGTGACCATGGCGAACGACAACGAATTTTTTAATGGCCGCACGCCGCTGGAGGTCATGTCGCAAGGGGACATGATTTCTCTGTACGAGACCTATCGGCGCATTGATGTACTGCGGGGTTCGCAATGGTGACCTTGAGCCAGTTGGCAGATCTGCCCGGCGAGCTACTGCACGCCTATCGACTGGTCAATTCAAAATTCCCGCCCATTGCCCTGTTTGATGACGTGGCCGATGCCGCCGCCTTTGAAGCGCTGTACCAGATTCAGGCGCTGACCAATCCCCGGCTGCAAAATGAAGTCGGCCGCCTTGAGCTGATAGCGCGAGCAGAGATTCCGTTTGGTATCCCGGGTTGCTCTTACGCGACCGCCCCGTTCACCCACGTCAACCCCGAGGGTTCGCGTTTCAGCAACGGCCGTTTTGGCGTGTTGTATCTGGCGGCCAACCTGGAGACGGCGCTGGCGGAGGTCCATTATCACCAGGACAAATACTGGGCAAATATTCACGGGCTCAATTACGAGCGTTTTGTGTTCCGCGGGCTGTGCTGCTCTTTCACTGACGCGTCGATGAAGGACGCAACGTCGCTGCCCATGAGCGATGCCATCTATAACCCCGACGATTACACGCACTCGCATGCGTTGGGCAAAGCCGTGAAAGACGCCCGATGCCCAGGGCTGCGGTACAACTCAGTGCGCTTGGAAGGCAACCACTGCTGGGCACTTATGACCCCAAGCGCCGTGTCGTCGATGGTTCAGTCAGCCCACTACGAGATGATCTGGAATGGGCGTATCACCAGCGTCAATAAAATCAGCGAAGCTTAATCGCCAAGAGCAGGCGTAGCGCTCAGCCCCTGCTCTTCCAGCAACTGCACAAAGCTGCTGAGGTTTCGCGACACGGCCCCGCGCCGCCAGACCAGCCAGGTGGTCAGGTAGCGGAACTCGGCGGCCAGCGGCCAGATGCTGACCGTCGCGCACCCCGGCATGCTGTTGAGCATGCTGCGGGGCATCAGCGCCAGCCCGGCGCCAGCGCTGACGCAGGCGAGCATGCCGTGGTAAGACTCCATTTCGAAGATTTTGCCGGGCACGGCGGCGTCGGTGTTGAACCACTTTTCAAAGTGATGACGGTACGAGCAATTGGCCCTGAAGGCGTAGATGCTCTCGCCGTTGACGTCGGTTGCGCAGCGGATCGGCGCGTGGTGGAGCGGCGCGATAATGACCATTTCTTCTTCGAACACCGGCACACCTTCCAGCGCCGGATGCAGCACCGGGCCGTCGACGAACGCAGCCACTAATCGACCCGACAACACGCCTTCAATCATGGCCCCGGACGGCCCCGTCGAGAGGTCCAAGTCGACCTTGGGGTGTTGTTGGTTGTAGGCCGCCAGCAAGGCGGGGATCCGCACCGCGGCAGTGCTTTCCAGTGAACCCAGCGGGAATGCACCCTGGGGGTCTTCGCCCGCCACCGTCGCCCGCGCTTCTTGCACCAGGTCGAGAATGCGCCGCGCGTAGTCAAGAAAACTCCAGCCCGCCGGTGACAGGCGCAAACGGCTTTTCTCGCGGATGAACAGGTCGACACCCAGATCCTCTTCGAGCTGTTTGATCCGCGTCGTCAGGTTTGAGGGCACACGATGGATGTGGGTTGCCGCAGCACTGATGCTGCCGTGGTCCACCACCGCCTTGAAGATTTCCAGTTGCACCAGGTCCACAGCCATTCTCCAATCGTGAAAGAAACGATCTCTATTATTCAGTTTCAAGAAATCTTTAGCCACCCTACTCTGTGCCCATCTACTCACTCAGCAGGACCATGCCATGAGCCCGATTTCCAGCCAGACCCACGCTATTTCGATCAACCCGACCACGGGCGAGCAGATTGGCCACTACGCGTTTGAGTCCGCCGAGGCTCTGGACGCGGCCCTCACCCGCGCCGCGTCGGGCTTCAGCCGCTGGAAGCGCACGCCGTTGCAGGCGCGCTCTGCGGCCATGGTCGCGCTGGCCCAGGCGCTGCGCGACAACGCTGACGCCATGGCAACCATGATCACCGAAGAAATGGGCAAGCCGATCACCCAGGCCCGTGGCGAAATCGAGAAATGCGCCAAGCTCTGCGAGTGGTACGCCGAACACGGCCCGGCCATGTTGGCCGCTGAACCGACCCAGGTCGAAGGCGGCAAGGCACGCATCGAATATCGCCCGCTGGGCCCGATTCTGGCGGTGATGCCGTGGAACTTCCCGGTCTGGCAAGTGCTGCGCGGCGCGGTACCCGCGTTGCTGGCGGGCAATACCTACGTGCTCAAGCACGCACCGAATGTGATGGGCAGCGCCTACCTGATTCGCGACGCCTTTGTGCGTGCCGGTTTTGCCGAAGGCGTGTTTGAAGTGGTCAACGTCACCCCGGACGGTGTGTCGCGCGCCATTGCCGACCCGCGCATCAGCGCCGTGACCCTCACCGGCAGCGTTCGCGCCGGTACCGCCATCGGTGCACAAGCGGGTGCTGCCCTGAAGAAATGCGTGCTGGAGCTGGGCGGCTCCGACCCGTTCATCGTACTCAACGACGCCGACCTCGACGCCGCCGTGCAGGCCGCCGTGGTCGGTCGTTATCAGAACTCGGGGCAAGTCTGTGCTGCCGCCAAGCGCCTGATTATTGAAAAAGGCGTGGTTGAGGCATTCACTGAAAAATTCGTCGAGGCCACCCGCAAACTGGTGGTGGGCAACCCGCTGTCCAGCGACACCTACATCGGCCCGATGGCGCGCTATGACCTGCGTGATGAACTGGACCAACAAGTGCGCAACACCCTTGAGGACGGCGCGACCCTGTTGCTCGGCGGCGGCAAAGCCGAAGGGGCTGGCAACTTTTATGAGCCGACGATTCTGGCCAACGTGACCGACCAAATGACCTCGTTCAAACAGGAACTGTTTGGCCCGGTGGCATCGATCATTACCGCCGAAGACTGTGCGCACGCAGTCGCCCTGGCCAACGACAGCGATTTCGGCCTGACAGCGACCATTTACACCGCCAATGTCGAACTGGCCCAGCAACTGACCGGCGAGCTGGAAACCGGCGGCGTATTCATCAACGGTTACTCGGCCAGCGACCCCCGCGTGGCTTTCGGTGGCGTGAAAAAGAGCGGTTTCGGCCGTGAACTGTCGCACTTCGGCGTGCGGGAATTTTGCAACGTGCAAACCGTGTGGCTGGACCGCAACTGATTAACCCCGCAACACCAGGGCCAGCACCTTGATCAGGTGACTGGCCCTGTCTTCATTTAACGCTTGACCCCATTGGCCTTAAAGAGCCATTCAAACGCCTGCTCCAAGGTCGGTGCGGGCGTTTCCAACGGATTCGCGCTGATCTGTTCGGCGGTGCGCTGAAACAGGTCTTTTACCCCCGGCAACACAGCCACCGGCATATCGGCGGCGCGCAACTGGCGCTCAGCCTCTTCCACCTCTTTGAGGCGGCGCGGCGCATGCAACACGTGCGTACGGATCAAAGCACCGAGAAAGTCGCGCAGGCTGGCTTGATCAATGTCGCTCAAGGCGTCGTGCAGCTTGTCGGTCACGCCCTGTTTTTCTGCGGCCATAAAGCACTCGATGGTCAGCGCCTCCAGCCCTTTGGTAAACACGCTGCGCAAAATTTTAAGCGCAGCCGCATCGCCCGCCGCCCCCCCTTCAACCGCCTTGAGCGGTGCGCCGATGGCCGTGTACAGGCGCTGCGCAGGTTCAATGCCGGGACCTGCGCCCAGCAAGTTGGTTTTCTCATGGGTCAGCGCGATGGCGCCGAGGATTGCCACGTCGACGTACACGATGCCCGATTGCGTCGCCTGCTCGGCAGCGATTCTGATCTGCGCCGGGTCTGCGGTCGTCATGTCGATGTACAGCGCGCCCTTGCGCATGTGGGCCAGCGCCTGCTCGGCCACCACCAGCGACACTGTGCCGAATACGCACGACACGACAACGTCGCAGTCTGCAGCGATAGCACCGACTGAGGTGGCGATATCCAGGCCCCGCTCGGCGGCAAACGCCTGGGCGGTGGCTGAGGGTTTCAGGTCGCACAAGATGATGTCATGCCCTGCCGCTGCCCATGGCCGCGCATAAGTGAGGCCGACTTCGCCCGCTCCGACAATTGCGATTTTCATTGTTAGGGTTTCCGATTATTTGGCCGCGTAGGCGCCCTTGTAAGTTCCGGACGCGATTTGCGCCATCATCTCTGCTTCTTTTTGTTCGGTCCCAAGGCACCGTTGCAACAGTGCTTCTGCCTGCTCGGCCGGGAACGCCACGATGCCATCGTGATCGCCGACAACGATGTCGCCCGGCGAGATGATCATGCCGCCAATGCTGACCGGTACGTTAATGTCCCCCGGCCCGTTTTTATACGGGCCGCGATGGTAGGCGGCCCGGGCAAACACCGGGAAGCTGCCCTTGCCAATCGTCGCCAGATCACGAATGGCGCCGTCTACCACAATGCCTGCCGCGCCACGCTTTTGCGCGATGGCGGTCATGATGTCGCCCATCAAGGCCCGGCTGATATCACCCCCGCCATCCACCACCAGCACCTGCCCGGGGCTCAGGATTTCCAGCGCCTGATGGATCGCGCGATTGTCACCGCACGGGACTTTCACGGTCAGGGCGGTGCCGACCATGGTCCCTTCAATGCGATGGAATGGCGTAAGTGGCGCACCAGGCAGACGATCCAGGCAATCACTGATAATGGACGTCGAGGTGCGGGCATAAGCGGCCAGCAGCACATGCAAGTCTGGCGTTGAGGCGATAGCGTTCATGGGTGTTCCTCAGGTGGCGTATGGCTTTGAGGATAAAGACCCTGAAAAATAGAAAAAGCGATATTATCGTATGCCCAAACATGCCCAACAGGAATGTTAATGATCAACCTCCGGCAACTCCTTGCGCTGCACTGGATCGAACGCCTCGGCACTTTCGAGCGTGCGGCCGAGCACCTCAATACCACGCAGTCAGCCATCTCCAAGCGCATACAGGAACTGGAGGCCTCCACGGGGCTGCAACTGTTCGACCGTTCGCAACGCGGCGCACGGCTCACGGCCATCGGCGAAGAAATGCTGGTGATCGCCCGGGAAATGCTCACCCTTGCAGAACGCATCACCTCACTCAAGGACGGCACCCACGTGGTGACTCGACGGCTCAGGCTGGGCGTGACCGAGCTGACGGCGCTGACATGGCTGCCCCGGCTGATTGCCAAACTGGTGGAGGATTTTCCGGGGCTAACGGTTGAGGCTGAAGTCGACATGAGCCGCAACCTCCATGAAAAGCTCGTGGACGACCTGGTGGACATGATTATCATCCCTGACACCTTCACAGCACCCGAGATCACTGCGGTGCCGCTGGGCATCGTTGAAAACGCCTGGATGGCAGCGCCCGGCGTCGTCGAGCATTCGGGGGTGGTCGGGCTGGCCGAACTGGCCAAGTACCCGCTGCTGGTACAAGGCAAAAAGTCGGGGTCGGGTTTGTTTGTCAACAAGTGGCTGGGGACCATGGGCATCGAGCTGCCCAAGATGCTGTCCTCGGACAGCCTGACGGCCATGCTCGGGCTGACCGCCGCCGGGCTGGGTGTCACATACCTGCCGCTGGAGTGCTTTCGTCCGCTGGTGGATGAGGGCAAATTGACGATCATACACACCGACCCGCCCTTGCCGCCCGTGCCCTACATGGCGATGTACCGAAATGATCGGCCCTCGGCGTTCGTGAGCGAAGTGGCGATTCGGGCCGTCGAGCAGTGTGATTTTTCGCGGCAACTGCAAAGCTGAGAAGGTGCAGATGACGGTCGTCAACACACCTTCCCGGCGTGGGCCGAAGCCCGTTAATGGGCAGCCCGGTTACGCACTCGCCAGCGACTCGTCATGGTTGGCCGGCTCGTTAATCGAAAGCACAAAGACCAGCGCCGCCAGTGAGCACACGCCCAGGAAGATGAACACCGCCGTCCAGCTGTAGCTATCCAGGAGCAAGCCGGTGATCAGCGGCGCCATCGCCCCGCCGGCCTGGCCGGCGCTGTTGACCACAGAGGCCGCCACCGGGTAAGTGGTGCGCGTGGTCAGGCCCATGGAGTACACCGAAAATGACGAATAACCGATGTTCAACAGAAAGCCCGTGCCAAACAGCAGCAGGCTGACCGAGAGCAGGTCATTGGGTGCATACACCAAGGCAACCATCATCAGGCACGTGGCCACAGCGCTGATCATCATCGTCGGCTTTCTGCGACGGTCCAGCACGGTGTCGGACAACCAGCCCCCGACGATATTGCCCAGCACGCCGCCAGCAAAAGGCAAGGCCGCCACGAAACCGATCTGCATCAGTTCAAAATGCTTCACTTCCCCCAGGTACTTGGGCAGCCAGGCGAGCAGCACGTTGACCACGCCGGTCATCAACAAATAGCCGAGGCCGCAGCCCCATATGTTCCAGGACGCAAACACAGAGCGGGAGCTGGCCAATCGCGGGGTTTGCTTGTAACGCAGCAAAGTGTCCAGCGCACCGAAGCTTTTGTGAGTGCGCACACTGTCGGTTTTGCTGGTCTGCTGGTCTTCGATATAGGTGGCTTCTGCGTCGTTGACCCGGCGACCCGCGCGTGGATCGTTGGGCACCAGCCACCACCAGATCAGCGCCAGCACGACGCCGGGGATGGCGAAAGCAAAGAACATCGTCCGCCAGCCATCGAGCATGATCAGCGCTGCGCCAATGGGCGGAGCGATCACTGCGCCCATCTTCGCCGCCGACAGAAAAGCCCCTGTGGCGAGACCTTTTTCACGTGCCGGGAACCAGCGATTGATCGTACTCAGCATCGACAACGGCAGGGCCGCTTCGGCAATGCCCAGGGCTGAGCGATAGATTTTCAGCAGCCCAAAATTATGCGCGGTGCCAATCAGCAGGGTGACGATTGAGGTCAAGCCAATGGAGACCGGCGCAACAACACGCACGCCCACTTTGCTGAGCAAAAAGCCTGCAGGAATTTGCCCCAGGGAATAAAACAGAAAGAACGCGCTGACCAGCAATCCCGCCTGGGCATTGGTCGCCCCGAACTCTTTCTGGATGTAGGGCAAGGCGATACCAATGTTGGCCCGATCGGCGGCGGCCAGCATGTAAACAACGACGATGACGGACAGAACAACCCAGCGATACTTTGACCTCGCCTGAGCGGCAACGTCGGTGGCGGCGATTGCGGTCATGAACATTCCTTTTTTTATGCTTATTGGAGCCGCCATGTTCTGCATTCGGCGATGTCGATAAAAGCGATAAATAAGAAACCTTATTCATTCCTTTTTCGCATCATTAAGTGTTGGTCTTCAGGGGTATCACGGCAGGTGTGAGCGCAAAAAAAGGCACGACACTTGACCGGGTGTTCTCTTAACTCCCCCTCGCCACGTGCGGTGCAAAGGGAAACAGGAGACTTCAACACCTTGGGTCAAGCGCGTGCCGAACGCTCAGCGGAGCGAATCAAATAATCGTGACGTGTTTACGCCTGCTCAGTGGGCAGCAGTTCGGAAATCTCGATCAGGTTGAGGTCAGGGTCGCGAAGATAAACAGAGCGAATGGGGCCGGTAGCTCCCGTACGCTGCACGGGACCGAGCAGAATCGGCCAGTTCTCGGCTTCCAGGTGGGCGATGACCTCATCCAGGGTGACGGTGGCGATAAAGCAAAGGTCGAGCGCCCCCGAGACCGGCAAATGAGCTTTGGGTTCGAACTCAAACCCGCGCACGTGAACGTTGATCTTCTGCTGGCCAAAATGGAACGCCATCCGCCCGCCCGGCGAAGGCACAAATTGCATGCCGAGCACACGCAGGTAGAAGTCTTTGCAGGCTTCAACATCAACGGTGGTCAACACTAAGTGATCAAGGTGTTTAATCATGGGGCGCCCTCCAGCGTTTCAAACACAACCTGCTTGTTCGAGGTTGTAGCGGTTCTAACATTAAATGTGGGCATTTAACGCGTGTGGGTTAAACGACGTTTCTTGGCTCGCCACGGACAAAGGCTTCAATGTTGTCGACCAATTGATCGGCCAAACCTTGTACGGCCTCATCACTCGCCCACGCAACATGGGGGGTGAGAATAAAGTTGGGCCGATCCACCAGCGTCATGAACGGATGATCCGGCGCTGGCGGCTCGGCCATCACCACATCAAAACCCGCGCCAGAGATCTGCCCCGCTTCCAGGGCCGGGCCGACAGCGCTTTCGTCCACCAACCCACCGCGTGCGGTATTGATCAGTAAAGGCTTGCGGCGCATCAGCGCAAACTCTGCGGCGCCAATCATGTTGCGGGTTTCGGGTAGCAGCGGGCAGTGCAGGGTCAGGATGTCGGCTTCAGCCAACGTCTGCTCAAACGGCACATACAACGAGCCAAGCCCGGAGTGGCCTTTGTACCCGGCGAAAATCACCCGCATGCCGAGCCCGCGCGCCATGTTGGCGACCGCCTGCCCCAGTACTCCATCACCGATGATGCCAAGGGTGGAGCCGGCCAGGTCCTTGATCGGGTAATCGAAGAAGCAGAACTGTTGCGCCTCTTGCCAGCGCCCTGCCCTCACCGCGTCACGGTACGCACAAATGCTCCGGCGCAGGGCAAAGATCAGGGCAAAGGTATGCTCTGGCACCGTGTTGACGGCGTAGTTGCGGATATTGCTGACCACGATGCCGCGCGCCTTGCACGCCGCAATGTCGACGTTATCGGTGCCCGTTGCGGCAATGGCCACCAGGCGAAGGTTTTTCGCCGCAGCGATGACTTCACCGCTGAGCTTTACCTTGTTGAGCACAACGATGTCGGCATCGGCGATCCGCTCAGCCACTTGCTCGGGAGCAGTGCGCCCCCAGGACTGGATCTCATGCGCAAAGGACGGCGCCCGCAGCACGGTCTGTGGCGACAGCGTGTCCCGGTCAAGAATGACGATCTTCATGCGGTGTAACCCAGGCGTGCCAACTGGGCATCAATCCAGGTGATATCCAGGCGGTCTTCTTCGATTTCTTTAACGGTCATTCGTTACTGGCCCATCAACCGGCAGGCATCCAGCACCTGCTTCAACGCACCAGTGCGTTACTGGCAGATGATATGGGCCTTGGCAAAACACGTCAGGCCATCATTGCGGCTGCTGTAAGGGCGGCAAGCCGGCCTATATTGGTCATCACCCTATCAACGCTGATCATCAACTGGCAGCGTGAAATTCAGATGGTGTACCCAGAGGCCAGAATCGGGCTGCAGGTTTTTGACACATCTTCCCAGTGGATCATCACCAACTATGAGCGCTTGGGGGACTACGTCCTGCAGGCGGCTCACTTCGAAGTGATGATCATTGACGAGGCCCACCGTCTGAAAGAGCCCACTGCGGCTTGGACCCGCCACGGCTTCGACATTGCAGCAAAAGTGCCTAATCGCTACCTCTTGACCGGTACACCCGTTCTGAATCGCGAATCAGAACTGCACACGTTGTTGCGCCTGTCCGGACACCCGGTGGGACAGCTACCCCTCAAAGACTTCTGCGAACAGTTCGCTGGCAGTCAGGATTTTCGCAAAAACCTGCGCGATGCCATTGGCGACTGGATGCTACGTCGGCGCAAAGACGTCTTGCCCGGACTCAAGGGCAAGCAGCGACAAACATTACCGGTCGAACTCTCTATGGAAGAACGTAGTGAGTACGATCGCACTCGTCTTGAAGACAGGCCCTGCCTTGCCAGACTCGGCTCACTTCGCCAACTGTTGGAGCAGGTGAAAATTCGAGTCGTGATGGAACTGCTCGCAGAGCTGGACGTCGAGGACAAGGTAATTTTGTTTTGCGAATTCAAAGACACTGTCAGCAAACTGCGATCACTGTGTGTAGTCACTGGTTATGGGTGCGTCTCCTTGGTAGGCAGCGACTCGATTGGCAAACGACAAAAAGCGATCGATGCATTCCAGAGCGATCCCGATAGCCGGATATTTATTGGCACGACTTCAGCGGCGGGTACAGGCAACAATCTGACCGCCGCGAACTACGTCATGTTTCTTGGTTTGCCCTGGACACCAGGTATGCAAGAACAGGCTGAGGACAGAGCTTATCGCAACGGACAGATGCGCATGGTCGTGGTGAAAATCCCGCTGGTGGAGAACACCATCGACCAAATGCTGTGGCAGATGTTGCTTGATAAGCGGCAGATTACTCAGGATTTGATTGAGCGGGATGTAGCGGTGAACAATCGGGCGGAGTTGGCAGGTTCGCTGTGACCGGTCAGAACTTAGAAAGGTTAATGGGCCATCTACCACGAAGGGCTGTTATCGAAACGGAGTGCCCATCATGTTAGACAGCAATCGGCCAGAAACCGACGTTCGTCACTATCAAGCGGATACCCTCAGATTAGCCTTAGTCCTCGCCGCATTTTTCTACCGTCTACCCTCCCCCGAACGCCACAAATAACGACCACCATCGAAAATAAGCAAGCCCACTGCCATCCAGATTGGGAGGTACGTCATCCACTGCTCAGCTCTAATCTGCTCACCCAAGGCTAGGGCCACAGCGACCATCAATATCGGTTCAACATAACCTAGTAGACCAAACAGGCTGAACGGAAGAATCTTGCTAGCAACGGTGTAGGCCATAAACGCGGCCGAACTGATAACCGCTAACAGAACAAGCAGAAAATACAAACTCGGCGTCCGGGCGAAGGCATCCGCCACTGGTTGCTGCCCCATAACAAAATAGGCAGCAACCGGAAACGTAAGCAGTATGTCAAACCAAAGGCCGCCGAGATGTGCCGTGGCGAGTTTACGTCGCAACACGAAATACAAGGGGAAACCGAAAGCTACCAAGAGCGTCGACCATGATAGATGCCCGACTTGGTACAGCTCGTTAACCGCCCCTATTGCAGCGCAAAGGGCTGCAATTTTTTGTGTGGATGTCAGGCGGTCGCCATACAGAATCCTGCCGACGAGGAGCATCACAAGCGGTAGAAGGAAATAGCCTAGAGAAACATCGAGCCCATGACCGTTTAGTGGTGCCCACATGAACAGCCACTGCTGCATGCCTAGCAAAAAACTGCTCAGAAATAGCGATACGAGCATTTGTGGTTTTCGCCTGAGGCATTGCCAGACTGCATTTACATGCCGCCATTCGCCGCTGAGCACTAGAAAAGCAGTGATGCAAGGTAACATCAGCAGCATGCGCCACCCGAAAATTTCCTTTCCGCTCAGGGGGGCAAGCAAGGTCGCGTAGTAGTACAGGATGGCAAAAAGGCAGGATGAAACAATAGAAAGAGCAACACCTGTGAACAAGGGGCCTCCACTAATTTGGGGAGAATTGAGGATCAGCCGGTCAAATGGTCCATGGAGGTGTAGGGCTGAACTTGGACTCGATCCATTGTTTGAAGGCGACGACCACGGCACTAGGAAATTTAGCCGAGGGCCTGACCAAATAGACTCCGCCAGCAGTGTCCAATTGCCAGTCAGGCAGGACATGCACCAGGTTACCGGTTGCAATGTCGCTACTCATCAACCACTCACCTGCGCCCAGTATTCCCGTAGCAGCGCAGGCCGCCGAAAGTAACGACTCGCTATCGTTGGCCGTCAGGTTTCCTTTTGGTAAGACCGTCTGTATTTCGTTACCGCGATGAAGTTTCCACTGAGGAAAAGTTGCAAGACCGCTGAAGCGAAGGCAGTTGTGTTTGATCAGATCCTGAGGAGTTTCAGGCATGCCGTGCTCGCTGATGTAGGCAGGTGAGGCGGACAATATTCGGCGATGGTCACTCAGTTTACTGGCGATCAATCTGTTGTCCTCCAGCTCTCCAATTCGAATTGCAGCGTCAAAGCCTTCATCAATGAAATCGACAAGTCGCTCGCTATAGTCTGCAAAGATTGAGACATGAGGATAAGCCTTTAGAAATTCCGGCAGTAGCGGGGCAAGCCAACGTCGCCCCATGGCTGCGGGCAGTGCGAGTCGCAAAGTACCTCGAATTTGGCTCGCACCCTGGGTTGCTTGCTGCTGCGCTTCATTCATCAATTCGATGGCTGAGCGCAGACGCTGCTCCAACTTGGCACCTACTTCAGTAATTCGAACCTGTCGGGTTGAACGCTCCACGAGCCGCACACCGAGGCGCTTTTCCATCGACGCAAGTCGTTTCGAGACGATCGTAGGGTGTCGCTGCAATAGCCGGCCAGCCCCGACAAAAGATCCTTGCGAAGCGACTGCCAGAAACGCAGCGATTTCGTCACTGTGATGATTATTCAAAACATCAAGATTCATGGTTTTAGAATTATCGCCCCCGATGAACGCCCGAATTCCAGATCGGCATGCGCCGTTGCTGCGTCAGCCAGTGGGTAGCTTGCCCAGATCCGGGGTTTGATAATACCCGCAGCCAGTGCTGCCAAAACATCCTGAGCACGTTCCTGATACTCAGTGACACTGGTCGTGTAGGCTGCCAACGAAGGACGTGTCAGGAACAACGACCCTTTGGAATTGAGTGTCGACAGCTCCACGGCTGACGGTGCGCCCGATGAAGCGCCGAATGAGACCATCAGACCACGGGGACGCAAGCTATCCAGGGATGCCTGGAAAGAAACGCGCCCGATTGGATCATAGACGACGTCTACCTTTTTCCCGCCAGTGATACGAGCAACGTCCGACGCCAGGCTGTCGGCATCAAACACCAGTACTTCGTCGCAACCCAACGCTCGAGCCTTTTTGACACTGGCCGGTTTCGAAACCACACCGATCACGGTTGCACCCAAATGCTTTGCCCAAGGCACCATGATCTCCCCCAGACCTCCGGCCACACCGTAGAGGAGGATGATTGTGCCCTGTCCGACGGGATAGGTGGCTTTCAAAAGGTACTGTGCCGTGATGCCCTTGAACATGACGGCGGCGGCATCGTCGAACGACAGTGCATCCGGAATTTTAACCAGCCGCTCCGCCGGGTAAAGCCGAGCTGAAGCATACGAGCCAATAGGGCCGGTAGCATAAGCGACGCGATCCCCAACTTGCACATTGCTGACACCGGTACCCACTACGGCAACACGCCCGGCGCCTTCCAACCCAAGTCCAGATGGCAACGCGATGGGAACCACTCCCTTGCGTTGAGTGACGTCGAGAAAGTTGACTCCAATAGCCTCTTGCTCAAGCCAGACCTCACCTTGCCGTGGTGATTGCTCGCTCAGTATCTCCAGGTTCATTACTTCAGGATTGCCGAACTGATTAACTCGGATCACGGATGCCATGGTTATTTCCCCTTCAGCCAGAAGCTTCCTTCACATTGATGCCTTTAGTGTGAGAACTGACCGTGCAATGAACAAGACTGTCTTGTTGCAGATCATTCATGCACATAGTGCAGCAATGGTCGATAACATCGCACTTTTTCCCAAAGAGCGATGCGGGTTGTAACGGCTTGAGAGAAGCAAAAAAGTGATGCCGAGAGTCATCGATGGGCCGACTGCTGTCTGCCGCTTAGAGTTGCACACACTATTGGAATTCCGATTAAGCCACCAAAACTCACCCACACAAAAATCCAGCACACCCAATAACCTATTTCCTAATGCCCCCACCCCCACTGACCTGCCAACGTGCCCCCATCCTCACAGGGGGCCTTTCGGCATATGATCAGGCACTTCACCACTTTATCCCTGCTCGCGCTTGTCGCCAGTTGCACGAGCCAAACTACACCGGCTCCCAAGCCTGCATACGACAGCAGTCGCAATCCCGATCTGCTCGCCCCGGATTTGTACCCAGGCGGGGCCGTTGCTTCTAAAGAGCCGGTCGTTCGCTATGGGCGGTACACCCTGGTCAGCACGCTGCCCGAGTCAGGGCAGCGGGATCTGATGGCGCAGATTATCGACGTCTCTATCCCGGCCCATATGAAGCCGAATCTGCGTGACGCCATGCAATACGTCATGGATCGCTCAGGTTATTCGCTGTGCTCGGCTGACTCTGGCCATGTGAATATTCTCTACACGCGGCAACTGCCTGCAGCGCAGTACAAGTTGGGGCCGATGACGTTGCGCAACACCCTTCAAGTACTGGCCGGGCCCGCATGGCAGGTGAAGGTCGATGAGGTGAACCGCCAGGTCTGTTATGTCCTGCGCCCTGGTTATCAGCTTCCGGATTCAACACGGTCTGCGTTGACGCAAGTTGCGCAGGCTAATCCTCCGACTTCAGTGCAGTCTGTTCCGGCAAGCGCTGCAAGCAGCAGTGCGGCCTCTAAAGTGCTGGTGACAACTGCCCCGCCGTCTGTCCCCGTGACGGGTACTGTTTCTTTGCCAGCTCTTGATCAGCCGAAGTCAGTTCCCCTTCTCAACTCGCCGCCTCCCACAAGCGCTGCGAGCACAACAAAGCCCGTCACCGCGCCATCCGCCGTGACTACGCCACCCAAACCCGCCGCCACAGTGGTGGCCATCCCTAAGCCGCTGGCCCAGACATGGGCGGCTTCAACTGGCTCAACCCTTCGTCAAACCGTCGAAGGCTGGGCGGCTACAGCCAACTGGCGGTTGATCTGGAAGGTCGATGATCTGGATTACCCCATTGATGCGCCGCTGCGATTCGAAGGCAGTTTTCAAGAGGCGATCAAGCAGATTTTCCCGCTGTATGACGCCGCTCCCCGGTCTTTTGTCGTCGATGGCAGTTCGTCACAGCGGCTGATTTACATCGCTGAGAGGAAACCCTGATGGCTATGCATTTCTGGGCTCAGGGCGTTGCCCTTTCAGCCATGGTCGCTTTGGTCAGCTCTTGCTCCGTGCAGCGGGTCAATGAATCCGTCAAGCGTGCCGAGCAAGAGGCGGCCACGGCCTCGCAGTACAGCCGCTTCTTGCGTAATCAACAGCAGGAACCAGCCCGTGACACGGTGGTGTTCAGCGATAAGCCGTGGGTTTCTAAACAGCCAATGCTCGCCAAGCGTGGCTTGCCGCTGAGTATGGATTGCGACATCACTTACAGCCCGTCCTATAACGTTGGGATTGCAGAGGTTGCGCATGCCATCACCCGTGAATGCGGGGTTGCCGTGATAGTGGCGCCTGACGCCCTTGACCCGAACGTGTTATCCAGCGCGACTCAAGGCAGCTCAGGACCCATGGCGCCACCGGCCTTGAATTCGGCCGACAATCTTTCCAGCTTCATGCCGGCTGGGGTTATTGGCAGTTTGCCCGGCAATGCCAAATCCCTGAATGCGACGGGCTTGTCCGCGCACAGCACCTTGCCGATCAAGTTCAGCGGAAAGCTCTCGGGCTTGTTGAACCAAGTCACTGCACGGCTGGGCCTGGCCTGGAATTATTCCTCGGACGATCGCAGTGTCCGAATCACTTATTTCGACACTAAAACCTTCGATGTCTGGGCCTTTGGTGATGACCAGGTGATTGAAAGCACGGTGAAGTCCGGGCTGGTCACGTCGACCGGAGGTGGAAGCGGCTCGGGCGGTGGTTCATCGACAACGGGGGCTTCGGGTGAATCCGGAAGCAACCAGAGCACGGCCGTTACGATCAAGACGTCGCTGGTTGACGACATTGAAAAAAACATCAAGACCATGCTGAGCCAACAACCCGCCGGCCGCATGTTTCTGTCCCGCTCCACCGGCACGCTGACGGTCAGCGACCGACCGGAAGTGCTGTCGACTATCGCCAAGTACTTGAACTCGATTAACCGCAGCATCACCCGCCAAGTGCTGTTCAACGTCAAGATTTTCGAGGTGAGCCTCAACGACAAAGACCAAACCGCCCTGAACTGGACAGCGGTCTACACCTCGCTCTCCAACAAATGGGGCTTTTCCCTGAAGAACACCGCGACCGGAATTAGCGGCGACGCGGTTTCAGGCTCCATCAGTATTTTGGACACCTCCGGGTCGCCCTGGGCAGGCTCTAACATCATCATGCAAGCGTTGTCAGAGCAGGGGCGAATTTCCAATGTCCGCTCGCCCTCTGTCACCACCCTGAATTTGCAGCCAGCCCCCATCCAGATCGGCAACGTTAAAAGCTATGTGGCCTCAAGCACAACCACCACCACACCGTCGGTAGGCTCATCCACTTCGCTCTCCCCGGCCACCATCACCAGCGGCTTCAACATGATGTTGCTGCCGCGCATCATCGACCAGGACAACCTGTTGCTGATGATTTCCCTGAGCATGAGCAGCAAGCCCACCTTTCAAACCTTTGAAAGCAATGGCGCCAGCGTGCAGACAGCCGACTACGACACCAAGAACCTGTCACCCAAGGTCAAATTGCGCAGCGGCCAGACACTGGTACTGACTGGTTTCGAGGAGAACAGCGAGAACGCAACCAAATCAGGCGTGGGGGATCCTGGCTTCTTCGGATTGGGCGGAAGCCAGATCCGTAGCACTGGCCACAACATTTTGGTGGTGCTGATCACGCCAGTGGTCGATAGCGAAATAGACAGTCCCAGCGCACTGCATAGCCCTCGCACTTGCCCCAGCCCCGTCACGCTTTGCGCCGGACTAAAGGGGTAAGCCATGGCCGATGAAACCGCCAAAATCCCGCGCGCTCCCCGGGTGCAGATACTGCAGCATCGTGGCAAATCATTCGTCACGGGTCTGCGCTGGCATCCGCTGGGCAGTGTCACCGGACACATGAAAGAAGCGCGGCAATACGGGCGCGAGCACCAGTTGGACATAGTCGCCATTCGAAGAACACCTGCCATCATTCAGGCAGGATTTGTGGCGCGCAGTGATGGCGTTATCAAGGGCATGTATTCGTTAGCCGCCACCTTGGCCGGACAACTCGGCGACTCGTGGATTGCGGCTTGGAAAACGGCCCCAGACCTCGATCAATATGCCCTGGTAGCGGTGTATCAAGGCGGGGTGATTTCCGGTTGCGACATGATCGGCACCGGCGCTGAGGTGCGTCGCCGGGTGGCACAGCAGCGCAGCCGCGGTATCCACTTCACCCATGAATACCTGCCCGTAGAGTTTGAAATGGGCGGGCAAGCCATCGACATTGAAGACCTGCTTCAACCTTCACGGTTAAAACGTGAGTATCGACTGCGCCCTCTGGTGTTTGGGCTATCCAAAGCCGAGCTGCTGCAGTGTGTGATGCTCGGGCTCTTGATCACAGCGGGCGCTATAGGCTGGGCGCAATGGCAGAGTCATCAGGACCAGATTGCCAAGGAAGCGGCTTTTCAGGCTGAAAAAAAACGTTTAGACGAGCTGGCCCGGCTTCAAAAAGACTCGGGCAAAGAGCAGTCGCCTGAAGCCCTGGAACATCCTTGGGCCAAGCGCCCATCGGTGGCTGACTTCGTTGCGCATTGCAGCAAGGTCTTTTACCAACTGCCCCTTTCCATTCAGGGCTGGCAGTTTTCGAATGCCCAGTGCGATGGCGTGAACGTGCTCTCCTCATACAAACGCACGGGTAACAGCACGGCCGATGATCTAATTGCCGCGACCAAGGGCTACTTCTCGGATCACCCAGCCTTTTTTGACGAAGGTAATTCAGCCACGTTGAAGTTCGATATTTCGATCCCCGCAGCCGGGGACGAACCGCTGATGGACGCAATCGACATCCTGGCAAACCTGTCTTCCTGGCTGCACAGCTTCTCGCAAGCACCAACCCTCAAAGAAGTACCGGTCGTGGTGCCGATTGAACCGGCGATACCGGGTCAACCTGCACCACCGCCTCCCCCGCCCCCTAAGTGGAAACAATTTGAGTTGCGATTCGCTACAGGCATTACGCCGCTGGACTCACTGACAGGGGTGCCAGCCCAAGGCCTTCGGCTGCGCGAAATCAGTACCGAATATCAGGCGGGCCATCTCTTGTGGTCAGTGACAGGTGATCTCTATGCGAAATAAAGCGCTGTGGGTTTTGTGCTCAGCAATCACTTTGCTTCCCTCCCTTAGCTGGGCTGCAGAGGGCAACCTGGCCGGACTGAACGTTGGCGAATTGGCCATTGTGCAGAGCCAGACGATTCTCTTCAAAGCTCAGGCTGAGCGCGCCAAGGCGGAGCAATCCATCCTGGGCGAAGTCACCCTGCCGTCCACTGCGAATCCTTTCCAACCGTTGTCAGCCACCCTTCGCGGCACTAACAGCCAGTCGGACTTACCCGTTGTTAAAGCTGTATTCGGATCCGGCAAGCGCCTGCGCGCCACCTTGCTCTACAGCAGCGGCTTTGAAATCGATGCGGGCTCGACTTCACAAGAACTGCCTGGGGGCTACCGCGTAGTCACCCTGACTGTCGACAACGTGGTCGTTGAGCGTGACGGTAAACGTTTCCCCTTGGGCTTTTCACATCAATCCCCAACGCACTCAAGCGATGTGAACAGGCCAACCTCTGGAAGCACTCAGGCGTTGCCCATCCTGCCTGGCTTGATCCCGGGTCAACGCTGATGACGCAGATGACTGCTGGTCCCGAAGACGCCATCGAGCTTTGCTCAGAACCATTTTCTGTAGCGGTCGCGATGCCGCATCAAACCCTGCTAACGGGTAGTGGCGGCCCCTTGGAGTTAAAACCTGAGTTGCGCCAACTGTGCGCACTGACCCGCGACGGCATTTTGTATGTGTCGGCGCAACACCAGACCGATGCGTATGTGATGGCGTTTGAGGACCAGCTCTAACACGAAAACCATCCCTACGAGGTCAAGGTCTGCTCGATGAGCGATATCAAGGCCCTGTACCAGTCCGACGAAGAGGTGAAAGGCACAGCCCTTTCAGCGACTGAGACCGAACGCCAGGCGCAAGTGGTTCACCTGTTGGGTGAGGCACATCGGCGCAATGCGAGCGACGTGCACTTTGTCGTAGGCCACGACATTACCCGGGTGTTTTTTCGTATCCACGGGCTTTTGTGGGAAGCCGAACAGCATCAAAGCCAGGTCGGCATGGAGCTGTGTTCATCGCTCTATAACAGCATGTGCGACGTTGCCAAAGAGCATTTCCTACCGCAGATCAGTCAAGACGCCCGGATCAAACGCAAATACGTCGAGCAGCTCGGTTTGTTCGGGGCTCGCGTGGCCAGTCGACCACTGGTGGATGGCCCGCTCATGGTGTTGCGCCTTCTGTATGACGACAAAACCAAAATGTCACTTGAGGACCTTGGCTTTCTGCCTCAACAAATTGAGGCATTCAATCGCATCCGCAGCTTGCCCTATGGCGTCAATTTGATCACCGGCCCTACTGGCTCTGGCAAGTCCAAGTCTCTGCAAGTGAACCTCAATTGCCTGTATGAAGAGTGTGGTGGCACCAAACACATTCTGACGATGGAAGATCCTCCCGAGTATCCGCTGCTCGCCAATCAGTCACCGCTGGGCGCAGGCGAAACCTGGAATGACGGGATTACCAACACCATGCGCCTGGATCCGGACATTCTCATGTACGGCGAAATCCGCGATCTTGCTTCAGCCCAAGCAGCGTTCCGGGGTGGGATGACCGGTCACCTGGTGCTGTCCACGCTGCACACTAACAATGCGGTCGCCGGGTTACAGCGATTGATCGACATGGGTGTCGACCGGCATTTGGTCACGGATCCGGCACTGATGACCGGTGTGATCAATCAATCCCTGCTGCCCGTGCTGTGCTCTCAGTGCCGCATCCCGGCTTCGCTGCATCTTGATCAACTCAACCCGGCCCTTTTGCAACGCCTTAACGATCTGGACGCGCTCGCCCTGGCCTACCTCAAAGGCCCCGGATGCCCGAATTGCAAAGGTCTGGGCATCACCGGCCGGACAGTGGTGGCCGAAACCCTGCTGCCAGACCTCAAGTTTATGCACGTCTTTAACGCTCAGGGCGCCAGTGCCGCGCGGCGGCATTGGGTCAAGGAAATGGGCGGTATTACCAAGACTGCGCACACGATCATCAAACTGAAAGAGGGCGTGGTAGATCCACGGCAAGCGGAAATGATGATTGGCCCGCTCGACTTCGACCGGCAGATCCTGGAGGTCGATCATGCTGACTGAATTCAGGGAGATGCTTAATCGGTGGGCTGAAGCGTTCTACGCCAAACAATTTGGCAAGAACGAACGCATCCAGTTCTATGAAAGCCTGATGGGCATTCTCGAAGACGGCGTGCCGCTTGAGGAGGCCTTGCTGACCGTGGCCAAAGCCTTCAGCGATAACGGTCTGAAGTTGCACCCGGTGTCCCTCGCCTGCCGCGATATCGCCCAAAAAGTGAAGGGAGGAAAGTCGTTAACCATTTCCTGTGATCGCTGGGTGCCCTATGACGAAAACTCTCTGATCGCGTCTGGGGAAGAAACCGGAAATCTGGTTCAGGCCTTCAAGGATTGCGTGCGCATCATTGAAATACGCCAACGCATAGGCCGCCTCATCGCCTCGGCCACGGTGTTTCCTTCGGTGGTCTGGAGCGTGATGGCCGCGTTGCTGTACGTCATCGCCATGTGGATGGTGCCCTCAATGGCGCAACGCTCCAATCCCGAGGCCTGGACGGGGATCCCGGCCCTGCTCTACGCCGTGTCGAACTTCGTGAGCCATTACGGGCTGGTAACACTGATCGGCGTGGTGACTTTTATCCTGGTCTCGGTTGCCACCCTGCCCGTGTTTTGCGGGCTGCCGGTCACAGCCAGCAGCCCTGCGTGGAAGCTGCAGCTGACCCGACTCTTTCAGACAATGCGTGTGCGAGCTGAAAAGCTCCCGCCCTGGTCGGTATACAAAGCCCTTCACGGCTCAATCTTTCTGCTGAATATGGCCGTGATGTTGCGCTCCGGCATCAACCAGCTCGATGCGCTCAACACTCTGCAACGTAACGCTTCGCCGTGGTTGAAAGAACGGCTCAGCGCCATCCATTACGGCGTCAGTGCCGGCAAAAATTTCGGTACCGCGCTCAAACTCGCAGGCCACGAATTCCCTGATGCAATGGCCATGCACTTTCTGGAAGTGCTCGCGACACGCAAGGGTTTTGCCGAGTCGATGGAGCGCTTTTCCAACCGCTGGCTGGAGCAAACGCTGCAGAAGGTTGAGGCCATTGCCAAGTCCCTTATCGGCGTGTCCTCCATGGCCATGGGCATCATGATGATGTTGGTCGTGGTCGGGATTTTCCAGTTGGCCAGTACCGTGACGGAATCACTTTAAGGACTCACCCACACAACCCAACCTGATATGAGGTACGAAAGATGCCCGCACACACTCGCAATTCTCAACGGGGATTTCTGTCACTGGATGGCATGTTCTGGCTGATGCTGATAGCTGTGGCGCTCGGATTCATTGTGTACATGGGCTACCGAACATTCGGCAACTCAGAGGTCACCATTGAGCAGAGCAACCTCGGCACGCTGATGACCAATACCAAACGCCTGAAAAGTACGACGGGATACGCCACGTCCGGGACCAACCTCGTACCGCCGCTGATAAACCTCGAAGGCACAGGCGGCATGGGCATCAGTGGCACGACGCTCACCAATCGCTGGAACGGAGCCGTCACTGTTGTCAGTAATGGCATGACCTTCACAGTGACTGAAACCAAGCTGCCTAAAAATGCCTGTATCACCCTCGCCTCCAATATGGCCAAAGACAAGCAGACCACCACGGCCATTAACGGCGGTACCGCTGTAGCAGGTGAAATCACTGCCGTGGCTGCTTCGACCAGTTGTTCATCGGATGCCAACACGATCGCCTGGACCTCTTATTGAAGGAGTCGTCTGTGAGCGTCATCTCCGAAGCAGAATTCGTTGACCTGTACTTGGGTGACGGATTCGCAGACGTCAAAGGCCTGCCGGGGTCTGCGCGCCGCGTTGAAGCTCCCTGCGATTGGCGGGCAGACCTTGAACGCTTGCGGATGCAGTGCATCGACAAACACGCTGCCGACCCGGAGTTCGCCTTAATCGAAGATGGTGTGGTGCTAAGGGTCACGCAGCTGCTGGATTTGAACGGAAAACCCGTGTTTGTCCTGAGCAAATCGTCGGTTCAGATTCGTCCATTGGACATGCTCGGCTTACCGGACACCCTGCAAAATGCGCTGATGACCGACACCGTGCGCGGCCTGATTTTTATCTGCGGAGAAATGGGTACGGGCAAGACGTCGAGCGCGGCCTCGCTGGTTAAAGCCCGCCTGGAAACGTGGGGTGGCTTGTGCCTGGCGGTAGAGGATCCACCGGAGCCGTTTTTACATGGTCTGCATGGTCAGGGCCGCTGCATTCAGGTGCCCGTGTGCCGACGCTTGGGCGGTTACGAAGAGGCCCTGATTCTGGCGCTGCGCACCCGAGCCGACTTGTTGTTTGTCGGCGAAATACGCGACAGCGCCACCGCCGCGCAAGTGATCAAGGCCTCGATCAATGGCCATCTGATTATCAGCACGGGTCACGCTGGCAGCGTCATTCAAGGCATTGAGCGCATATGCGCGCTGGCTCACCCCTTACTGAGTAATGCCCGGGAATTGCTCTCCGAAGGGCTGGTGGCGGTTATTCAACAGTCCCTGTCGAAAAACAATGACGCCAGTCGCCGCCTGACACTGCAAACCCTGCTTTTCACCGGAGCAGACGGGCCAGGCATCCGGGAAAAAGTCCGCGCAGGTAAGGTCTCGTTGCTCGATCAGGACATCGTCAATCAGTCATCGAGGAGCCTTTGGAATGATCAATAACGATAATCAGCGCGGCTTTTTGAGTCTGGACATGGCCATAGGGCTGATGGTGCTTACCATCGTCATCACCCTGGCTACGTTGTGGCAGTTCAAACAAATGGACGCCCAGGACTACCGGATAGCGGCCGATCAACAAAAAACCATCGCGCAGGCCCAGGTCAACTATTTGAAGGACAACTTCGCGACCGTACTGGCCAACGCTACGCCAACCGTACCGGTACAGATCACGGTACCGATGCTGATCAACACCCACTATCTACCTGCAGGTTTCAGCGCCACCAATGTCTTTGGGCAGACCATCGTTGGCCTTGCCCGCAAACCAAATCCCAACCAACTGGAAGTGATTGTGATCACCACAGGCGGGCAACCTATTCCGGAAATGGGTATTCGCGCCATAGCTGAACACCTGGGCGGCCCAGGTGGGTTCATCTCTAAAACCGATCCTAGTGTTGTCCAGGGTGTCCGAGGTGGCTGGCAGGTTGCACTGAGTAACTACGCAATTGCTCCGGGCCCCGGTCATACCGCAAGCGCGCTGTTTCTGATGGATGGGACCTTGGCCAACGACTACTTGTATCGCAATGCCGTGCCCGGTCGCCCCGAGCTCAACACGATGAATACTGACCTTGGGATGAGCGGCAACAACATCAACGACGCTGGAACAATCACCGCAGCGGGCAATGTGTCCTCCGCTGCCGAATTGAGTGGTGCCACCGCCACTATCTCCGGTGAGACTTATACCGGCGGCTGGTTCAGAACACGAGGCGACACAGGCTGGTACAGCGAAAAATGGGGCGGCGGGATCTATCAGACGGATCCTGACTGGGTGCGGATTTATAACGACAAAGGTCTGTCAACCAATGGCCCACTGGTGGGTGGGCAAATCACGTCTCTTGCTACGATCACAGCCACTGGCAGACTCTCGACCGGTGAGTATGTCTCCATTGGTGGTTTAGCGGTTGAAGGCACTGCGTGTGGCGATCACACACTGATGGCAAAAAACGCGATAGGTGTCGCGCTCTCTTGCCAGTCCGGCGTTTGGCGTTCAGGCGGCGGCTCAAAAGTGCTCACTGGCTTCATCTCACACAACCAACAAATACCCCTTCCCAGCGGCAGCACCGCCGGACAGTGCACCTGGTCAGCCTCTGACGCTGCCAACCCGCATCCCGCTCCCCGGCCGGACTATGCAGGGGGCAATTATGCCTATGCAGACTCAAATCGCGTGGTGACGTGTGGCTTCTACGACTATGGAACCTTCATTGCCGGGGGCGTCTGTAGCTACGTTATCGCATGCAACTGAACGCTAGAGACCTGCTCCTCCCCTTATACAAGGAGCCTTGACGATGACGATGCACTGGGTCGTTATCACGATACTGCTCATGGCCACCGGGCTGTTTATTGACGCTCAACAGCAAGCGCAGCGAACATCTGAACGGGCAGCACTGGATTCACTAAGCCGCAACATGCTGGTCTATCGAGCGGCAGTCGCTGAGTTTGCCAAATCGAATCCGGGTTTCAACGGTGTCCCTGACGACGCGTCTTTTAGACTTCCGCCATGGTTTATTAAACCTGACGGTGTTGCGTCTTACCTTGAAGCAGGGACGGCATACACCTACGTTCATGGCGCTAACCCGCCAGGCCTGCCGTCGGCACTGGTTGATCTCACTCAATCCATCGCTATCGGGGTAAATAGAACAGGTGTTCTCATCTCGCCTTCAATGGGGTCTACAGGCATCAGCGTTCCTGCAGCCATACCCGAAGGTGCCGTCGTCGCAGTCAATTAATTCGTTACAGTCCGCCGGGTTGCACATACATGGGAGCCCTCACATAATGGACGCGTCAATGTTTTCACCTCGCTGGCTACTGGCGGTCATCAGTAGCGCCCGGTGATGCGGTTTACCCATCACCTCCCCAAAGCACGCTGAGCTCCGGGAAGCGCGTGCGGATCTGGTCGAAAACTCTCCCTGTGTCTCCCTGTTCCAAGCCAGACACGCAGCCGTCAACTCGTGAATAGCGAGTCCAAAGGCACATAGGGTTTTCTTGAGGTTCGAAGCACTGTCATCCAAGAGCCGCACTGGTGTTGCGGCTCACTCTTTTTAAAGCTCACCCGAAGGGTAGCCTGATCATCTTGTGAAAGATCATCAGGCTACCCTTTGGTAGCGGCTTGTCCTTGCCGGTGGCCCGCCGGCGAAACGCAGGGCTCCCTTTGTGCGCGGATGCGTGCCTTATGTTTGCTGGCCCCAGCCACGATAATCGGCCAGGCGAAATTGAACCGTCACGATCACCGCCCAGAGATTAAAGACGCTCAAGACTTGCAGGTGGCATGCTTTTCAGAAATTGCGTGGACCGTAGCCGAGAGCAGTGTTGGTCAGTTGCTCTCGGTGGATTTTCTATCATCTTCCGGGATCTACCGACTTCAGGCACTTTGTCGCGCCTATGCTCTCAGCCTTATTTGCTGTATGTCCTCTTCATCCAAATTAAACCACTCACCATTAATACGTTGCCCGGCGAACATTTCATGGTAGCGCCGCTCTGCAGCGTGGCAATCCGAAAACCACGAACACAATGGGATGGTGTAAACAAACGGGAGATGCACCCCGAACGCTCTCATACGTGCAGGTACATTGCGGGTCCTCCCAATCTTATAGCCGTAGGCCGACTTCAATAGGTAGACGACACCAGCCTTGTCACCTAATAAGGGCTCACCAATTACTTCGATCGGGTTCAAGCGTTCGGGAGAGACTTTCGTGAATGAGCGCTGCCTGGAAGACTTGGGTCTAGCGGCAACTGCCTCACGGATTGTCAGCTCCGCAAAATGCTCTTGCCATAGCTGGTGTAACCCATAATCAACATTCTTTTTATGTGCAAAGCCGAATGCTCCACCCTCCCAATAGCTTCGTCCCTTAGGGGTGTCTACCCATATTTGTGCAGATGTTGATCTCCAATCCACGTTGCGCATTTTTCCGGCACGCTCGGTGATGATGCCCACCCATTTGAAGATCCCAATATTTTCTAAAGGATCGTAAGCCGCAATTGCAAGACCGTGCCCAACCGAAGGAGAAGCTGATTGATTTGCTAAGGAGTCAGGCAGTAAAAATGTCGAAGAAGGCTTTGCCGAGACGACGTCTAGATCGCAAGCAATGCGCCAATATTTTGCTGGAGTAAACATCCATGACTCCCCACTTTTCATAACCAAACCATAGTACTTAATTAGAAATAATACCTACTTCTACTCTGTCTTCCTCTCCTAGGAACCTGACACATACCGCTCGGCGCCTGCTCGTCAAGCCACACAAAAACGCATCAATAGTATGATAAATTCCGCTCAACTGCTGACCATACCGGACCTTGACTCATGGCAACCGTACGTAAAACTATCACCGTGACTGACCAGCAAGACAGCTGGATCAAAGCTCAAATCGAAGCTGGTCATTACACCAATGACAGCGAATACATTCGCGACCTGATACGCCGTGAACAAGAGCGCAGCATTGAGCTCGAGGCAATCCGTGCCGCCCTGTATGAAGGCGAAAATAGCGGAAAACCTCGCGTTTTCGACGCAGAGTCTTTCAAGCAAAGAATGTTGGCTGCGCATGGCTGAATTTCGTCTTAGCCCTGCAGCAGAGTCCGATCTGGAAAATATCTGGCGCTACACTGCCTTGCGATGGAGTGTGGAACAAGCCAATCGATATATCGACCTCATGACAAGGACCTTTGCAGAACTGTCAGAGCAACCTAAAGCTGCCATCGCCTGCGATGACATCCGCCCAGGTTATCGTCGCCGTAACGTTGAACGGCACATGATTTACTTTCGCGTGACGGCTTACGGTATTGCCGTTATTAGAATCTTGCATGATCGAATGGATGGCCAACGGCACTTGTAGTTTGTGAGGCGCAACAATAGAAACATCCACTCAAACTTTAAACGCAACGATCATTGACAAAATCCTGCGTCATTTCCAATCTGTGCTCATGTACCGCTGACGTCGTCAGCAACATGCCCAGTAGTCAGGATCTTCAAGACTACGATGCGGTTACCGCATTGATCCACGCCCAAGATCGCCACAGCTTCCGGTAGCGCGATCAATCGACGCAAGTCGATGGAAGCACCTTGATTACTCACCCATGACGGGCCTCCCCCGTCAGGGCAGGCCTCTCGATTATTTTTGGAGGTCTGATGAAAACCGAGCTGGCTCTCTATCAAGCGTTGATCTCGATTAACGTTCCCGAGCAGAAAGCTAATGCAGTCATTGAAGCTTTGGAGTCCGACATGTTTTCACGCTTGGCCACCAAAGCAGATATCGCTGTTCTGCGCACCGATCTTCTCGCTGAGTTGAAAACTGATATCTCTCAGTTAGAGCTCAAACTCACCATCCGCATGGGCCTGATGCTGTCAGCAACCGCTGGAGTCATGCTTGCTGCAATAAAACTGATGCTCTAAACACCGCTTCACCAGCTCTACCCACCTTCGCGGGGAATACTTTCCCCCAAGGGCGAAGTGTTTCTCCGCTTTCTGCATCTTTGAAACTGGAGAATCACCATGAGCACCTCTCGCACCAACGTAAGCAAATTCTTCGACCTGCACACCACTGGTATTGGTTATCTGAACCGTATCCGTGAAGTCAAACCTCGTGGCAAAGGCAAGCCTTTTATGGCAGTCACCATTGCTGCATTGCGCGGTTCATCCGATGAAGTCGAGTATTCCTATATCGACTGCAACGTCGTTGGCACCGAAGCTGAAATGCTGATTCGTCGCTGCCAAGAAGCCGTTGAAGCCGGTAAGAAAGTGATTGCGAGCTTTCGTATCGGTGACATCTGGACTGATGCATTTACCTACGAGAAAGGCAATAAACAAGGCCAACCGGGAGCCAGTCTCAAAGGGCGCCTGTTGTTTATAGGCTGGATCAAAGTGGATGGCGATACCGTCTACGAAGCCAAACCGAAAGACTCGGTTGAACCTCTTGAGGACAATGCTGAGTCCGATTCGGGGAGTGCACCACAACCGACTGATGAAGAACAACGTCAGTCTGCTTGATTGAAATCAAGGCGCCCTTACGGGTGCCTTTTCCAACATTCGCCACCGGGAAATCACCTCCCGGCCGGGCCTGGTGCTTTCTCGTACCCGGAGAAATGCCATGGACCACCCCACCGCTTTCACCTCTCACCTACTCAAACTTCCCGTGGTTTTAACCCCTAAAGCCTGGGAGTTAGCCGTCCAATGGGACGAGCCCAACGGCGCCGACGTGACTGTACTGCGCCTATGTACCTTGTTACTCAAGGTGTACCGGGAACTGCATCTAAACCCGGGGCAACCTGAAACACTGCTCTGTTACTACCCGCGTATTGTCCAGATCTCTGTGTTAAAGAATAGGCACCTTGAGCTCAAAATCACCTGCGTTGAACCACCAGACGCCGCTTCTTACTTGTGTATTTCGCTCAGTTCGGAGAGTCCGCCCTTCTGACGCCGCATTACAACTCCCCCGATCAAGCCCAAGCAAACAGGGCCTCTCCTCTTGCCAGCAACACGCCTGTCATCCCGACAGACCGTTGTCCGGAGCTCAGCATGATTAACATCCCTGGCCAACTGGCCATCCGTACCATCAGCGGTCGCAATGGCGACTTCAACGTGGGTCGACTATCCACCTCAATCGGTGAGTTCGTCATCAAAGACGCCCTCCTCGACCAATACGACGAAGGCAAATACAGAGGCGACTTTCTGATAACGGAAATCCGCCCTTCGTATTACTCCACTGCAGGTCGTTTGGTCGTTGAGATTCGTGCAAAGCTGGACAGCATGAGCCTCGACGACGTGGACAATTTGACCTCAGAGGACACCGACAAGCTCTCGCCTAACGAACCTGATCCCATTGATGAAGAGCTAACTGCTCCCCAGTCAAAGCCAGAACATCGGCAAACTGAGCGACCCGTAACAGCCAGCACCAAACAGGTATCAAAAACCGATGCCCCGTTTGGAATGTCACCGCCTGACACAACAACAAACCCAGACGCAGATGCTTTGCTGTTTGGCACCCTCTGGCCACTTGGCGACACAGTCAGGCTAGACACCACCGTTGACCGTCAGCAATTACGCCAACAGTGTCGTCGACTCTCAGATCTCGGCTACCTGCATGACTTCAAATTGCAGGTCTGGAACATGTCCAACACCTGACAAAGCCCGCCACTCAACCAAGCCAATCGGCACACCCATGAGGAACTCCCTCTTGGGTGCTCCTCTTCACACCAGGAGCTCACCATGAACCCGATTTTCAGCAACCTGACCACCAAGACGCTGGACCACATCGACGATCACCTCGCTAACAATCAGGTGTCGACAGATGAAGAGCTGTGGGACCTTTTTATAGAGGACCTCGACTTAACAGCCGAACAGGCCGATGCCGCCGTGGAACTTCGCGCTCAATACTGGGTGCGAACATTTCTGAAAAGGCACAGCCCTTTGTTTCAAGAAATCGCCGTCTGGTTTGATCCGAACGACAAATCGTTCAAATCCGACGCACCACTCACTGCGCCTTACTAACACCCCACTCACCACCAACACCCTGAGGGTTTCATAGCCCTTGAGGGCGGTGAAACCCTCCACTCTGGAGGTTCACATGCCCAACCCTAACCCGCTCTTCTACATTGAGGAGTGCCCTGACCTATTTGTTGACGCCTGCGCCTGCGATGAGCAGCGCAATCTGGTCTTTCTCTCTGCCTGGGGCCGCGATACCGCGCTGCAGGAGTTCTTGGCCAGGCTCACGCTCGGCTCATCCGAAAACGGCCTGGAGCAATTTCACATCGTTGCTGAGGGGCGCAGCCTTCCGGTCTTTCCTAACGCCGACTTACTGGAAAAGCGCACAACGCGACAATTTCGCGGCACCTTGTTCGGCAGCCTGCTGCATATCTGGCTGTTCGATCGACGCTGCGCCCAGCCCGACCGAGCCAATCACTTGGCCTACGCCCTGCTTGAAAACGGGCAATCACCTGATCAACGGCTTTGGCCGCTGATCACTGAAACCTGCCCGTTGCCGCTTCTGCCGCACTGGCGTGAACCAGTCCTGGACGTACTCACCCAACACGACATGTTGCTGCCCCTTCCGGGGACGTTAGGCCCCATCACAGCCTGGCGTTTATCGCTGCAGCTCGACGTGCTTGAACCTGCCTTGGGCGATTTGATTCGCGTGGGCCACCTCACCACTCACGCTCAATCCTGAGCCTTCTAACAAGGAGCCTCATCATGGCTTTGATGTTTCCGCGCCTGGCGCACAACTTCGCCCGCAACGGCTACTACCCTACCGACGAAACCACACTGGAACGCGTGTTGCTCGCTTTGGCACCCTCTCCCAACGGCAAAATGCGGATCTTTGATCCGTGTGCCGGTGAAGGCGCTGCACTGGCAGAAACCGCCCATGCACTGGGCCGTGATCGCGTAGAGGCTTACGCGGTCGAGTACGACCAAGAACGTGCTGAACACTGCAAAACACTGCTTGATCGCGTGCTGCACGGCGACCTGATGGACACCCTGATCAGCCGCCAGTCTTTTGGACTGCTGTGGCTCAACCCACCGTACGGAGATTTGGTCAGCGACCATTCCGGCGCTTCACAGTACCAAGGCAGCGGTCGCCAACGCCTGGAGAAAGCGTTCTATCAACGAGCGCTTCCTCTGCTGCAATACGGCGGCGTGCTGGTGTTTATTGTTCCGCACTATGTGCTGGACGACGAACTGTGCGGATGGCTGTGCAACCACTTCACTGAGCTGAGGATATACAGCGCGTCTGATCCGACATTCAAACAGGTTGTGATTTTCGGCATCAGGATTCGACGCCAGGATCTGGCTCAACCACAAGACGTCAAACACCTACGCGCACGCCTTCAGGCTATCGGCGCCGGGACATTAACAGCAGAAGCGCTACCCGACAGCTGGCCGTGGGAGCCCTACAGAGTCTTGTCGGCGACCACAGAGCAGGAACACTTCTACCGCATCACACTGGAACCGGAGCAATTCAGCCAAGAGGTCAAACGACTGCGCGGCCTGTGGCCGGACTTCACCCTGCACTTCGGTCAAAACGGCATACAACCACGACCGCCTGTTCGGAAATTGTCGAGCTGGCATCTGGCATTGGCTTTAGCTGCCGGAGCGATATCGGGTGTTGTTACCTCAAAAAATGGGCGCGTATTAGTGCTCAAGGGCGACACCTACAAAGACAAGGTCCGCAAGACCGAGTTTACCGAAGACCAGGACGGCAACGTCTCCGAGGTCAGCATCCTGACTGATCGTTTCGTGCCGATTATCCGGGCATGGGACATGACGCCTGGCTCACCCGATCTCGGACGTGTCATCACCATCAGTTCCTCGGCTGATACACCAGCCAAGCCCGATGAGCCACACCCGACGCCCTCGCTCTTTACGCCAGGACGTTTGGTCATCACCCAGGGCATAGCTGATCTGGTGGACAACGACATTCTCGACGTAACCCACTATCTCAAACGGCACTTTGCGGGCGACTGGGGCGAGATCGAATATTACGACCAGACCAGTAACCAACACGCACTTACTAATGTGGACCGCTTGCTCTCCAGATACACCCTCGACGATGACAAAGAACCTGAACTCTGGATCATCACCGAAGCCGACCGAAGCGCAACCACCGTGTTGCTGCCATCGGAATACTGACCCACCCCGCCAATCCGGCACCTTCTCACTCAACCCACAGGGTATTCACCATACCCGTCGGGGTGTCGTGCATGCCCTGTTTCATCCTTCCCGGAGAAACATCCATGAACGACTTGTCCCAAGGCTTCACCCAAGCCCCTCCCTCAACCCTGTCCATTGGACTGACTCAATTCATCAACGAGTTCGGCGATGAACTACTCGACTCTCTCAATCGTTCCAACCCACCGGTCTACGCCGGACACTTGAACCCTGCACGCCAACGAATAATGGACGGCCTCAAACGCCAACCGTTTCCCGCACAGGCCGAAGTGGTACAAGCCGTGACTGCCCTGCTACTCGATCGCAATGAGCAGGCAGCCATCATCAACGCCGAAATGGGCACTGGCAAAACCATGATGGCCATCGCCGCTGCAGCCGTTATGCACAGCGAGGGTTATCGCCGCACGTTGGTCATCGCGCCTCCGCACCTGGTCTACAAGTGGCGACGCGAGATCCTTGAAACCCTTCCGGATGCACGGGTTTGGGTACTGAACGGGCCCGATACTTTGGTCAAACTCCTCACCTTGCGCGATCAACAGGGCAATGCGTATGACGGGCGACAAGAGTTCTTCATCCTGGGGCGCGTGCGCATGCGGATGGGGTTCCACTGGCGTCCAGTCTGTTGGCCACGTCGTTCTGGCGGTGGCCATCGCTTTGCAAGCTGCCCCAACTGCGGCCAAATGCTTAAAGACCAAGACAGCAATCGGATCACTGTCGAAGTATTTATCCAAGAAGAACGCCGACGAAACTGCCCTCATTGCCAAAGCCCACTGTGGACGCTCATGCGTCCGGGCAAAGTTGAGAGCGGTACTCGTCGATCAACCATTCATAAATCAATGTGCCGCATACCGACCATTGGCCCGATACGCGCCGACCGCTTGCTGAACGACTTCGGGGAGGACTTTCTCGCCTCGATGCTGATCGACAATGTCAGCGAGTTCATCAACCTGATGGATGCTCAAGGCAATTTCGTCTTTAGCGACCGCCAAGCCAAGCGCATGGAGCGCGCCATGGCCAACATCGAATTCGGTTTTGGCGAGGGCGGTTACCAACCCACCGAGTTCATCAAGCGCTACCTGCCTGATGGCTACTTCGACCTGCTGGTCGTAGACGAAGGGCACGAGTACAAAAACAGTGGCTCGGCCCAAGGCCAGGCCATGGGCGTATTGGCAGCCAAAGCGCGTAAAACCGTTTTGCTGACCGGCACCTTGATGGGCGGCTACGCCGACGACCTGTTCTACCTCCTGTTTCGCATCCTCACACACAGCATGATCGAGGACGGCTACAAACCTAACGTACGCGGCAGCATGGCCCCCTCAGCCATGTCATTCATGCGCGACCACGGGGTGTTGAAAGACATCTACACCGAGCGAGACAACCAATCGCACAAAACCGCCAAAGGCAAAAAACTCTCGGTACGCACGGTAAAAGCACCCGGCTTCGGCCCCAAAGGCATTCACCGCTACGTGCTCCCCTTCACCGTCTTTCTTAAGCTCAAAGACATTGGCGGCAACATCCTGCCGACCTACCAGGAGGAATTCATCGACATCGCCATGTCGACAACACAGGCCTCGGCCTACCAGCAACTGGCAGGCAAACTCACCGCAGAACTTCGTCAGGCACTGGCCCGTCGAGACACCACCCTTCTGGGCGTGGTACTCAACGTACTCCTGGCCTGGCCAGACTGCTGCTTCCGACCGGAAATCGTCAAACACCCACGCAGCAAAGACACGTTAGCCTTTGTGCCTGCGATATTTGCAGATGAAGAAAAGATGCCCAAAGAACAGGCGTTGCTCGACCTCTGCCTCACGGAAAAAGCCAAAGGCCGCAAGGTCCTGGCCTACACCGTGTACAGCGGCACCCGCGACACCACCGCACGCCTGAAACGGTTGCTGGAACAGGCCGCTTTGAAGGTAGCGGTGCTGAGGGCGTCAGTGGATACCGCCAGGCGCGAGGATTGGATACTCGACCAGGTAGACCGAGGGATCGACGTGCTGATCACCAACCCGGAGCTGGTAAAGACCGGGCTGGACCTGCTCGACTTTCCCACCATCGCCTTTCTGCAGACCGGCTACAACGTCTACACGTTGCAACAGGCGGCGCGAAGGTCATGGAGGATTGGTCAAAAGCATCCGGTGCGGGTGATCTTCTTCGGCTATGCCGGCAGCTCGCAGATGACTTGCCTGCAGTTGATGGCCAAGAAAATTGCAGTAGCGCAAAGCACGTCAGGAGATGTGCCCGAGTCAGGGCTGGACGCGCTGAATCATGATGGGGATTCGGTGGAGATGGCGTTGGCGAGGCAGTTGATTGGGATGTAGGTGGATGGCCACCCTTTGGGGTGGCAGTTTTTTAGCAGGCATCACACATGCTAAAAAATTGTCAAGCAAGAGCAGCTCCCCCCTTGGCCGATTCAATTACTGCTTAGGAAGCGAGCGACAATGTTTACACACTGTCTCCCAGCGTCCAAAGCGGTAACGTTGATACTGCCGTACAGGCACTACCTTTTCATGATTACTCATGACACGTCCTCCATCCGTCCTCAGCATGCTGCTGAGCGCCCTCACACTCAATATGCGAAGCAGTGCAATCGAAGGTGCGGCGGTACTAGAGATCCTTGGGGGTAGCTGCGAAAAATATGTTAACAAGATCTGACGGGTATGTGAAGGCCAATTGCCATACATGATAGAAATTGTCCGTCTCATTTGGCTTTTTTCTTACACACGTGTCCAGCAGTTCTTGGATCACAAGCTAGGTGCTCAAGCCATCATTAGGTTGTAGTGTTCCTCAAAATCCGTAACAACGAAAATTTTCTTGAACTGTTCTAGGTACTGCTTAGGATCGATATCTCCAAATTCGGTGAGATTGACTGGATCTGAATGCGACTCCCGGTTTATATAACGATACAGAGCCCTGAAATCCGGATTCTGTTCCGACAGCTCATCGATCACTTTCCACAATTTATCTTTTCGTTGAACAAAACTAAAATAATACTCAAGAATATTTCTCATCATATTGGGAATTAGTGCTGGAGAAGCCTTACCCTCAAGTGCGTCTTTTATCGTATGCCAGAATGCGTGATAATCGTTTTTTATGTCACGTTTGCTAAGCGTTTGGATCGCACTATGAGTAGCTTTTGAAACCTTAAAAAGTGCCATTTCGTTTTCACGCTTGTCGTCCTCAACTAGCTTCATGAGCTCATGATAGAAGAATAAATTGTGAGTCATCACGATCACCTGCTTGAATCGGTTGGATGGCAGCAATACATGTCGTCGAATCAGGGAGGCCACATCATAGATGTAGTTGTGGGAAAGGCTAGATATAGGGTCATCGATGACTACAATACGCTGGCTTTTCTGTTTCGTTGATTGAGCGTCAAGCTCACCATTGCACACTTCAAGGAAATAGAGGAAAGAAATCAAAGTCTTTTCCCCCTCACTCAACGATTTAAAGACCTTGTCCTGGGACTGGGGCCTTTGCAATCTATACTGAGGTATCTGTCCTTCCTCTCTCAGCAGCTCAAAACCATGCAACCCTAACAAACCCAGCCACCGGTTAATATTTTCGACCGACTGATCAATATTGGTTATCTTAGACCGGCTGTCTACTATCACCTGACGTTGCACATTTATATGTGTACGAATTTGTTGCACTACATCTCGCTTTTCGCTTCGCTGAAGCTTGAGCACTTCAAGTTTAGGTTGAGTATCGTTCACCAGATCAGCGCAAGCGTCTCGATAACAATGCCAAAAACGGTCATTGATAATGTTGAGGTGTTTCTTTTTTTCACGAACTTTCTGGTTAAAAGCATCAATACGTACTTGCTCCAACTCGATCAACCTGTTTATTTCCTCGATCAAACTTGAGGTGGAGGATAAGGTGATTACCATTGAAGGCGTAGAAATTTTCGTCTCTATGAAGTTGAAATTCTCGATTAATAACGCCTTGAGATCAGAGGTTAACTGAGTTAGTTCCGAGGTTGGATACTCAACACTTTCGATCTGAGAAATGACCTGAGACAATCCTGAAGCATACTTTGAGCGCAGTATCTGAAGCCTATCAATGCGTTCTTCATACGTCGTATCAAAGACTTTCCGAAGATTCTCATAGAATTCCTCAGGCAGTTGCTGTTGACAAAGCGGGCACTGATGCGATTGCTCATTGAGATAAGAAAAGGAATGCTTGACCCAGTCTGAGTTTCCAAGTGACATAATCAAAGCAGATAGGTAAGACTCATCAGAACCGATTATCTTTTCCTGAAGCAGTTCGTCATGCTCTACAGCTCTAGCTAACAGCGTAAGCTTCTGAATCGGTTGAATTGGACGGTCATCGGCTTTAAGCAACTCATCAGCCTCAGCAGCAAGGTCCGCAAAAGTATCAGGACTGACCGAGTGGACCATACTGATCACCTTCTCAAGCATTCGCTCCTTTGTATTTTGACCTTGCAAGCAATACCTTAGCGCTGTGGGTTCTACTTGCTTTCGCAAAGCCCAAACTCCATCTTTAAGTGCTTGCTCCAATGCCTCTTGAGCAGACCGGATCTCTAAGCCACCTTTTATCTCTAATTCAAGATCAGCTTCTAGGGACTTAATTGCAGCATCCGCTTCTTCCAGAGCTTTCTCAGCTTCAATGTTTCCTTGGTTAAGAGTGAAGACTCCAGGTTGACTACCACCATGGAAGTTCTTCTCAATGAAAGACTGGTTGTAAACGCAGACGTCTTGTGGTCCTGCCTGCTCATCAATAGTGCAGTTTTGGAATGCAGGCTGATCCATAGCCTGTAGGTAATTCCCAATGGTGGATTTACCCGTACCGTTTTGTCCGTAAATTAAATTAATTTTTTTTAATGGACCCAGTACTGTAGGAACCGCAGGTGAGTAACTGGAAACATTTTGTAATGACACGCTCAGAATCATCAGGGCATTCCTTGGCTATCGACGGACTTAGATGAACAATAATATGAGCCTTTGAAGAACGCCAATAGCATTTTGGCATCAAGTCTAGATCTCCAAACACGCCTTCCCGCCAAAAAACACCTCACCCCAAAAACCTATTTCCTAATGCCCCGCCTACCCCACCCTGACACCCTGTCCTCGTTCTCACGCGAGGCTGCCCATGAACCTTCCACGCCCTACCCGTACCACGCTGATTCTCAGCCTGTGCCTCGCCCTTCTGGCAGGCGCACTGGGCTATGAGCACCACCATCTCACCAAGCTGACCAACAGCCTGGCAGCCACCGCCGACAAGGATTCACTTGATGCGTTGCTGATACGCCTGGCCAAGGTGGATGAGCGGCTGGATACCGTGGACGGCAAGCACTTGGTGTCCAACGATGACTTCCGCTCCAGCCAGCAAGCGCTGTCCAATCGCATTGATGCTGTTCAGGCATATGCCAAACAAGCGGCGGGATCGATTGAGGAGCTCTCACGCAGTGTGATGGCCGCCGAGCAGCAGGTGCTGCAGCTCAAGGCGAGCATCGAACTGATCGATAGCAAGCTCGAAGAGTTGAGCAAATCTCAAGCGTCATTGCCGCCTGCTGCCCTACCCGTCAAACCCTCCCCGCGCAAGAAACCTCCTCCCCCCCAACCACCACCCTTCACTGTGATTGGCATCGAATATCGCGGTGGCGAGCGCTTTTTGTCGGTTACTCCACCGGGGAGCACGCAGTTGAGTCAGGTCAATCTGATCCGCCCCGGTGATGGGGTTGCTGGCACGGTTTGGCGGCTCAAGGCGCTGGACCAGCAACTGGCCCATTTCGATGTGGCTGGCCTGCCGAAAACCCTGGCTGTTTCGCCTTAGGAGGTCACAGTGACGCATTCAACAACGCGCTCCAATCACGTCAGATTGGCAATTGCAGGGCTAGTGCTTTCAGGCCTGGCGGTATCGGCCATGTCTCAATGCGCTAATGCTGTAACAGTTGCGACCACGCAGAAGGATGTCGTAGAAGCTATCAGCCCTGCCCGTGAATCAACCCAGGTTGAGTTGGCACGTGAATGGGGGCTGACGGCCGATGAGTGGCGTCATTACCAGACGGTGATGGCTGGCCCACGCGGTATTTACTCTCCGGGGCTGGATCCGCTCACAGCGTTAGGCGTTGAAGCCGAGTCGGCTGAAGATCGTAAGCGCTATGCCGAGTTGCAGGTTAAGGCCGAGCGCCAGCGGGTTGATAAGGAACTGGCCTACCAGCAGGCCTATGACCAGGCCTTTAAACGCATGTACCCGGATGAAAAGATCATCCAGCTCTCTTCCAGCCCCGCATCACCGATGAGCAGCAGCCCTTCAATGCTGGAAAGCGGGGGTCGATTGGCACTCTTTGTTCAAGACGACTGCACACCCTGCATCGCTCGCGTCAAGAGCCTCCAAGCACAGAGGCAACCCTTTGACCTGTACTACGTCGGCAGCCAAGGAGATGACGAAAAAATCCGGCGTTGGGCCATTCTCGCGGGAGTCGACGCCAGCAGTGTGCGTAACCGCCAAATAACGCTCAATCACGATGAAGGTCGATGGCAGGCCCTTGGATTGAACGGGGTGCTTCCAGCTGTAGTGCGCAAGGTGAATGGCCAATGGCAACGTCAGTAGCTCGCGCACTGCTGTTCTGCGGTCTGCTGAATTCAGTCAATGCACTCAGCGCCGAAGTGCCGCCACCGGCGTATCAACTGATTGCGTTGCCGGCAGGGGTTCCGTCCGAGGTGCTGTATTCCGTTGCCCTGCAGGAAAGCGGCACCCGTTTAAGGGGGCAACTCGTGCCATGGCCTTGGACACTGAATGTCGCGGGGGCTGGCTATCGCTTTGCAACCCGCAGCGATGCCTGCACAGCCTTGATTGCAGCGATCAATAAGGCTGGCCCCCACCGGGTCGACGTGGGGTTGGGCCAAACCAATATTGGCGCTAATGGCCATCGTTACAGCTCGCCGTGCGAAGGGCTTGATCCGTACAAAAACCTTTCGGTCACGGCCCAGATTCTGGCGGAGCAAAAATACAAAGGCGGTGACTGGATCACTGCTGCCGGACGCTATCACCGCCCGGCCGGGGGTAAGCCCGCTGCCCGCTATCGCCGTGATTTTGCCAAACACCTCAGCCGTGTCACCGGCATCAACCTGATGGCGACAACCCCATGAATCGACGTTTTGCTCTCTTACTTATAATTTCCTGCCTGTGCCAGACACTGCACGCCAGCTCATTGATTGTGGTGGAGGACCGTGGCGGTGTTTCAGCCCTGCCCTACTACCAGGACCTGGTACCAGAACCCTCCGATCGTGTGCCATCGCCCCCTTCAATCGGGATTCGGGATGCTGGAGCGTTTCCCGTACGTTCAGCCTTACTTTCTCCGGGCCAGGAACAAGGTCGAGTGATCAACGCGCCAGGGCTTCAACCCGTGTTTTTGGTGGGTGACGACGAGCAATCAAAAGCGTGGTTGCTGCAGCGTCGCGAACAACTTCAGGCGTTGAATGCTGTTGGGCTGGTCACCAACGTGGCCAGCGCAGAACGCCTGGTTGAAGTTCAACGCTGGGCCGCGGGCCTTCAAATTGCCCCGGTTCAAGCAGATGACCTGGCTCAACGCTTAGGGATCCGCCATTACCCGCTGCTTATCACCGCCACCACGCTACAACAGTAATCAGGGCATACACCATGGCCAGCACCTTTACCATTGAATCGCTGCTTCGGCCCGCTGTTGAGCTCTACACAGTGCTTGTGTGCGTGATCGCTGCCTTGCTGTGTGTATTCGCGCCGTGGGCATTTGCCCTGACACCGCTGTTCGGCATGGTCGCAGCAGCCGGGTTTTCAGGTTTGGGATTTGTTCGCCTGCAACAGGCGCTTGTGGTGCTGAGGTATCGACGCAACATCCGCCGCCTGCCGCACTACACGATGACCAGCAAAGACATGCCGGTCAGCAACGAACGCCTGTTCATCGGCAAAGGCTTTCGCTGGACGCAAAAACATACCCAGCGGCTGATGGATACCTATCTGCCCAAGTACGCTGAGTATGTCGAACCCACTGCGCTGTATCAGTGGGCTCGCCGCATCGAGGAGCGATTGGAGTTTGCGCCCTTTCCACTCAAGCTGCTGGCCAAGGCCACGGCGTTAAACATCGCACTCAACCCGGTGCGCCCGCTGCCTCCAGTTGGCGGCCTGCCCCGCTTACACGGCATAGAGCCGCACGAGGGCGATGTCAGCCTGCCCTTGGGTGAACGGGTGGGTCATTCCTTGGTATTGGGCACCACACGCGTGGGCAAAACGCGCTTGGCCGAGCTGTTTATCACCCAGGATATTCGGCGAACCCGGCCTTCAAAGGCAAAGGTCCCTGCCCAGCAAAACCTCGATCGCGAGGTGGTGATTGTCTTCGACCCCAAGGGCGACGCCGACCTGTTAAAGCGCATGTACATCGAATGCAAACGCGCTGGCCGACTCGACGAGTTCTATGTGTTCCATCTGGGCTGGCCAGATTACTCGGCCCGCTATAACGCCGTAGGCCGTTTCGGCCGGATCTCCGAAGTCGCAACCCGAATTGCCGGGCAGTTATCAGGGGAAGGCAACTCTGCAGCATTTCGCGAGTTTGCCTGGCGGTTCGTCAATATCATCGCCCGCGCCTTGGTCGCACTCGGCCGTCGACCCGACTACGAGCAAATTCTCAAACATGTGATCAACATCGACGCGCTGTTCGAGGAGTACGCCAAGAGCTACTTCGCAGAGCATGACCCCAAAGCCTGGCAAACCATTGTCGAAATTGAAGGCAAGATCGATCGTAAAAACCTCAGCTTCGCCATGAAAGATCGCCCGCTGCGCGTGGTCGCACTCGACATGTACCTCACCCAGCAACGCTTGTCTGATCCTGTCATGGACGGCCTGCGCTCAGCCGTGCGTTACGACAAAACCTACTTCGACAAGATCGTCGCCAGCCTGCTGCCCCTACTGGAAAAGCTCACCACCGGGCGCATCGCCGAACTGCTCTCACCGGACTACATGGACCTCAATGACCCACGGCCGATCTTCGACTGGATGCAAGTCATCCGAAAACGCGCAGTGGTGTACGTGGGCCTTGATGCCTTGTCCGATACCGAAGTCGCTGCCGCCGTCGGCAACTCGATGTTCAGCGACCTGGTGTCCGTTGCCGGCCACATCTACAAATTCGGCATCGATGACGGCTTGCCCGGCGCCACCAGCGGCAAGGTCGCGATCAACGTGCATGCCGATGAATTCAACGAACTGATGGGCGACGAGTTCATCCCCATGATCAACAAAGGCGGCGGCGCAGGCATGCAAGTAACCGCTTACACCCAGACCATGAGCGACATTGAAGCCAAAATCGGCAGCCGCGCCAAGGCTGGCCAAGTCATCGGTAACTTCAACAACCTCTTTATGCTGCGAGTGCGCGAAACCGCCACGGCAGAGCTGCTGCCCAACCAATTACCCAAAGTTCAGGTGTTCACCAGCACCACCGCCAGCAGCGCCAACGATGCAATCACCGGTAAGGCCGCCTTCACCTCCACCACCCACGACCAGATCCAAAGCGTCAGCGTGCCGATGATCGAACCGGCGCATGTTGTGAGCCTGCCCAAAGGGCAATGCTTTGCGCTGATTGAAGGCGGCAACCTGTGGAAAATTCGCATGCCGTTACCCGCAAGCGATCCCGATGAAGTCATGCCCAAAGACCTCCAGGCGCTGGCTGAAGGCATGCGCAAGGGTGCGAACGGCAACAGCGAGTGGTGGCAAGCACCGGGGTATCACGTACTGAGTGAGTCGCTTCCAAATGACTTGATGGACAACTTTCAGCACATCACCCACGAAAAACCCAGCGATCAAGCCTGAGGGCGTCAAACCATGGCTGACATCACCGAGAAAGCCCAACAGCAGCAGGAAGGCCAGAAAACCTTTCTGGGCATCCTGTTCTCAGCACCCTTTCACTTCTTGGGTGTGATGTTCGGCTCACTACTGGCCGCCATCCTCGTGGAATGGCTGTGCCTGTATTTCTTCTGGCCCGAGGCGGGCTGGAGACATGCTCAGCAAATGTTTGAGCATGAACTGGGCTGGCTGTCACAAGACATGCTCAACAGCATCGTCATCAAAGAACCCGGGCGAACTGCCACTTTGCTAGCCCATACCGTCTACGACTGGCTGATGATCAAAACCGGCCTGCAGGACACCCTCAACGCACTGACCCAATACGCCCGCAATGCCTCACCCCATCAGATCGCGAACTTCGACCTGCGCTACGAAATCGGCCGAGTGATGATCAAACTGCAAGACTACGGCCTGGCCGCGCTCTACACCGTGCTCACCTTCTGCGTACGGATCGTCATTCTGACACTGACCATTCCGTTGTTTGTACTGGCGGGGTTTACCGGATTAGTCGACGGGTTGGTGCGGCGGGATTTGCGCAAATTTGGCTCAGGCCGTGAGTCGAGCTACCTGTACCACAAGGCCCGGGCAACGATTGTTCCGTTGACGGTAGTGCCGTGGACGGTTTATCTGGCGCTGCCCGTGAGTGTCAGTCCGTTGCTGATTTTGGGGCCTTGTGCGGTGATGTTGGGAGTGGCTTTTTATGTCACTGTTTCGAGTTTTAAGAAGTATTTGTAGGAGTGACGCGCGCATTGATCTGTTTTATTTTGCTCGCAAAAAATAGGGCGCTTGCCGTCCGGTAACAATTTTCACCACTGAAACGTCAGTGTAAACAGTGCCCTTTTACGTCTAACACAATTAGACCGCGTATACCCCCACCACTTCTCGATCTCCACTCAGCTGCCATCTGTTCAACAGCGCATACGAGCGAGCACGCAAAAGCTGGGCACGATTCGATATGCATGTGCAAAAAAATAAACATATTGACCAATAATGGCCTATTGCCTACGATCTGAGCACTTATCAGGGAGCGATAATGGTGTCGGAGTCTAAGGTCAGAGTTTTTTTTCGTAACGTCTTGATGTGGATGCTATTTATCGCATTTTTGATCATTGGGCTTGCCTCAATGTTTGTCAGCTTCCTATCCGGACTGATTATGCTATTGGCTGCGTGCATTTTTGTCCCTCAGATCAATAGAACGATCAAGGACAGGACCAATATCACTGTAACTCCAGGTGGTCGCGCCATCGTAGTTATCGTTTGTTTTGGCATCTTTATTTATACCAGTAGCAAAGCGATGGAAGCTGATCAGGTTCAGCGGACGGCTCAGGAAGCCCTGATAGCAGAGCAGGCTCGCAAGGAAAACCGTGAGTACGTTACTGCCAACGAGAATACGATCCTTACAAAAATTAATGATCTCACATCCAAACAAGACTACGCTGCAGCAATCGCTTTTGGCGGAAAGTATAACAACGCTGGCAGCATCAAAATCGACCAAGCAATGACCAAGGTTTCAGCACAAAAAGGAGAGGCTGACAAACAACAGAGAAAATCTAGTCTCGTCGCATCGCTGCAATCAATTCCAAAAAATAACTTTACCGAACTAGCTAGTACCTATACTCAGCTTGCTGCAATAGATAAAACTTACCAAACCGACGCTGACAAGTACTCAAAGCTGGCCGAGCAAAAGGCACAAGAAGAGAAAGCTCGCAAAACAGCTGAAGCAGAAAAGGCATATCGTCAGAGTATGGGACTGACATGGAATTATTCGGTTAGTGAAGATTCGATGTCCGGTAAGTCCACACGTCATGCATACGTATCATCGATAAATACTGTCAATTTCAAATTTCCGTACGGAGGAGCACAAAGAGCCACTTTAACAATCCGTAAACATCCGCGCTGGGGAACCTCAGTTTATATATCTTTGGACAAAGGCCAGTTCATTTGTGGCTATGACGATTGCTATGTGCGGGTCAGATTCGCCAATGGTAAAGCTCAACGAATGTCAGCAAGCGAGCCTAGCGACCATAGTAACAATCTACTTTTTATTAGCAACGCATCATCATTCATTTCGCAAGCTCGAAAATCCGACACGGTATTCATTGAGGCTAACTTTTATCAAGAGGGTAGTAGAGTATTTGAATTCGACATCTCTGACCTTGAATGGAAATAAGGCTCTTCGCATTTAAGGGTGTAGCTGATTTCTAAACCCTCCTGACTTCAGCAAGCACCTGGCTATGTAATTGGTTA
>NZ_WIVZ01000039.1:0-51135 GCF_009600325.1 Pseudomonas sp. FSL R10-2189
AGCAGTGAAGCAGCGCCCAGCAAAATATCCGACCCGAAAATAAAAATGCCAGTCAGCTTAACTGACTGGCATTAGCCATTCAGGCCGGTTTTTTTGGAGCTCAACGATCAGCGCAGTGTCGGGCCTTGAAAACCCATCCACATGGCCAGTTTCTCAGCCACGCTGGCACCCAGCTTTTTCGAGAAGCGGTCAAGCGCCGATTCTTGCACAGTGAAGTCGACCAGCTCTTTTTCACCGATCACATCACGCGCCACCGAACTGGCACTGCCCAGGCCGTCGATCAGCCCCAGCGGCAAGGCTTGCTGCCCGGTCCAGACCAGACCAGAGAACAACTCCGGGTGATCCTTGTCTTTCAGGCGATCGCCACGCCCTTGCTTGACGCTGGCAATGAACTGTTCGTGAGTCACGTTCAGCACACCCTGCCAAAACTTGGTTTCATCCGGCTTTTCAGGCTCGAACGGATCAAGAAAAGCCTTGTGCTCACCCGAGGTGTAGGCACGACGCTGAACCCCCAGCTTTTCCATGGCTCCGACAAAGCCGAAACCTGCCGCCGTCACACCAATCGAACCCACCAGGCTCGCCTTGTCGGCATAAATCTCATCAGCCGCACTGGCAATGTAATACGCACCCGAAGCACCCAGGTCAGAAATCACTGCATACACCTTGGTGTCAGGGTGCAAACCACGCAGACGACGTATTTCGTCATATACATAACCCGACTGCACCGGGCTGCCGCCAGGGCTGTTAATGCGCAGCACCACACCTTTGACCTTGGGATCATCAAAAGCAGCGCGCAAGCTGGTGATCAGGTTATCGGCGCTGGCAGCTTCTTTGTCCGCAATCACACCCTGCACATCAATCAGCGCGGTATAACCGGCGCCCTTGGTTGCATTGCGCTCCATGTCCATCAACGGGGTAAACAAAAACAGCATCGCGATCAGGTACAGGAAAGTCAGCGACTTGAAAAAGATGCCCCAGCGGCGCGCACGACGCTGCTCCTGCACACCCGCCAACAAAGTCTTTTCCAGCAGCTTCCAGCTTTTATCATCACCGACTGTCGGCTCGCCTTCAGCCGGCGCCTTCCATTGATCAACCATGCTCTACCCCTGCAAAGACTTTATTTAACCTGCCGACCCAGCCAGGTACGCAATTCGGGAAACTTATCAATTGCCAGACGCGGCTCAAACGTCAGCAAACGCTCCACTGATTGAGCACCATAGCTCACCGCAACCGAGTCGATACCAGCATTGCGCGCCATCAGCAGGTCAAAGGACGCATCCCCGACCATCAACGCCTGGCTCGGCGGCACATCGCAATGGGCGAGGATCTGATTGAGCATCAATGGGTTCGGCTTGCTGGCGGTTTCGTCTGCAGCGCGGGTGACGTCGAAAAAGCGCTCCCAGCCATGCACCTTCAGCACACGATCAAGCCCGCGACGCGCCTTGCCCGTCGCAACGGCCAAACGGTAGCCATCCGCCCGGAACGCCTCAAGGGTGTCAGCCACCCCCGCAAACAATGGCGAAGGCTGCTCATCCATGGCGATATAGACATCAGCGTAGTGCTGACGAAAAACAACTATTTCTGGCTCAGCCATGTCCGGATAAAGCGTCAAGATGGCCTCTGGCAAACCCAAGCCGATAATCCCGCGAATGGACGCTTCATCACGTTCAGGACGACCTGTGCGCTGCGCGGCGACTCGCATCGCCGTGACAATCCGCCCCACGGAATCAGCCAGCGTGCCATCCCAATCGAAGATCAGCAGCTTGTACTCACTCAGCACTCAGACGCTCCACTGTTTTGGCCCACATGTCGTCAACCGGAGCCTGCAACTTCAACTCGCCACCGTCCGGCAGCGGCACGGTCAGCATGTAGGCATGCAAGAACAAACGCTTGCCGCCCAGATCACGAATTTCTTTGGAGAAGTCTTCATCGCCGTACTTGGTATCACCGGCTATGCAATGGCCCGCATGCAGCGTGTGCACGCGAATCTGGTGGGTACGCCCGGTGATCGGCTTGGCCTCGACCATGGTGGCAAAGTCGCCGAAACGGCGCAGCACCTTGAACACGGTCACCGACTCCTTGCCCTCCTCGTTCACCTCGACCATGCGCTCGCCCGAACGCAGGTTGCTCTTCATCAGCGGCGCACGCACCTGCTTGATCGAGGTTTCCCAGCGCCCACGCACCAGCGCCATATAGCGCTTGTCGATACCGTCACCGCGCAAGGCTTCGTGCAAATGGCGCAACATGCTGCGCTTTTTCGCAATCATCAGCAGGCCGGAAGTATCACGGTCCAGGCGATGTACAAGCTCAAGCTCTTTGATTTCCGGACGCAACTGACGAAAGGCTTCAATCACGCCAAAATTCAAGCCGCTGCCGCCGTGCACCGCGATACCGGCGGGTTTATTGAGCACAATCAGCGCCTTGTCTTCGTAGACAATGGCCGCTTCAAGGCGCTGCAACAAACCTTGCGCCACGGGCACTGGCTCATCGCGCTCAGGCACCCGAACGGGTGGCACGCGCACAATATCGCCCGCCTGCAGCTTGTACTCAGGCTTGATCCGGCCCTTGTTCACGCGCACTTCGCCTTTACGCAAAATGCGGTAAATCAAGGTCTTGGGAACACCCTTGAGCCGTGCGAGGAGGAAATTATCGATGCGTTGGCCGGCATATTCCGGCGTGACCTCAAGCAGCTGAACGCTGGGGGTCGGGGGGGTAGTCGTCGTCATGGCGCGGATGATAACAATTTTTTATGGAATTGAAGCACTTAATCATTACTGCTATAGTCGCGAACGCCGCCAAAAGCGGCCTGGACAGCGGTATAACGGTGAATAACCGACCCTGACCAACGCTCTTCACGAGGACGGAAGGCCGTCCTACGGGGCTTTTGCTGCATACGGAACACTTGGAGTTGTAACAAGCGCAGGTGACATGAGGCCTGAAGCGAGCCTGGAAAGCAGAGTGCAAACTCGCCTTTTACGCCGATATTCACGGCCAGTTCACAAAGTGCAGTCAGCTTCGGGTTTTTCGAGCGATTGTTTCGGAAACCATCGCCTTTATTAGCCATGATGCGTGAACTCCCCTTTTGGAGAACACGGTAAATGCCAACCCGCTGCGGATTCTGCGCGCGGCAGCACCCGAATTATCAAGGATACGTGTAGGGTGGAGATGCACAACCGCCGGACTGTGTAGCAATAGGCTTTATCAAGACGCTTCATCTCGTCCACAGCCGCTGGTTGATTCCTCCTCCTGACTGAGTGCTTATTAAGTCACCACAGCAAGCAGGAAGCGTAAGTCGCGACTTCGCCCCCATTGGTCGAACCTCGCTGGACACTGGAGTGGCCAACTACTCCTGACGCACCTGACACCGACCATGAGAAGTCGTGTGTGCCGAACGCCGTTTCCGGTAGCCCGGAAACCGACGGTACAACATGAAAAGAATGCTGATTAACGCAACTCAACCCGAAGAGTTGCGCGTTGCACTGGTAGATGGCCAACGCCTCTACGACCTGGACATTGAGTCCGGTGCCCGCGAGCAAAAGAAAGCCAACATTTATAAAGGCCGTATTACTCGCATCGAACCCAGCCTTGAGGCTGCCTTTGTCGATTTCGGCTCTGAGCGCCACGGCTTCCTGCCCCTTAAAGAAATCTCTCGCGAGTACTTCAAGAAAGCCCCTGAAGGCCGCGTAAACATCAAGGACGTCCTGAGCGAAGGCCAGGAAGTTATCGTGCAAGTCGAAAAAGAAGAACGCGGCAACAAGGGCGCAGCCCTGACCACGTTCATCAGCCTCGCCGGCCGTTACCTGGTCCTGATGCCGAACAACCCGCGTGCTGGCGGCATTTCCCGTCGCATCGAAGGCGAAGAGCGCAACGAACTGCGCGAGGCCCTGAACGGCCTGATCGCCCCTGCTGACATGGGCTTGATCGTGCGCACTGCAGGCCTTGGCCGCAGCAGCGAAGAAATGCAGTGGGACCTCGATTACCTGCTGCAACTGTGGACCGCCATCAAAGAAGCTTCGCTGGATCGCTCCGCGCCGTTCCTGATCTACCAGGAAAGCAACGTCATCATCCGCGCCATCCGCGACTACCTGCGCCAGGACATCGGCGAAGTGCTGATCGACAGCGTTGAAGCCCAGGACGAAGCCCTGACCTTCATTCGCCAGGTGATGCCGCAGTACGCCAGCAAAATCAAACTCTACGAAGACAGCGTTCCGCTGTTCAATCGTTTCCAGATCGAAAGCCAGATCGAGACCGCTTTCCAGCGCGTCGTTGAACTGCCTTCCGGCGGCTCCATCGTTATCGACCCGACCGAAGCCCTGGTGTCCATCGACATCAACTCGGCGCGCGCCACCAAAGGCAGCGATATTGAAGAAACCGCCCTGCAAACCAACCTTGAAGCGGCTGAAGAAATCGCCCGTCAGTTGCGCCTGCGCGACATCGGCGGCCTGATCGTCATCGACTTCATCGACATGACCCCAGCCAAAAACCAGCGCGCCGTGGAAGAAAAAGTCCGCGAATGCCTGGAAGCCGACCGCGCCCGCGTACAAGTAGGTCGTATCTCGCGCTTTGGCTTGCTGGAAATGTCCCGTCAGCGCCTGCGTCCATCCCTGGGCGAAAGCAGCGGCATCGTCTGCCCGCGTTGCAACGGCACCGGCATCATCCGTGATGTTGAGTCGCTGTCGCTGGCCATCCTGCGCCTGATCGAAGAAGAAGCCCTGAAAGACCGCACTGCCGAAGTTCGTGCCCAGGTGCCGATCCCGGTGGCAGCGTTCCTGCTCAACGAAAAACGCAACTCGATCACCAAGATCGAACTGCGCACCCGCGCACGCATCATCATCCTGCCGAACGATCACCTCGAAACGCCGCACTTCGAAGTTCAGCGTCTGCGTGATGACAGCCCGGAAGCCAACAACAACCAGTCCAGCTACGAAATTGCTGCCGCTGCTGCCGAGGTGGAAGAAGTCCAGCCAGCCGCTGCGACCCGCACCCTGGTTCGTCAGGAAGCTGCTGTTAAAACTGCACCGGCCCGCGCCTCGGCTCCGGTCCCGACCGAAGTGGCCGCACCGGTTGCCGCACCGGCACCAAAAGCCGCCGAGCCAAGCCTGTTCAAAGGCCTGGTGAAGTCGCTGGTTAACCTGTTCGCTGCCAAGGAAGAGCCTGCTGCGCCAGCCGTGGTTGAAAAACCGGTGGCGACCGAGCGCCCTGCGCGTAACGAAGAGCGTCGCAATGGCCGCCAGCAAAACCGTAACCGCAACGGTCGCCGTGACGAAGAGCGCAAGCCACGTGAAGAGCGTGCTCCGCGCGAAGAACGCGCCCCTCGTGAAGAACGCGCCCCGCGCGAACTGCGTGAGCCGCGTGAAGAAGCCCCAACCGTAACCACCGCTCGCGAAGAGCGTGCACCGCGTCCGCCACGTGAAGAGCGCGCACCTCGCCCACCACGCGAAGAACGCAAGCCACGCGGCGAGCGTGAAGAGCGCGTTCGCGAACTGCGCGAGCCTCTGGACGCTGCCCCGGCAGTGGCTGCAGCTGCTGCCGTTGTCGCGACCGAAGAAGAACGTCCGGCCCGTGCGCCGCGCGAAGAGCGTCAGCCTCGCGCACCACGTGAAGAACGTGCACCACGCGAAACCCAGGCTCCAGCACCGGCTGCCGAAGACGAAGAAGTCGCGACCAACGAAGAGCAGGCGCAGGACGACAACCAGGACAACAACGAGGGTGATCGCCCACGTCGTCGCTCCCGTGGCCAGCGTCGTCGCAGCAACCGTCGTGAACGTCAACGCGATGCCAACGGCAACGTGATTGAAGGTTCGGAAGAAAACAGCGAAGAAGCCACCGCCGAAAACGCTGCTGCCGCACCTCAAGTCGCTGCCGAGCACGTCGCAGAGCAACAAGCCGCTCACACCCAGGCCATCAGCGCTCCTGCTGAAGCCCAGGCCAACGAGCAAGCTGAACGTGCCACCCAAGCCATTCAGGAATCGGCACCCGCCGAAACCGTGGCAGCGGTAGAAGCGCAAACCACTGAAGTGGCCATCGTGCCAACCCCAGCGGTTGAAGCGCCGGCTGTTGAGAAGCCAGTGGTTGAAGCCCCGGTTGTCGAAGCGCCTGTTGTTGAAGCAACTGCACCGGTTGAAGCGATCAAGGCACCTGAAGTTGAAGTGCCAGCGGTACAGGCCGAGCTTGAAGTCAAGGCAGCTGCCGAACCTGCTCCGGTTGTTGAAACACCGGTCATTGCCGCGCCAGAGCCTGTGGTTGAAGCCGTTGTCGAAGCCCCGGCAGTAGAAGCGCCACGCGAAGAAGCGCCGGTGATCGAGACGCCAGTCGTCGAGAAAGCACCTGAGCACGTCAAGGAAGCCCGTGTTGTCCGCGAGCCAGTTGCCGAGCCTGCCATTGTCGAGGCCGCTCCAGCGCCAGTCGTTGAGCCAGTGGCTGAAGTGGTTGTGGCTGAAGCGGCTGTCGTCGAGACAACTGTTGTGGCACAACCGGCTCCGGTTGAAGTGGTCGAAACCGCTGAAGTGGTTGAAGTGGTAGTAGCTGCGCCAGTTGTCAGCGCACCGAGCAACGGTCGTGCACCTAACGACCCGCGTGAAGTACGCCGTCGCAAGCGTGAAGCTGAAGCGGCCGCCGCTAAAGCAGCCAGCGAAGCAGCAGCCCCGGAACAGGAACACGAGTCTAAACCCCTCGCCTAATTCCGTCGGCCACTAAAAAGCCCCGCCAGTTCTGAACTGGCGGGGCTTTTTTTATTCTGTTGTGCAATCAGAAAAACCAGAACGAGCGGCGCTCTTTCTCCAACTCATCACGACACTGGGCAAGTTGCGCGCCATAGGTTTGCGATTGCTGCTGAACCTTGCGCGCCACCTGCATCAACCAGGGTTTGCCACGGTAGGTGTTGCGGGTAAAACCGCCACGCCCCTCGTGATACGCCAAGTACTGGTTATAAGCATCCCACTTGGAAATCCCCAACTGACGCTGAGTGCCTGCGGTATACCAGCCGATAAACATGATGGCGTCGGCATAGTTGTCCCGCGAACCTGAGCGACCCATCGCCCGCTCAAAGTCCTTCCAGGCGGGCGGCTGGGCCTGTGCATAACCATAGGACGGGCTGACCCGACCCCACGGGATCACCCACAGCAGGTAGGCGCGCGGCGGAAGTGCGTCGGCCACAAAGCTGCTTTCCTGCTTCATGATCGCCATAGCCACGTTGGGCGGTGTGCCCCATTGTGTCTGCATCGCCACCGAATCCTTGTACCAGGCCGGGTATTGGCGATAGATGTTGCACAGATTGTTTTGGTCCCTTGGCGGGGCCGTCATGCAGCCGGTCAACGTCACCAAGGTTATCGCTAACGCACACGCGGGTAGTTGCTTCATGACTCGTCCAGACCTGAAAAACAGTGGGATACACACCAAGCCTGCGTGGGCGTGAAATCAGCCAGCGAGACTGCCGCCCTTAATACACGTTGGGTTCCATCTCGAGTTGCACTGCAAAACGCTGCTGGATATCGGCCTGAATACGTTGCGCGAGGGCCAGCAGCTGCAAGCCGGTGGCCGCGCCATAGTTCACCAGCACCAGCGACTGCAAGCGGTGCACACCGGCATCCGCCTCGCGAAAGCCTTTCCAGCCTGCGGCTTCAATCAACCAGCCTGCCGCCAGTTTGACCTGGCCATCGGCCTGTGGATAACCGATCAGCCCCGGGTGGGCGAGCTTCAACTCGTCCGCCTGCTGAGCCGACACCAGCGGGTTTTTGAAGAAGCTGCCAGCATTGCCCAACACCGCAGGGTCCGGCAGTTTTTCGCTGCGGATGCTGCTAATGGCCCGGCTTACATCTTTGGCCGTGGGCTGCTCAACGCCCTGCTCGCTTAAACGCTGGCGCACCGGGCCATATTCCAGATGCAGACGCTCAGCGCGGTTAAGGGCAAAACGCACGCGCAAAATCAACCAGCGGCCCGGCTGCTGCTTGAAGATGCTGTCGCGGTAGCCAAACTCGCACTCGGCCAGGCTGAACTCACGCAATTGGCCGGTGTGGCGGTCCAGGGCTGTCAGGCCCTCGAACACGTCCTTGATCTCGACGCCATAGGCGCCAATGTTCTGCATCGGTGCGGCGCCCACGGTGCCGGGGATCAAGCTGAGGTTTTCCAGGCCGGACAACCCTTGCTCCAACGTCCACAGCACAAAAGCGTGCCAGACCTCCCCCGCCTCAGCCTCGACGACGGTGCGCTGACCATCGTCGGCAAGCACCCGAATACCGCGACTGGCCATGCGTAGCACCAGGGCGTGAACGTCGCCGGTGAGCAACAGATTGCTGCCGCCGCCGATCACCAGCAACGGCAGTTGCTGCTCGGCCGAATAGTGCAGGGCTTCACGCACATCACTGTCGGTGTGCGCTTCGGCCAGCAGGCTGGCACGCACCTCCACGCCAAAACTGTTGAATGACTTCAGTGACGCATCAACCTGCAACTGCAAACTCATAAACGGCCCTTCAATTCAATCACCAGCAAATCGCACGCGCGCTCAACCAGGTCGAGCACTTCTTCAAAGCCCTGTTCGCCATCGTAATAAGGGTCCGGGACTTCATCCTTGACCGCCGCATAACGACGCAAGAACAAATCCAGTTCAGCCTTGGCGCCTGCTGGCTGCAAGGCCTTGAGGTCGCGCAGATTGCTCTTGTCCATCGCCAGAATCAGGTCATAGCGATTGAAGTCGGCAGCACTGACTTGCTGCGCACGTTGCGCCGACAAGTCATAGCCGCGGCGTTTGGCCGCCCGCTGGCTGCGCACGTCAGGTGCTTCGCCCGCGTGCCAGCCACCCGTCCCGGCAGAGGCCACCTCGATGCGCTCAGCCAAACCGGCGTCACGCAGCTTTTGGCGCAACACGCCTTGTGCGGTGGGTGAGCGGCAAATATTGCCCAGGCACACAAACAGGACGCGCATTAACCCTCCAGCAAACGCCGAACGCGCTCAAGGTCTTCAGGGGTATCGACACCGGCTGGCGGCGCTTCAAGCACATCAGCGACGTGGATCCGCACGCCATGCCACAGGGCGCGCAACTGCTCAAGACGCTCGGTGTTCTCGAGCCAGCACGGGCCCCAGTTGACGAAGTCCTGGAGGAAACCGGCACGGTAGGCGTAAATGCCAATGTGGCGACGGTACGGCACACCGGCAGGCAATGCGTCGGGCTGTTGGGCGAACTCATCCCGCGCCCACGGCAAGGTGGCACGGCTGAACGTCAGGGCCAGGCCATTGATATCGCTGACCACCTTGACCACGTTAGGGTTGAACAGTTGCTCAACGTCTGCAATCGGCTCAGCCAAGGTCGAGATGCCCGCCTCGGCGTGGGCGGCCAGGTTCGCAGCCACTTGATCAATCAATGCGGGCGGGATCAACGGCTCGTCACCCTGGACGTTGACCACGATGGCATCGCTGGCCAGGCCCAACTGTGCGGCGACTTCGGCCAGACGGTCAGTGCCGGAGTCGTGGTCTGCGCGGGTCAAGACCACCTCGGCGCCAAACGCCTGGCAGGCCTCGACAATGCGCGCATCGTCGGTGGCGACGACCACACGCTGGGCGCTGCTTTTGCAGGCTTGCTCCCAGACGTGCTGGACCATCGGCTTGCCCGCGATCATTTGCAGCGGCTTGCCTGGCAAACGTGTCGAGGCAAACCGCGACGGAATTACCACGGTAAAGGTCGGGGTCATTTATCCAGGCGCTCGTCGGTGCTCAGGGTACGGGCTTCGGTTTCCAGCATGACCGGAATGCCATCGCGGATCGGGTAAGCCAGGCCGGCGCCCTTGCTGATCAGCTCGGTTTTGTCGGCGCTGAGTTTGAGCGGGCCTTTGCACACTGGGCAAGCGAGGATATCGAGCAGTTTGGTGTCCATAGGAATTCCCGAAAAGTAAAAAAGAGTTAGGGCAAAAGACGCTTTAGCTGTTGGTCAAACCAAAGGACAAAAGCCTCTGATGGAACCGCGTCGACCGCCAGATACCACCAGTCGGGCGACGCAAAGTCGCGGCATTTCACGGCGTCCTTTTCAGTCATGACCACGGGCAGCGGCGGCGTAAAATTCAAGACCTCGGCACTGTAAGGCGCATGGTCAGCGAAAGCATGGGTGATTGGGCGCCAGTGTAGCGCTTCAAGGGTGGTGAAGAAACGCTGCGGGTTACCGATCCCGGCAACCGCATGCAGCGCTTGGCCAGCCGGGAAAAAGTCCAGCGCCTGACGCTCTCCGCTGCGCAAATTGATCAACGCCGTGGGCTGCAATTTAAAGGCAAAACCCGCCTGCGGATCGCGCTCGGCGCCGTTATACAACACCGCATCTACGCTCTGTAAGCGCTCGGAGGGTTCACGCAATGGCCCGGCAGGCAGGCAATGGCCGTTGCCCAGGCCTCTGGCGTTGTCGATCAGCACCAACTCCAGATCACGGGCCAGCCGGTAATGCTGCAAGCCGTCATCCGAGAGGATCAAGTCCAGCGGTTCGCTGTCGAGCAAGGCTTTGACTGCGCGGCTGCGGTCGGGATCGATCATCAGCGGCACGCCGGTGCGCTGCACGATCAATAGAGGCTCATCACCGGCCTGTGCGGCAGGTTGCTGCGCGGTCACACGCCAAGGCAACTGTGGCGGCTTGGCGCCATAGCCACGGCTGACCACGCCCACCCGCAGGCCATTGCGCTGGCAATGCTCGATCAACCATAAGATCAACGGTGTTTTGCCGGTGCCGCCCACGGTGATATTGCCAACCACCACCAGCGGAACCGGGGCGCGATAGATCTCGCCCTCGCCCGCCATAAACCGCGCACGCTTGCGCTCAACCACACGGCGGTAGAGGCATTCCAGCGGGCTCAGCAATTTAAGCAGCGGATGCCCAGTGTACCAGGCACGCAACAAACGATCAGACAGGGCCATCAGGGGGTCGCCTGCGACTCAACGGTGGTCATGCGCAAATGGCTGAAGCCGAGCTTGCCGGCGGCATCCATCGCCGTAATCACGAACTGGTGCTGGGCCTTGCCGTCAGCGCTGATCGACACCGGCAGGCTGGTGTCGCCGCTCGAAGCCGTACGCAGGGCATCCATCAGGCTTGCCAGATCGTTTTTCGGCAGCAACTGGTTGTTGACCGAAAACACCCCGTCGGCGCTGATGGCGATGTCCAGCAGCTTGGTGTTCTGATCTTCGGTCGGCGCGCCGCTGACCGACTCGGGCAGGTCGACGCGCAGTTGTGTTTCGCGGGTGAACGTAGTGGTGACCACAAAAAACAGCAGCAGGATGAACACCACGTCGATGAGCGACGCGAGGTTGATGTCGACCGTTTCCCGTGGCTTGCGGCGAAATTTCACGCTTTGCTCCCGACCATGTCGACTTCGCGGTCGCCCTGCACCACTTCAACCAGCTTGATCGCTTCCTGCTCCATGCCGACCACCAACTCGTCGACCCGGCGCTGCAGGAAACGGTGGAAGAACACCGACGGAATCCCCACCATCAAGCCCGCCGCCGTGGTGATCAAGGCCTTGGAAATCCCGCCCGCGAGCACCGCCGCGTTGGTGGTCATGCCGGTGCCCATAAAAGCGCTGAAAATATCGATCATGCCCAACACCGTGCCCAACAGGCCCAGCAACGGCGCCATCGCAGCAATCGTGCCCAACGCGTTGAGGTAGCGCTCCAGTTCGTGGATAACCCGGGCAGCGGCTTCTTCAATGCACTCTTTCATGATCTCGCGACCATGCTTGGAGTTAGCCAGGCCAGCCGCCAGGATTTCACCGAGCGGGGAGTCCGCGCGCAGTTGCTTGAGTTTTTCTTTGTCCAGCTGTTTGTCCTTGATCCAGACCCACACTTGCCCGAGCAAGTGCGGCGGGGTCACGCGGCTGGCGCGCAGGGTCCACAGGCGCTCGACAATAATGCCCAGCGCGGCAACAGAACTCAGAATGATCGGCAGCATCATCCAGCCGCCGGATTTGACCAGTTCCCACACAGTGACAATCCCCTCGAAAAAGTGCGCCACTTTACCACAAGGTCGACGTTAATCCCGCCAGAACCGCCGCTGCTCGCGCAGGCTTTCGGCCACCCCGAAGGTGCCCAGCCGAAAGCGTACGGCACCGTGTTCGGCACTGTCCCAGATCCCCATGCCCAGCGCCTTGTAGCGCGCCATCACCTGCGGGTGCGGATGCCCAAAGGTATTGCCATGCCCTCTGGAGATCAACACTGCCGAAGGTGACAGGTTTTTTAGAAAGACCATCGAGGACGAGGTGCGGCTACCGTGGTGCGGTGCCTGCAACCAGTGCGTGGGCACCGCCAGGGGGCTGTCGAGAAAAGCCCGCTCGGCGTCGATATTGATATCACCGGTCAACAGCAACCGTTCGTCGTTGGCTTCGATCTGTAACACGCACGAACGCTGATTACCGTCGGTCGCGCCGTCCCATTGCCACAACGCAAACGTCACCCCGTCCCATTCCCAGCGTTCACCGCTGTTACAAGGCCCGGCCTGCAGCTGTTCGGCCAATAGCGGTACATCACCGCTGACCACCCGTTTCACCTTCATTGCTCGTTGTACCGCCAGCGCACCGCCCGCGTGATCCGAATCGGCGTGACTGATCAGCATCATGTCCAGCGTACCGATGCCCATCGCTTGCAGTGCCGGGACCACCACACGTTCGCCTTGGTCAAGGTTGCGCACTTTTGGCCCCGCGTCGTACAGCAGCGTGTGATGGCGGGTTCGCACGATGATTGCCAGGCCTTGGCCGACATCCAGTTGCAGCACCTCTGCCTCGCCCGGCGGCACAAGCGTTCGCGGGGCAAACACTGCCAGCAGCACCAGCGGCCATCCCAGCGCCCTCAGCACCATCCCGGCAGGCAGCAACAGCAGCCAGGCACCGAGTGCAGCCAGCAGCCAGACACTGATCGGCGCGCTGGCAGGCAACCAGGGCGACAGTGTCCCGGCCAGCCCTGTGAGCCCCCAAATCAGGCCATTGAGCAAGCCGCCTGCCACCCAAAGCAGCCCTTCACCGACCCAGGGCACCGGCAGCAACACAGTGCCCAGCAACGCAGCAGGCAACACCAACAGGCTGATCCACGGCACCGCCACCAGATTGGCCAGCGGGCCGGACAGGCTGATGGGCAGCCCGAGAATCCACAGCATCGGGAACAAGCCCACCGCGATCAACCCTTGCGGACGCAGCCATGCCGCTCGCCAGCTCCACGGGCCCAACCGTGAGCTAAACGTAAAAATCAGCACCGCAACGGCGGCGAACGACAGCCAAAAACCCGCCATCAAGCTGGCCAGCGGTTCAATGATCAGCACCGCGTTGAGCGCCAGCAAAAAGGGCAGCCACACGCCCAAGTGGCGAAACCGCAGGCGCCATACCAATACCAGCCCGAGCATGGCGCAGGCCCGCTGTACCGGCACCTCAAAACCGGCCAGCAAGCCGTAACCCAGTGCTCCGGCAAAAGCCAAGCCGCACGCCCAGGGCAACCACGGCAGCCGTCGTGGCCACAGGCCATAACGCGCCAGCAACGCCACCAAGCCATAAATGAGCCCGGCAAACAGGCCAATGTGCTGCCCCGAGATCACCAGCAAATGTACCGTGCCGGTCGCTTGCAGCAGCTTCCAGTCGTCAACGCTTAACCCCGAACCATCGCCCATCACCAATGCGGCCAACCATGGCGCCCGGCCGTTAGCGTCGGTTTGTAGCAACCGCTGGCGTAAACCGTCGCGCCAGGCATGCCGGACGGGCGCCAATAACTGACCATCCTTGATGGTGCCCGAGGCGCCAATGCGCTGGGCCAACAGCCAGGCCTGATAATCAAAGCCACGGGGGTTAAGCAGCCCTTTGGGCCGCTTGAGAGTGACCGCCAATCGCCAACGCTCACCGCTGTTGACCGGCGGCCCGCCGTACCAGCTCAAGCGCAAGGTAGAAGGCAATGTGGCGTGGCGCGAATAAGCATCACGCAACTCAAAACGTACGGCCGCGTCGGACTGCTGCGGCAAACCGACCACCCGCCCTTCGACCCATAACGTGCGACCATCCAGCGCAGGCGACAGCCGGTCATCAAGCGCCGAATGCCCCTGCACACAGGCCCAGCTCAGCCCAAGCAGAAAAAACCCTGCCGGATAAAGCCGCACCACCATTAACAACAGCCCGGCACCCAGCATCAACAGCACCCACTCAAGGGCGGGTATTGCCGGTAAAAATCGCAGCACGATCAAACCCGAAGCCAGCGCCAACATCCCTGAGTACATAACCTGATCCGAAGTAATCCCTGCCCTCGGATTAGCCGGGATTTATCGTCGCGACCTAAAACATTGTCACAAAGTCTGAAGAGCCGACCTGCAAAATGTGGGCATACTGCCTCCCTGTTCCAAGCGAGAAGCCCATGCCACGGCGTTCAATCAAACGTTTCATGCCAGATCCGGCGCGCATCAAGGAACACAAATCCTTACGGTTTTTGGGCTCACTGCTGCATGACCCCAACCTCTGGCACCTCAATCGTCACTCTGTCGCCCGGGCGATGGCGGTGGGTCTGTTTGCCGCTTTTATCCCCATGCCCTTTCAAATGCTTTTGGCCGCCTGCCTGGCGATCATGGTGCGCAGCAATATGCCGATTTCGGTCAGCCTGGTCTGGCTGACCAATCCGATCACCATGCCGCCGATTTTTTACTGCACCTACGTGCTGGGCGCATGGCTGATGGACGTTCCGGCCCGCAGCATGCCCGATGAACTCACGTGGGCATGGATCAGCAGCCAGCTCTCGACCGTGTGGCAGCCGTTTTTATTGGGTTCGGTGGTGTGCGGGGTGGTGCTGGGCGGGGTGGGTTACTGCTTGACCATGGTGTATTGGCGCTGGTGGGTCAGCCGGCAGTGGAAGCGGCGCAAGCAGCAGCGCAAGGCTTTGTAAAACGTGCCCTGCACCGTTGTGTAGGAGCGAGCTTGCCTAGCGATCTTTTGATCTTGAAAAGATCGCGAGGCAAGCTCGCTCCTACAGGTGTGAAGGCTACTGGCGCATGCCGCGGCCGCTGACCAGCAGCTTGGCGCAGGCGAAGTACAACACCACAGTCGCGACGACCATAAAGGTCAGCGCCACGCTGATTTTGATGTCCGATACGCCGAGGATCCCGTAGCGGAAGGCGTTGACCATGTGCAGCACCGGGTTGGCCAAGGACACGCTCTGCCAGAACGGTGGTAACAGGGTAATCGAGTAGAACACCCCGCCCAGGTAGGTCAGCGGCGTCAACACAAACGTCGGGATGATCGAGATATCGTCGAAGTTGCGCGCAAATACGGCATTGATAAAGCCCAACAACGAGAAGATCGTCGCGGTCAGCACCACCACCACAATGGTCAGGAGCAGGTGATGCACCTGCAAGTGGGTGAAGAACAGTGACAGCAAGGTCACGATCAAGCCAACCATCAAGCCGCGCAAGATACCGCCCACGGTGAAGCCGATCAGAATGGTGTGGGGCGACACCGGAGACACCATCAGTTCTTCAATCGAACGCTGGAACTTGGCACCAAAGAAGCTCGATACCACGTTGCCGTAGGAGTTGGTGATCACCGACATCATGATCAGGCCCGGCACGATGTACTCCATATAGGTGAAACCACCCATATCACCGATTTGCCGACCAATCAGGTTACCGAAGATCACAAAGTACAAGACCATGGTGATCGCTGGCGGCAGCAAGGTTTGCGGCCAGATGCGCATGAAACGGCGCACTTCACGATAAATAATGGTGTTCAACGCCACCAGGTTGGGACGCAGTTCAGAACTCATACGGCCACCTTTGCCAGGTTTTTCTCGACCAGCGACACAAACAACTCCTCAAGGCGGTTGGTTTTATTGCGCAGGCTCACCACTTCGATGTTTTGCGCGGCCAGTTGGGTGAACAAACCGGTAATGCCCACGGCTTTGTCGACTTGTACTTCCAGGGTGGTGCCATCGAGCAACAGGCACGGGTAGCCGATGAGGTGCGGGGTAGACGCCAGCGGATGCTTCAGATCGAGGACAAAGGTCTCGACGTGCAGTTGCCCGAGCAACTGGCGCATGCTGGTGTTTTCGACGATGGTGCCGTGGTCGATGATGCCGATGTTGCGGCACAACTGCTCAGCCTCTTCCAGGTAATGGGTCGTGAGGATGATGGTGGTGCCCTGCTCGTTCAGCTCAGTGAGGAAGGTCCACATCGAGCGGCGCAGTTCAATGTCCACACCGGCAGTCGGTTCGTCGAGGATCAACAGGCGCGGCTCGTGCACCAGCGCCCGGGCGATCATCAGTCGACGTTTCATACCGCCCGACAACGAGCGCGAAGGGGTGTCGCGCTTGTCCCAAAGCCCCAACTGCGTCAGGTACTTTTCGGCACGCTCCTTGGCGATTTTGGCCGGAATACCGTAGTACCCCGCCTGGGTCACGACGATGTCGAAGGTCTTTTCAAACTGGTTAAAGTTGAACTCTTGCGGCACCACCCCGATGCTGCGCTTGAGCGCGGCGGGGTTGCGGTCCAGGTCATGGCCGAAGACATTGACCGTGCCGCTGGTTTTGTTCACCAACGTGGAAAGAATGCCGATGGTCGTGGATTTGCCGGCACCGTTAGGGCCCAGCAAGGCGAAAAAGTCACCTTCAGCGACATCCAGATCGATACCACTCAGGGCCTGGAAACCGTTGCCGTAGGTTTTGGTTAGCTGCCGTATGGACAGAGCGGAACTCATATCGGATTACGCACCAAGATGGGAATAAGAGGGATGACTCAATAAGGGCGAACTGTCCGTAAGACAAGTCCGACAAAGCCAATGAACAGGTGCCATGGTGCTTGGCCTTGCCGCACAAGTACAGTCGCCCGTATTAATAGTGGCTATTAAGTCAACGCAGTCATGACCGCATTGCGGTAGGCCGGGCGCAGCTTGAGGCGCGCATACCAGGCCTCCAGGTGCGGCATCGGCGGGCGTTCGATGGGCATTTCAAACCAGGCGTAAATAAACGACCCCAGCGGGATGTCGCCCATGCCGATTTCATCACCGGACAGGTAAGGCTTTTCGGCCAACGCCTGGTCAGGAATAACCAGCAGCTCGGCGCAGGTCTTGATCGAGGCGTTGATTTTCACCCAGTCCTGCTGCTCGGCCGGGGTGCGCAAAATCCCCCAGAACACATCGCGAAAAGCACCGGCAAAAGACGACGTGGTCCAGTCCATCCACTTGTCTGCCTGGGCGCGAACACGGTTGTCGTCCTGATACCAGGACGTGTCCGAGCCGTATTCGGCGGACAGATAGCGCACGATCACGTTGGATTCCCACAACACAAACCCATCGTCTTCCAGCATCGGCACACGGCCATTCGGGTTCAGCGCCCGATACTCCGGGCTGTCGACCACACCAAACGCACCGCCCGCCTCTGCTCGCTCATACTCAAGCGCCAACTCTTCGATACACCACAACACTTTTCTAACATTCGACGAATTCTTGCGACCCCACACTTTCAGCATGATTGAACTCCTGATTGATAGACGCCGGGGCAGTCTACGCCGTGAAGCTGAACTGTGCCTCCCGCACAAGGTCACTATTGGACGACCTTGCTCAAGAGTTGCGACTAAGCTCACAAGGGTGCGCCCCCTGGCTCCATGGAGGATTGGATATGCTGTTGTTATGGATAGTGGTTTTGATCGTAGGCGTTGCCTGGCTGGCCCACCGGCGCGTCTCCCCGCTGACGGCGATTGCCGTGGTAGCGATTTACCTGCTGATCATGGACTTCTTCAGCCATGCGCCGATCTGGGTGCTGGTGCTCTTGTGGGTGTTGCTGGCAGCGCCAGCGGCCTTGCTGTTACTGCCTGACCTGCGCCGCAAACGCTTTACCGCGCCGCTGTTCAACTGGTTCCAGAAAGTCTTGCCGCCCATGTCGCAAACCGAGCGTGATGCCATCGACGCTGGCACCGTGTGGTGGGATGGCCAGTTGTTCAGCGGCCGCCCCGACTGGAACCAGTTGCTGGCCTACCCCAAAGCTCAACTGACCGAAGAAGAACAGGCGTTTATCGACGGCCCCACCGAAGAACTCTGTGCGATGGTCACTGACTGGCAGATCGGCCAGGCCATGGACTTGCCGCCAGAAGCCTGGGCGCACATCAAGGAACACGGCTTTTTCGCCCTGATCATCCCCAAGTCGTTCGGCGGCAAGGGCTTCTCGGCGTACGCCCACTCGCAAGTCGCGATGAAACTCGCCACCCGCAGCGGCGATCTGGCTTCGACGGTGATGGTGCCCAACTCCCTCGGCCCGGCCGAACTGTTGCTGCACTACGGCACCGAAGAACAGCAAAACCATTATCTGCCGCGCCTGGCGCGTGGCGATGACATCCCGTGCTTTGCCCTCACCGGGCCGCTGGCGGGCTCCGACGCCGGGGCGATGCCCGACACCGGGATCATTTGCAAAGGCCAATGGCAAGGTGAAGAAGTCATCGGCCTGCGCCTGAACTGGGAAAAACGCTACATCACCCTCGGCCCCGTCGCCACCCTGCTCGGCCTGGCGTTCAAGGCACACGACCCGGAGCACTTGTTGGGCGACAAGGAAGATCTGGGCATCAGCCTGGCGCTGATCCCCACCGACACCCCCGGCGTTGAAATCGGTCGTCGGCACTTGCCGCTGGGCGCCGCGTTCATGAACGGGCCCAACTCAGGCAAGGATGTGTTTATCCCCCTGAGCTACCTGATTGGCGGCCAGGAAATGCTCGGCAAAGGCTGGATGATGCTGATGAACTGCCTGTCGGTCGGGCGTTCGATTTCGCTACCGGCGGTTGGCACCGGTGCCGCCAAGTTCACCAGTTTGGTGACCGGGCAATACGCCCAGGTGCGCGAACAGTTCAACGTGCCGCTGGCGGCCTTTGAAGGCATTCAAGAAGCCCTGGCGCGTATCGGCGGCAATGCCTGGTTGATGGACAGCGCCCGCATGCTCACCGCCAACGCGGTGGACCTGGGTGAAAAACCGTCGGTGCTGTCAGCGATTCTCAAGTACCACCTGACCGAGCGCGGCCGCGAGTGCATCAGCCATGCCATGGACGTGCACGGCGGCAAGGGCATCATCATGGGGCCCAATAACTATCTGGGCCGGAACTGGCAGGGTGCGCCGATTTTCATCACCGTTGAAGGGGCCAATATCCTGTCGCGCAACCTGATGATCTTTGGCCAGGGCGCCATTCGCTGCCATCCGTTTGTGCTCAAGGAAATGGCCCTGGCCGGACGCGAAGACCGCGAACAGGCCCTGATCGAGTTTGATGGCCTGCTGCTCAAACACATCGGCTTTGCCGTCAGCAACGTCGCCAGCACCCTGGTGTTGAACCTGGGCCTGGGGCGCTTCGAACACGCGCCTGGCAACACCCTGAGCCAAGGCTACTTCCGCGCCTTGAACCGTCAGGCAGCGGCTTTTGCGATGCTCGCTGACCTGAGCATGATGCTGCTGGGCGGCGAGCTTAAGCGCCGCGAGCGTTTGTCTGCGCGCCTGGGTGACGTGCTGAGCCATATGTACCTGGCTTCGGCAGCGCTCAAGCGTTACCACGATCTGGACTCCCCCGAGCACCTCAACCCGCTGTTCAAGTGGGCCATGGAAGAAAGCCTCGGGCATTCGGAACGGGCGCTGGACGAGATCCTGAAAAACTTCCCGAGCCGACCGCTGGGCTTTCTGTTGCGCGGCGTGGTGTTCCCGTTTGGCCGTCGCCATACCGGGCCTTCTGATGCGCTGGATGCTGAAGTCGCGGCCGTGCTGGGCCGGGCCAAAGGCGATCCGACACTCGAAGCGGTGCTTGCCGGCTGCTACCGCCCGCAATCTGCCGATGACGCGGTGGGCGCCCTGCAACATGCCGCCGATTTGCTCAAAGCCGCTCACCCGCTGCACAAAAAGCTCCACGACGCGCTGAAAAGTGGCCAGTTCAAACCGGTACCGGGCGAGCCGTCCATCGATTCGGCGTTGCACGCGGGCATCCTCCAACCGGCCGAAGCCGAAACCCTGCGCGCCGCTGAAGCCGCACGGCGCAAGGTGATTGATGTGGATGACTTCGCCAAAGAAGAACTCACCCACAGCGAAGGAAAGATTCGCTAGCAGGACAGCGGGCGCGCAGAGCTTTATACTCTCGCGCCCGTTTTGCTCTAGAGGACTCCACCATGGCCACTAATGACCTCAACCACAATCTCGCCCTGCTCGATATGCTGCGCAGCATCCTGGTTGCCGTCGGTGACGCCGAGCAAATCCCGGAAGAAAGCCATGCGCTGTTTATTGAACGCTTCGATGAAATGAAAGCCGGTCTGTTGACCGATTTTGATGAAAGCCAATACCTGGGCCAGGACATCCTCTGCCAGGTCATCGAACGCTACCCGCAAATCGCCCACGTGGTGCCGCGCGACCTGTTGTGGTTCTTCGGCGGTTCCTGCTTCAATTTCCTCGCCGATGAAGAGCTGGACATGTATGAGGCGCTGGAAGAACGCCGCTTTGAAGCCGAAGAAAACGGCGAGCCGTTCGACTGGAATCAAGAAAAGCAGTTCATGGCGCTGCCGACCGACGCAGACAGCCCACAGCACTGATTGCCAAGGCCCGCCCGGTTAACCGCGCGGGTCTTTTTTTGGCCCCAGCGTCGGCTCTTGCGCCAGCCGCTCAACCAGAAAGTCGATAAACACCCGCAGCTTGGGCGGCAGATAGCGCGTCGGGGTATGCAGCAACCACACACCGCGGTGGTACGACGCAATAAAATTCCAGGCCGGCAGCACCTGCACAACCTCGCCCTGCTCCAGCGCCTGACGCGCCGTGAAGTAAGGCAAGCTGCCAATGCCGATGTTCTGCAACACCGCATCCAGCCGCACGCCCGTGTGGTTGGCCGCGTAACGCCCGGTGACCCCGACCGTCACGGTCTTGCTGCCTTGCTTGAATTTCCAGCGGGCATCCGCCGGGGTTTCGCCCAGGTAGATACAACTGTGGTGACGCAAATCCTCCGGCTGGCGGGGCGTGCCATGTTCCGCCAGGTAAGCAGGCGTAGCGCAGAGCAAATGCTCGATCAAAAACAACTGGCGACCCACCAGGCCCGGCGGCGGCTGATCGGTGATGCGCATGCTCAAATCCACGTTGTCGTCGATCAGATCGACGTGGCGGTCCTCCAGAATCAATTGCACATCGACCTTGGGATATCGCCGCAAAAACTCGGGCATGTGCGGATGCACCACGTAGCGCCCCACCGCCTTGGGCACGCTGACGCGAATCAGCCCTTCAGCCTCCTGGCTATAGCGACCGCTGAGGTCCATGACCGATTGCGCTGCCCCCACCACCTCCTGGCAACGCTTGAACACTTCCTCGCCCACATCACTCAGGCGCAGCTTGCGGGTGGTGCGCTGCAGCAGGCGGATCGCCAGGGCCTTTTCCAGTCGGGCGACACTGCGGCTGATGGCAGACGGCGAGGTGTCCAGCTGTCGCGCAGCCTCGGAAAAACTGCCGACCTCGACCACCCTCACGAAGACCACCATTTCAGCCAGTAATGACAGCGGTAGATTTATGCTCACAGCGCACAGGCCCATTGAAAATTGGAGGGATTATCACACCCAAGGAGCGTCCCTATACTTTAAACCTAATTGTTTCAGGACTCGCCACATGACCTCACGCCTGTTTTATACCGACGACACCCTCACCGCCGACGTCGACGTACTCAGTTGCACCGCGCACGACGACGGCTTTGCCGTCATTCTCAAGGCCACACCTTTTCATCCGCAGGGCGGCGGACAGCCCAGCGACACTGGCTGGATTGGCGCCAGTGAAGTGCTCAAGGTGTTCCAGGAGCACGACCGGATTGTGCATATCGTCCAGCAAGCCGTGCCGCTGGGTACGGCGCAAGCCCGCGTGGATGAGGCCCGCCGTGAGTTAAACAGCCGGCTGCATTCGATGGGGCATTTGATTGGCGTGTGCGGCGAACGCGCAGGCTGGAAGCCGATCAAGGCCCACCACTGGCCGGGGGAATGCCGGGTCAGTTTTATGCCGGGTGAGAACGCTCAACCGATGCACATCGAGCAGATCAAAGAACAGCTTGAGCAGTGGATCAGCGCTGACTTGCCACGGGTCATTCAGGTCAACGCCGACCAGCGCTTTATCGGCTTTGGCGAACTGCCGAGCTACCCGTGCGGCGGCACCCATGTCAGCTCGTTGAAGCAATTACACGCCGCACCGACCCTGTCGATCAGTGAAAAGAAAGGCGTGCTTGCTGTTCGCTATCAATAGCCCGACCTGCGCCGAGGACATGAGTGTCTACACAACGTAGGAGCAACCGTAGTCGCTGACGAGGCACGAAGGCTGCGATCTTTTGATTATTTCACTCGATTTTCGCCCGCTGGCGCTGAACAAAGCGGTTCACGTAATCGTCCGCAGGCGTGTGCAGAATCTCTTGTGGCGTGCCCACCTGCACCAACTGCCCGTCCTTGAGGATGGCAATGCGGTTGCCGATACGCAGCGCTTCGTCCAGATCATGGGTGATAAAAACGATGGTTTTTTGCAACGTGCGTTGCAGCTCCAGCAGTTGGTCCTGCATCTCGGCGCGGATCAGCGGGTCGAGGGCACTGAAAGCTTCGTCCATCAAAATGATCTCGGTGTCGGTGGCCAATGCACGGGCCAACCCCACGCGCTGGCGCATGCCACCCGAGAGCTGGTGGATAAACGCCTGCTCATAACCTTGCAAACCCACCACCGTGATCCAGTGCCGGGCGCGCTCGTTGCACTGCGCCGTGCTCTCCCCGCGCACCTTGAGGCCGTACGCTACGTTTTCCAGCACGTTGCGGTGCGGCAACAGGCCAAAATTCTGGAACACCATGCTGATTTTTTGCCGCCGAAACTGGCGCAAAGTCGGCATGTCGTACTCAAGGATGTTTTCACCCTCCACCAGAATCTGCCCGCTGGTCGGGTCGATCAGGCGGTTGAAGTGACGTACCAGCGTCGACTTGCCCGACCCGGACAAACCCATGATGACGAACACTTCGCCCGCTTGAATCGACAGCGACAAGTCGTTGATGCCCACCACGCTGCCGGTTTTGGCCAGCACGTCGGCTTTGCTCTGGCCCTCCTTGATCATGGCCAGGGCTTCTTTCTCGCGCTTGCCAAACACCTTGAAGACATTGCGCACTTCGATCTTGTTGATCACAGCCTCACTCATCTTTTGCCCCATGCCGTGGTCGGCCATAGGCCTGGGTTATGCGGTCGATCACCACAGCCAGAATCACAATCGCCAGCCCGGCCTCCAGGCCCTTGCCGACGTTGAGTGTCTGAATCCCCACCAGCACGTTCTCGCCCAAGCCACGGGCGCCAATCATCGATGCGATGACCACCATCGACAGCGCCATCATGGTGGTCTGGTTGATCCCGGCCATGATGCTCGGCATGGCCAACGGCAATTGCACCCCGAACAGTTGTTGCCAGGGGTTGGCCCCGAAGGCATTGATCGCTTCCATCACTTCGTGGTCTACCTGACGCAAACCCAGATCGGTCAGACGAATCAACGGCGGCACCGCGTAGATCACCGTGGCGAAAATGGCCGGGACCTTGCCCAGGCCAAACAGCATCAAGACCGGAATCAGGTACACAAAGCTGGGCATGGTTTGCATGATGTCCAGCAGCGGCATCAGCAGCGTGCGCAAGCGGTTGCTGCGCGCCGCCAAAATACCCAGCGGGATGCCCAGCAGCACGGAAATCACCGTGGCCACCATCACCAGCGCCAGGGTTTGCATCAGCTTGTCCCACAGCCCCACCGCGCCGACCAGAAACAACAGTCCCACGATCAGCACGCTGCTGAACACTTTGCGCGTGGCGTGCCAGGCAATCACCCCGACGATCAGCAGCATCAGCCACCACGGGGTCAGGCGCAGCAGGTTTTCAAGGTTAACGATGGCCCACAACAAGGTGTCGGAGATGTGTCGGAACACATCCCCGTAGTTGCTGACCAGCGCATCGACCCAGGTATTGACCCAGCCGGCGATGGAAAACGTCAGATTTTCAGGAAACATGCATGGCTCGTACTCAGTGAATTATTTGGCGTTAAGCGCCGCATCAACTTTTTGCGCCGCCTCGGCAGTCACCCAGCTGTGCCAGATCTGCGGCTGGTCGCGCAAAAACGCTTCGGCAGCCTGGCGCGGCTCGGTGCGTTTTTCACTCATGTCAGCCAGGGTTTTATTCAACAAATCGATCGGGAAATCGACCTTTTCATAGAACTCGACCAACTGCGGGTACTGGGTTTTGAACGGGGTTGATACACCAATCGCCAGTTTTGCCGGCAATGAGCGCGTGCCCTTAGGGTTAGGATTGTTGGCGTCAGACAGGGTTTTCCAGGCCTCGGCATCGAAGGCCGGTTCGTCCAGCTTGATCAGTTTGTAGCGACCGATCAGCGGGGTCGGCGACCAGTAGTAGAACAGCACCGGTTTGCCTCGACGGATCAACGAAGCGACTTCAGCGTCCAGGGCGGCGCTGGAGCCGGTGCGGAAGTTCACGAAGTCTTTGTCCAGGCCATAGGCCTTGAGTTTCTGGCTGTTGACGATCTCGGAGGTCCAGCCCGTCGGGCTGTTAAGGAAGCGCCCACGGCTTGGGTCTTCGGGGTCACGGAACACGTCTTTGTAGCGCTTCAAGTCGTCCACCGACTTCAAATCCGGGGCCAACGGCTTGATGCCTTTTTCCGCGTCACCCTTGATCACGTATTCAGGCACCCACCAGCCTTCACTGGCGTTTTTGACGATGTCACCCAGCCCCGAGACTTTGCCCTCGGCTTCGGCTTTGATCCACGCGGGGCTGCGTCCGGCCCACTCCTCGCCGATCACCTGAATGTCGTTTTTGGCCAGCGCCGCCTCAAGGCTTACCGTGCTGCCCGGCAAGGTATCAGTCGCCTCGCCATAGCCCTTCTCGGTCAAAATGCGCAGCACCTCGGTGATAAAGCTGCCGCTTTCCCAGGTGATGTCACCAAAGTGAATCGGGGTGTTTTTGCTGTCAGCCAGGACCGGCTGGCTCAACAATCCAAGTGCCAGCAGCGAGCCACCGAGCCATTTTTTAAGGTTGTTCATACGGATTCTCTTGTCATGGATAGGGGCAAAACTATCGGCCGCACTGTCTTCAGCGTAGCCGTTGGTGTCGCAGGGCGGTTAAAGCAAAGCCTCATAACCTGCCGCGCTCGCTTCACGCTGGTAGCCAATAACGACCTGATAGTCAGTTTCGCTGGCCGGTAATACTTCCTGTAAACCCAAGGTGGCACTTACCTGTGGCAACTGCTGCAAAGCAAGGTTCATTGCCTCGCGAATACGCTCAGCGCCCGCGCTGCCGGCACTGAGTGCGGTGATGTAGGGCAAATTGGGGCTGATGGCGGTGCGCGCAACAATGCGCAGCCCGGCGACTTCGGCAGGGGCATAGCGCGCCAGGTAGGCAAACGTGACGCTGTCGATGGAGGCCAGGTCTGCCCAGCCTTCACGCACCCAGCGCAGGCTTTGTTGATGCGCGCCGCTGGTGGCCACCGAGGCAAAAAAACGCCCGTCTTGCTGCAAGGGCGTCAGCCGATGCCGGAACAGGTTCATGCCACTGTTGGAGTGCCGGTCATTGATCACCCCGCGGCTGCCCCTGAAATCCGCCAGCTCGACACGCGGGTCGGTTTCGCGGCCGACAATCACGCTGCAATGGCGCCCGGCGCTGCTGTCGGGCCATTCATAACGCGGGCGGCCGACCACTTGCACCTGGCCTTGCAACTGAGTCAGCAGCGGGTAGCCGCAGGTTTGGGTCAGCAACAAATCGGGCGAGCGAAACAGCTCCAGCAACTCAATGCCACCGGCGTCGCGGCGCGTGGCCTGCAACAGCTCAAGGATACGTATCAGCCATTGTTCATTGGCCTCACGCACCTGCGCCGGGGCCACGTACATCAATAACTCTGCATAACCGCCTGACATACAGCGCTCCTGGTGACGTTAAACAAACGGGTGTTTGGGGCTATCAATGGCGTGCACCGCGTGCCGACGAATCAACTCGCCATAGCCGTGCACCACATAATGGCCGCTGCGCTGTTGCCATTGTTCACGCCGCGCCCGGTACACCCTGGGCATGTAGAACCAGGGCAGACGCGGCAGATCGTGGTGCACCAAGTGCAAGTTCAGATTCAGGAACAACCAGGTCCACGGCCAGCCAGCTTCATTGAGCACCGTACGCTGTTCGGGACGGGCTGCGGGGCGGTGCTCGTAAAAAGAGCGGACCATGCCGACAGACAGCACCGGGACGGTGACCAAAAACACGTATTGCCAGACCGTCACGGCGCTGTAGCGGGCGATAAAGGCAAACATCAGCAGCGTGAAAAAACCGTGGGTCAGCCACATCAGCCAGGCTTTGCGCTCGCCTTGGCGCAGGCGCTGAAGTTCTTCTTTGGCCATCCCGTACAACGCCAAAGGCGGGCCAACCAGCAAGCGGCCCGGCACGGTTTTGTTCAGCCAGAGCACAGCGCGAAACAACCTGGAACTGCGCTCCCAGCCTGACTGGCTCAGGTAACGGCTTTCGGGATCGACGCCGGGGATGGTCAGGTCATGATCGTGGTGATGCTGCAAGTGGCTGTCGCGGTACAAGGTGTACGGGTACCACAGGGCAAAGGGCGCATAGCCCAGTACCTTGTTCAGCCAATTGAAACGGGTGGGATGACCATGCAACAGCTCGTGCTGGACTGACATCCACAGCACCACCACCGGGATCAACAGCACAATGGTCCAGCCCGCGCCAAGCACCGGGCTGGCCAGCATCAAGGCAAACCAGGCGCTGGGCACCGCAATCAACAACAACCAGGTGGGCCATTGCGTACGACCGGTAAAGGTGTGAGCCAGGGCCTTAATGTCTTGTTGCTGAGCGCTGTCAAAATAATGCGACATCTGAAGGACTCAAAAAAAGGTTTGAATCCTTGTGTGGCGTGAGGCGCAAATATCTTGCAGATCATTTGGTTATGAGCTTAGAACCCTGCTGCAACACCGCCCACTGGGGAGACGCCCCGCTGTCGCGCAGCAAACAGGCCAGCGAATATCTTCGGCATCCCCCAATCGGTTCCCTCTCCTTCGGGAGAGGGCTAGGGTGAGGGGGCTCTTAGATCAAGATCAACAGCTCGCGAGCAAGCTCGCTCCTATAGCCTTTAAAATCAACCACTTATTTTGTGTTTGATAGGAGCGAGCTTGAACTCGCTCCTACGGGTTGAAATGTTCAGTCGGACAGACGCCGACTCTTTATTCCACTGTCTGAGCGTTGAGCTTTTGCCGTGCGCGTAACTGGGTGGTGGTTTCGCCGCCCACGCCCCAGTTATCGGTCGAGACTTCGTCGATCACCACGTAGGTGGTCGACGGCGCCTTGTTCAGCACGCGCTCCAGCAACTCGGTCACCCCTTGGATGAGCAAGCGCTTTTGTTCGGCGCTTACCCCTTCATCGGTCACTTTGATATTGACGTAGGGCATGTCGGTTTCCTCGTTGATTACCAGGTGCCGCCGGTGCTGCCACCGTCTACCGGGATGATGGCGCCGCTGACAAAAGTCGATGAGGTGAGGTAAAGCACGGCATCAACGATGTCTTGAGGCGTACCGATGCGCCCGCTCGGCGACAGGGTTTTCAGGAAGTCGCGGGTCGGTTGGTCTGTACCGTGCATCGGGGTCGCGATAATGCCGGGCGCCACGCCGTTGACCTGCACCTGGGAGGCCGCCAGTTCCAGCGCCAGACCACGCACGGCGCTGTTAAGGCCGCCCTTGATCAACACCGGCAACAAGGCCGGAACTTTGACGTTGGGTTGCAGGGCAATGGATGCGGTAATGGCAACGATTTGACCGCCACCGTTGGCCGTCATGTGCCGGGCTGCCGCCTGGGCCGGGTAGAAAAAACCTTTGAGGTTGGTGTCGACAATTGATTCCAGCTGCGCCTCGGTGTAATCCACTACGGGACTTGGCACGAAGATCCCGGCGTTGCTGATCAAGATATCGACCTTGCCAAACGCTTCGATGGCGCGCTCAAACAAACGGGTGGCGGTGTTCGCCAAGGCGATATCGCCTTCTACCAGCAGAAAGTTGGCCGGGTTGCCGAGCGAGTCAGCAGCCTCCTGCAGGCGGTCCAGGGTCCGCGCATTGCCCACCACATTAAACCCCAGGTCCAGATAAGCCTTGGCAATGGCCAGGCCAAGCCCGCTGGAGGCGCCGGTAACGATGACTGTTTTAGCTGAACTCATGATGCTTCTCCGCAGGTTCAAGGCGTATGCCTTACAGGTGGAGGCACTCTAGGCCAGGTTTTACACTTGAAAAATGAGGCCCATGGCATTTGAATAAATACCTCATGTAATCAATTGGCCGCGCCATGACCCGTCACTTCGATGATGTTCAACTGGGCAGTATTGAACTGTTTTGCCTGGCAGCCGAAACCGGCAGCTTCACGGCAGCGGCCAATCTGGCCGGGGTTACACCGGCAGCGGTGAGTCGTTCGGTGGCCCGCCTGGAGGAGCGCTTGGGGGTGCGTTTGTTTGTGCGCACCACTCGCCAGATGCGCCTCACCGACAGCGGGCGGCTTTACTACCAGCAATGCCGACAGGCGCTGACGCAATTGGTCGATGCCGAGCGAGAAGTCACCGGCCAGCAAAGCCAGCCTTCCGGCTTGTTACGCATCAGTGTGCCCACGCCCTATGCTCACTACCGGTTGCTGCCGAAGTTGCCTGCGTTTCGTCGGCAATTCCCTGACGTTCAAGTTGATGTGCACATCAGCAACCGCAACATCGACTTTGCCGATGACGGTTTTGATCTGGCGATCAGAGGCAAGGCGCCGACCGATTCCGGGCTGATCGCCCGTACTCTGGAAGAGGCCGAACTGGTGGTGGTGGCAACCCCTGATTACTTGCGCGAAGCGGGCACGCCCACCTCGCTGGAAGCACTGGCCCAACATGACTGCATTCAATACCAGCTCCCCAGCAGCGGGCGCAATTTGCCGTGGGCGTTTCAGCGGGACGGTCAGTGGGTTGAGCTGGAAACCTCAGGTAACTGCGCCTGCCTGGATGATTACCTGGGCGCAGTGACACTGGTCAAACACGGTGCAGGCCTGATGCAGACCTACCGTTTCACGGTGCAGCAGGCACTGGAACGCGGCGAGCTGTGTGAAGTGTTGAGCGCCTTCGGCGGTGCCCGGCGCCCGTTTATCCTTCTGTACCCGCACGCGCGCCACGTACCGCAACGTGTGCGGGCGTTTATCGACTTTATTACGCGTCAGTAACTCCACACCGTGGCAGCCCGATGGGTGTGATAGTCATAAAACCCCTGCAACTCCCACGTATCGCCCTTGCGTTCAAACGCAGCGCGCCAAGCCCCCCTGCCACTGCCAGGATCCAACTGGGACATGTCATACCAGTAATAACCATTGATTCGCTTGCTGGTCACACGGCCCGCACGAATGTCATCCATGATGCTGGTCATTTTGATCCGGGCCGCTTCCGGGAAGCTGTCGTAAGCCATTTGCGCTTCAGCCAGCGGGCTTACGTTGACCGAAAACCTGTCAGCAACAGGCCCTTCGGACGCTGCGGGTGTCGTGGATGGCGTGGGTAACTTGCCTGTCACTTTATGCGTCGCCGTCTGTGTAACGGCTTGAATCTCAAAGGGTTCGGTGTATTTGATCAGGTTTTGCGAGAAGTGATCAATCTCCTGGGCAGTGGCCATCATGATTTTTTGCTGCGCTGTCCCCTTGATGGCAACAAAGTAAGGGATGCGCTTGTTTCTGATCTCGGTAAGCAACCCTGGCATGCCCCGCGCTTGCATTTCCTCTCTCAATAACATGCGAGTGATTTTTCGATGATGCTCAACATTTTCTGGTACTGCGAGATAGCGCTCCAGCGCAGTGACTGTTTCTGGCCCTTGCCCCGGAAACTGCGCTTGCAGCGTACTGACAATCTTCGGTGTCAATGAAAGGGTGAGGTCGTTGTAATCCTTGTTGATTTTGTCCAGCTCGCGCCTTTTTTTTCCGCGCAGAGGTGTAATGCCAATAAACACAGCCCCTGTCGCGTTGTCCGGCATCACCGCTATGTTCATACCGGTCGTTTCGTAATAGGCATTTCTGTAAGGCAATGCCATATCGAAAATTTTAGTTTTTTGGACATCGGAAAATTTCAAGCCTGGCACACCGGCTTCAAAGTCCCTCGTTGCCGAGTGGATCGCACTCCACACGTCCAGTTTGTACACCAGCGTATCGCTCGAGGCCTTGTATTCAGGTGGCAGTCGACGCTGGCGGTTCAGCAGCTTCATCAACGACCGGTAAGCCTCAATACCGCTCACCCGTGCATCAATGATGCTCTCATCCAGCACCCGCTGAGCCAGCACCTGGGGCATGGCCCCGATCACGCTTGCCGCCTCTCGTACCATGTCACTGGGCGGGTTGTAACGGTCCACCAGGTAACCCTCAAGCAGCGCATTGTATTTTTTCTGTTGAGGTGTTTCCGGGGCTCTGAACAGGCTCATCACCGGGCCGCCCCCCAATAAACGATTCGGAGCCTCGACTTGCCAACGGCCATTTTCCCAAACCACGGTGCGCCTGTTAGAAATGTTCCTGGGGCTATAAACAAACCGCTCACCGCCCTGCACAGTGGTTTTGTAAAAGCCCCCGTCAAGCTTTACATAGCCCTGCCCGTCTCGACCGCGATACACATTCCGACCCTCGGATTGAAGGCCGCTTCCATCAAACCCCTCCAGAAGAAAAGGCCGCAATGATGGATCCACCATGCGAGGCAACGTCGTCAGCGTCATATAACGCTTGCCTGCGTATTTGTTACCGCGCCTGCCCGCTGCCCGACTCATGATAAGGTCTTCGCCCGCCTCTGCGACCACCTCCCCCATGGCACCGATAAAATCACTCAGCCACTGACTGCCACTGCCACCTTCATCCTTGATGGACACCACCGCAGCACCGCCGATCATGGTCGGAATGACAGCCCGCCCCAGAAGTCCACCGAGCCGGTTTACCTGAGGTATCGAGATCATGCCCAGCACCAGCACTAACCCTTTGCTGCGCCCGACTTGGGCCGCTTCGCTGTCACGCTCGGCATGGGAAACCGTCAACACGTTGGCAGCATCTCGCGCATGAATAATGTGTGTTTCATACAAGGCTTCGAACAGGTCGATGTCCACGGCGCTAATCGCACCCTGAGCAGGAAAACCGAGGTTCACTCGAAACTTGATGGGCGAAAAAATATCCAGCACAAACTGCGCAATCTTTTCACTCAAAGGACGCTCGGGCTCCTTCGACTCGAGGCTGGCAATCTGGTCGGCTTGCGCTGACAGCGGTAATTTTGAAATCACCCACAGGGTCATTTCTCGTGTTGCTGTGAGGGCCGTCACCACCGCACTCATCAGATCTGCGAACGAATCAGCATCGGCATCCCGGAACACCCGGGCATCCGGAGCCCCGGGCGTGTACAACGTTAATGAGGGGCGGTTCTCAAGGTCCTTGACGCCAAACGCCAGAATATCCCTCAGGGTGCCGCTCCCCCATTTAATCTGATAAACCACCACCTCTTGGTCATTGACCTTGTTACGCTCCTGAGGTTGACGCCCATCAAGAGCGGCAAGCACCAGGTTCAACCGGGTATTGCTGGCGTCATGTTTGAGATCACCTGACAAGTGGGCGGCATGTACCTCAACCCGCATCTGCCTGGCTTTGAGCGACATCCATAACGTCTGCGTGCGGCGGGCTGCACCAATAATCCATGCGTCAAGCACTACCCCGACATTGGCTGATTTCACCAGATCGCGGATGGCGTCAAAGTCCAGCGGGCCCTCCTCAAGGTGATCACGAGCATTGCTCTCATCCGGCGTCATATTGGAGATGGCCCATTGCGTCAAAGAACGCCGGTCAAAAATAATCCTCTGATGCCCTGAGAGTGCCACTCCCGAGCCGAACGCAGATGCCCCCGTAGGCGCATGGGGATCTACGACGCGTTTCTCGATCGTCAGAAAAACCCGATCCGGGTCGGCTGGCGGGTATTTTTCCTTGATCAATCGCTCAAGCTCAGTGCGCGTCCACCCCTCGATGGCCTCAGGTGTTGCCAGCGTTACCGGGTCTGCTGGCAGAGACTGCGCATCCGTTACGGCCTGTTGCCAGGCCCTGCAAGCCTTCCACCAGGCCACACGATCCTTTCCGGTGGCGTGGCGACTGCCATGTAGCCAGGTATTCAACTGACTCAGTGATTGCTTGAGTTGCCGGGCATTCATCGGGACGGCAAGGTCCAGCCGGTCGCTAAGGTCTGCGGCCTCGTCCACACGCTGTATCCAGTCGTTGACCGACTCCCCTTCGTTTGGTCCGTCGAGCAGCGCTTGCAGCACAGCTTTTTTTTGCGCCTGACGCAGTTCCATGACTTGTTGAGCCAGGAAGTTACCCGGCAACGGTCGATGCGTGATCTCGCCAATCGTATCGCCGCTTTCCTGCACATTCACCTTCAGTTGCGCCAGGCTGTAGAACACTTCCAGCGGCTCACCCAGACGCCAGAGCAGCGCTGCGCCCTGCTCAACGTCGTTGTCTCGCGCGGTAAACACCACACAGTTGCGGACCGGCAAACTGACCCGCCACCTCTGCGGTGTGTAGGCCAGTGAGAACACACCTGGCCGAACGGTTGCGAGCAGGCTTGCGCGTGCCTCTGCCTCGGGTGCCGAGAGCGCGTAGTCGGTCACGGCATGGTGCAGCGGCGCCTCCAGCGTTCCGTCCAGCGCATGAAGATTGGCCTGCGTCATTAACTGGTGGCTTAACTGATCTGCCAGCCATTCATTGGCAGGGCGGTTCTGAGTGAAACCCGCTGCTTTGCTCCAGAAGTGTTCAAGGGCATGTTCCCATTGGCGTTCGAATGACAACGGCCGGGTTTCTACCAACAACCGCTCGAAGGCACTCTTGGCATCGTTGCTGTTCAGGGCCGCCGGTGCCTGCGTGACACTGCCGGTTTGATGAACAATTTCAATATTTTGCAGGTTGAGAAAGAGTTCGCCGGTATTCAAGCGGCCGGCAGCCGCCTGCCAGAACAACACATCCAGGGGGACACTGGAAATGATCGTGCGGCCATACAGTGGCCCATCAGGCACTCGGTCTACTTGAGGGATGAGCGTTTCATGCACCGTGCACACAGACACATCCTTCACTGCCACACTGTCCGCCAGCGCGGGGAACGTGGTTTTAAACCAGTTATTCAAATGCTGCGCCGCGATGTCGGCAGGCCGTGGCAAAGCGTCATTCAACTCAATCATCTGCTGCTGCGAAGTCGTCAATTGCCCCATCAAAGTCGCAACGTCCTGGGTATTGTCGACTCGCAGCAACGCGGCGGATGGCGGAAGAAAACGGTCTTCCCTGTCGGCGCCCAGAAAGGCCTCCATGGAGTCCTTCAAGGAACGCCCATCGCCATAGGTAAAAAAGGCATCGCGAAAGGCCTGCCCTGTCTCTGCATCAAACAGGCCTCGATGGCTGAATTGCTCGAACGCCTGGCTGGCCAACACACCGGACCATTTATAGGAATAGCCTCGGGCCACATGGGGTGATGTCATCAACCCGTTGCTGTTGTACGGACTCACGTCATGTGGCCACTTCAAGTGCCCGACTTCCGTATTCAGGACCTCAAATACCTGGTGTGGGCTGCGCCCATCGCCTTGAGTGCGATGGACCTCGACATCAAACATCATGAGCAGCAATACATTGGCCGTGGCCCAACTGGTTTGGGTGTGTACAACGCGCGTTAACCGCTGCGCCACATCAGCAGGCATCGCCTCGTTAGTCTGATAATGCGCCGACATCCAGACCAGAAACTCGTCGCTAAAGCACCACTGCTCCATGATCTGACTGGAAAATTCAATCGCATCAGGGCTCATGCCTCCGATCCCGGAAATTTCCCGGTACCCCTGCCCCGTCAAGAGGTGCTGCAGACAATGGCCAAATTCATGCACCAGCCTGCGCAATTGCGTGTGGCTCAGTAAACAGGGTTGCTCAGCGTCACCTTTTGCGAACCGGCCGGACAGCACAGCAATCGGTAATCGGGGTCGTCCTTCGGCCGTCATTCGGCGGTTGCGCAGCGTCAGCACTTCAACGGCCCCATCAGTCTCTTGGCGGCCATAAGGGTCAATAAACAAGTAGCCGAGGATTTGTTGATGTTCCATGACCTCGTAAAGGCGCACGTCCGGGTGCCAACGGTCGAACTGCGTCTGTTCAACCAGTTCAACGCCAAACAACCGCCGGGTAAATTGCACCAGACGCTGCACAACCGTCGGCAACGGGAAATACACATTCAGCGCATCCTGGGACACGCCGTCGGCCTGGCGCAGTATTTGGGCAAGGTATTCATAATCCCAGGGTTCGAGCTGAGGAATGTCGTATTCCACCATCAGGGCCTCGAGTTGCGCTCTCTCGAGGGTAAACGTGGCGCGTTGTGATTCGAGTTCATGACGCAAGAAGTTCATGACCTCATCGGTCAACGACGCCATCTGCCCTTGCAGGGCCAATTGGGCAAAGTGCTCATGGCCCAGCAACCTTGCGATTTGATGGCGGTTGCTGAGCAGCCGGGTCAACACGTCATCGTTGTTCAACTGTTCAGGTTGCGGGCCCTGCGCTGTGGCGAGGGTGTAACGGGCGATCCATACCTCCTCGCGCAAGGGCCGGTTCTGCGCGTGCAGCATAACGGCGTGAAACACTTCGTCATCCAGTGTTAGCCACCAACCGGTCAGATTTTTATGCTGCGCCGCGCTCGCCAGACGCTGCTTTAACGGTGCCGCAAGGCCCGCTAGCAGCGACTCGTTTTCAATGTGTTTGCCCCAGGCTTGAGTGGCTTGCTGCACATGGGCACTGAACGTCTGTTCCAGCAGGCGGGTTTCGTCCTTTAATTCACGCAGCCGCTCTTGGTGCACCGGGCCGAGGTGAAGCCCGGCATGGCGATATTCGAGCAGTATTTTTTCCAGTACCCGTTTGCGCGCACTGTTGAACAACGCTGCAATCGGGCTGTTGGCCAGGGCCTGGTATAACGCATACAGCGTGGTGTTTTGCGCGAGTTGCCGTTTGTATTGCGTCATCAGGCTCCCGCAGAGACTGACTGCATCAGCCCATTCCTGATGGGTGTGTACAGTGCTGAGCACGTCAATTATTTGAATCGTTTCTTCCAGTTGGGCCTTTACCTCATCCATCGCCAGCACCAGATCGTCCCAGGTCGGGAATGAAGTTTGGCTGGCAATAATGCCAGCTACGGTTGTCTGGCTTTTAGCAATGATGTGTTCAACAGCGGGCACCAAATGCTCAGCGCGAATCATTGAAAACGGCGGCAGCACATGGGTGTTCAGTAGAGGATTTTCATCGAGCATATGCTCTTCCTGAGTGGGTGGGCGGAGCCAACAACCTACTCAGGGAGAACGAAGGCAGGTGCTACATAGATAGGGCAAGACGCTTGAACCGCCCTGACAACTGCGTGACGTTGTCGCCGTCCTTGGGTTGGCGGCGTTCCTCCAGCAAGGTTCTGGGCAAGGCAAAGCCTTCAAAGGTGCGCTGGGTGATGGGGTTGTTGGCTTTTTCGGCCACCACGCGGTAGCGCATCAACCCGTCGGCAATGGCGAAGGTCAGGTCGACGCTGGTGTCGGTACGGCCGTTGAGGTGGCCTCGGCTGAGCAGCCGAAACAGTGACCACGGGCCGCGATAGCTCAGGCTGGCGGTGTTGCCGCTGCTGTTGACCAGGGTCAGTTGACTGCCGTTGGCATTGCCCAGGTCGTTGGGCCACACCAACCCTGTGCGCTGTGGCGCGCCGTGCTGGTAGGGGATCAACTGGCCGTCAACGCTGAGCAGGCTGCTCAGGCGCGTGGTGCTCAGAGCCAGCGGCTCGATGGTAAGTTGCACCGCCAAATGCCCGCGATGGTTAAAGAAGGTGTCGCGAATACGCTCGGCTTTTTTCAACTGTTCCAGCACGTCGCTGCGCACCAGGTAGCCGCCCAGGCTCTCGGAGTAAAGCACGTCGAGGTTGTCTTTGAGGAAGATGTCCAGGTACTGATCATGGAACTGTTGCAAGCGACCTTGCGGCCCGAAAAAGGCTTCAAAGTCGTCCAGCGAAGCGTCTTCACCCGTGGTTTTGAACGGGTAACGATCGGCCAATCGATCACGATAGAAGCTGTAGATCTCGCTGTCCCAGCGCTTTTCCAGCTCGCGCAGGGCGGCTACCACCAGCACTTGCGAGGTCTGGTCCGCGAGTTTTTTGACCTGCTGGTTCATCGGTTCCGGCAAGCCCACGGCAACCCGTTGCAGGTTGGCAATCGGGTCGCTGCCGCTGAGCGAAAAGCGATTGAGGACGGTCTTCAACGCGGCTTTGCCGGGGTCAGGATTGTCGTGCACGGCCTTGGCATAGTCATGCACGGCGCCGATGGCGCGCAGGGTCTCTTCATAGTAGGAAGGCCGCTCACCCTGGGGAATGATCAACTGCGCCAAGTCGGTAAAAGCCCGCCGAATACCCGCCGCCTGTTGCGGGCCCTCGGGCACTTTGTCCAGGCTGACCACCGCAGCGCCCTCGATCAACGGCACGGCCGGGTAGATCACGGTGTTGTCGCGCAGCGTTTCAAGCAAACGCCGTAACGGCGCCGCCGGGCCGGTGACCTGCTCCAGCACGGCAACCCCATGGCTCAGGTCACGAAAGTCAGTGACCACAAACTGGTTAAGCGCCCGCCGCCAGCTGTCCACGTAGTCAGCGCTGTACAGGGCACGTACCCGCTGGGTCAGGACCTTGCGGTCTTCTGGCGAGTAGTCCAGGCGTTGGCGCTCACCGAGCACCCACTGATCGATCATGGCCAGCTCAATGATGTCTTGCGTACCGGGCTCGAAGTACTCTTTGAAGCCCTTGGCGGTGAGCAATGGCGCCAACTGCAACTCGCTGCCATCGGTGTCCGCGCTGACCACCAACGGGCGGTAAACAATATCGAAAGCCGGGCCGATCTCGTTGCGTAAGTCCAGCGGGCGTTGCAAGCGCTCTTGGGCATCCTGTTTCAACGTGCTGTACACCCGCTCAGCCATGGGCCGCTGGCGAAGTTGCTGCTGCACCTGGGCGATCCGTTCACGGTAGTGCGGCAAGTCCGCGTCGGCATATTTCAACGCGTAATTGAGATGGCGCATCAGGTCTGCCTGCAGTTGCCCCTGGCCCGGATACGCGCGCTGCCACTGTTTGGCAACCGAGTCCTCGACGATCTCCGGGCGGCGGTTCTGGCGGTCTTCGATCATGCGGTACACCCGCAACGCCACCAATTGCTGATTGCTGCCCGCAGGCGCAATGTTGATCGCCTCCAGGGCGCTGCTGGCGATGGCGGGCAAAAAGCGTCGGGACAGCAAGTTCAAATAGGCCTCGTCAACCCGCGGGCCAATCGCCCTGCCCTGATACAGCCCCATATTGGACAGCAACGGCCAGGCCTCACGGTAATCGCCATACACCGAGACGGCGTCACGGATCTGGTCCAGCGGTGCCAGCAAATTGCGCCCGGTGGCATCGAGGCTGGCGTCAATGTCCCCGGTGCTGAACTCCTGGCTTCTGGCCAAAACGTTCGCAGCCTTGTCACGGTTGACGGTGAAGTAGTACTGCCACAAGCCCACCGCCAGCAAACAGCCCAGCGAAGCCACGCCAAAACCTGCGATCAGCAGTCGTTGCTTGCTGCGGGCGACTTTGATGTTGTCACCGGCCAGCCCCGCTTCGGGGTAGATCACTTGCTTGAACAGTTGCTGGGCAAAATAGATGGCCTTGCCCTGCGCAGGCTTGACCTCGGCAGGTGGTGGCGGCAGGTGGTAGGGCTGGCCCGCCTCTCTAACGAACGCATTGCTCAGGGTGCCCTGCTGGAAGACTGACGAAAAATACACGCCCCGGACCAGCGCCGGTGTGGTGAAACGGTCGGTGCCAAGCATTTCATTCAAGAAGCCAAACAGTGCCGGGCGCAGCCCTGCCAACTGGCGCAGAAAACCCATCAGCCGGTCACGGTCCTCCAGTGAGCGGGCGCCTCTGAGGCTGTCAAAAACCTGCTCGTTGAGGCGTTCGACAAATGCGCTGTAATGTTCCGCCAACTCCGCCAGCCATGCATCGAAATCGTCGACAGCGTCCAGGCTGAAGGTAAAGCCGAGCAAGTCTTCACGGCCCCGGCGCGACAGCTGAGAAAAGAACTCCTCAAAGCCCTCCAGCAGATCAAATTTGCTCAGCACCACATACACCGGCAGGCGTGTGCCCAAGTGCCGCGTCAATTCATACACCCGTGTGCGAAGCACGTTAGCGCGAGCCTTGCGCGCTTCGGGGCGCTGCATCAGCAAGGCTTGTACATCGATCACCAGCACCACCCCATTCAGGGCGCGGCGGCTGCGATTGCGCCCCAGCCAGTCCAGCAGGTGCAGCCACAGGCGCGGGTGAGTGTCCGCCGGCAATACCGGCCTGACTTTACCTTTGGCCGCCACCGGTTCTTGCGCTTGCTCGGCGCGCTGTTCTTGCGTCAAGGGCTTCGGTTGCGTGAGCAACTCACCCGGCGGGTCGATCAAGACGGCTTCGTCGCCGATCCACCAGTCGATGGCATACGCCAGTTTTTCTTCCGGCTGCGCGCGGGCCCCCGTCCTGTTGATATGGGACAGGGAAAAGCTCTGATTTGAACGGGTGACGAGGCTGGTCTTGCCCGCGCTTTCTTCGCCCAGCACCAGGTACCACGGTAATTGATAGAGCGAACGGCGACGCTCCATATTGTTCAATAAATGGCTCAGGCTTTGATCAAGTGAACGCTCCTGCGCCTCGACATAAGGCAGGCAGGGATCCAGCACAACCGCCGCTTCACGCGCGTGCTCGGCATTGAGCCTGAGCAAGCGTTGACGCACCCGCCAGGCCCAGAACAACAGCGGCACGACCACCACCACAACGCTGGCCGATACGCGCATCGCCAGTGCCGCCAAGGGTTGATGCTCGCGCCATGTCCAGTGCGGTCCCAGCCACCAGATGCCGATCAGCGCAAAGACCACGCCGAGGACAACCATCAGCGCCAGAGCCTGCTTGAAATGCCGCAGCACGGGCCAACCCCAACGCTTGATGTAACTCCAGACCCTTTCCATAAACTGCTCCTACTCCTGAACGGCCTTGATCAACGAGGGGTTGCCAAGGTGCTGGGCCAACTTCTGATACAACTCGGGTTCCCACGCCTGGGCGCTGGTTTCGCGCATCACCCGAGCCACCCCGGCGTAAAGGTCATCGGCCAGCCAGGACAGGCCACGGGCCCCCAGCAAATCAGCGGCGATTACCGTGGTGTGGCTGCGCTGGCGCGGGGCTTCATGGGCTGCGTGCAATGCCTGCAAACGCAGCAGCACCACCTCAACGCCTTCGGTATTCAGTTGAGTCACCAATTCGTCGCGCAGGCCCGCGTACTCAGGCACCGCACTGCTGGTGCCCTCGCGCTGGTCGGCACCGCTGATCCAGGCCTGGGTTGGCGCGTCGACGAAGGGCGTGCCGTCGCTGAAATTCAGCTCAAGCAAAGCCGGGAGCCGACACACCAGCCGCTCACAACAGCGGCGCACGGCCAAGGCCACGTCATCCATCGCCAGGCGCGAGGCCACCTGGGCCGCGAGGTAGCTGCCACGCAACCAGTACGGCGAGGCCGCGACGCTTTTTTCAATGCGCAACAGCAAGGCGGGCTCAAGGGCATTGGCGCCCAGCGCTTCTTGATACGCGTCAACAATGTCTTGAGGCACCGCGCTCAATTCTGTGCGGCGGTCGCGGGTGATGGCCGGGGCAGCATGCAGGTGCGCCCACAGGCCAAAACGGCGCAGTTGATAGCCCACCGGGTCATAGAGGTCTTGTTGATTGAGTTGCTCGGCCATTGCCAGCAAGGCACGCCGTTGCTCACGTTCGCTGCCCACGGGCGGCGCGCTGGTGCGGGTGAACAAGGTCGGGTTCAGGACGCCGGAAGACGGGGCCTGGTTGGCCGACTCAGGCACCGGCGGTTCACTGTATTTGGCCAACTGCCGTTGCAGCGCCTCAATGGGTGCAGGGTCGAGCTTGGCCGCCACCGCACAGCGCGCAAGGTCGAGCAACGCCTGCTCCGCCATGGCCTGATGCACCGGGGCAAAACTGCTGCGGTCGAGGCCCGACAAGGCTTGCCCCAACTCTTCAAGCAGGCGCTTGATCTGTTTGCGCTTGGCCAGGTAGCCGGTCGGCCCGGGCTTGGGGTGGGCGCTGTCCCAATACAACTCGACGACACCTGCCAGCAAGCCCATGGCATCGGCCCAGCGCGCCCACTGCCGGGTGCGCAGCCACACCCCCTGTAAATGCCCGAGGATGCGCAAGTGCTTGCACTGTCTGGCCAGATACTGGCGGGACGCTTCATCGATATACGGCCAGTCGATGCTGGCCTCACGCAAGCCCCCGAGCTTGATCATTTCCTGATCAATTGCCTGATAGGTTTCGTCCTCGATATCGAAATACCCGGCGGGTTGTTCCGGTTCAATCGGCGCCAGCAACAGCGGGACAATATCGGCCGGTACCTCGATCACCAGCGGCATGCTTGACGCTCCTGCGCAATCAACGCGTCCAGGCCTTGCGCGTCAAACACCAGCCCATTCAGGGCTACATCCTGCGTGCTTTTCAGTTCCAGACGCTGGCTGCCCATGATCTGCCGCAACAGCGCAATGGTCGGTAACCCCCGACTGAACTCGACCACCAGCCCCGCCTCATCCATCACTTGCCATGTCGCGTTAGAAACCGGCTTGTCATCTGCAAACAGCTGGATGTGGAGTTTGTTGCGCTTGCTTGGCTCATCGAGCACCAGTTGCAAGCGAGTGATTTTGGATTCACAACTGATGGCCAGGGTCGGCCGGGGGGCAAACGCTCCCAGGGCCGGGGCAGAAATAACCACCCGTTGTGCTCGATCATCCTCCAGCTCTGGCCAGTGGGAGATCAAAAAGCGGAAGTCACCGGGGCTGCGTTGGGCCTCATTGCGCTGCACCAGATCGACGATGGGCAACATTCGCCCCACATAAGTGATGGGTTGTGGCGCCATGCTGCGAATCGGCGTTCCGGCCGCCTGATCAAAGCATTCCAGACGCTTTAACGACGACACAACGGTCGTACAGTCTCGCGCTGCTGGCATGGCCAATGCCTGTTGCCCCGCCAGCACTAATAGAGAGACGCCTAGCGCCCATGCCCGCCCTCTGTTTATTCGCATTTGCACCTCCTGTATGAATGATGGGCATGACATAACGCGCAAGATTCTTTCTCGCTGATAAAAAGTTCGACGTATAACGCCTTAATTGTCCGGAGCGTGGACTAACCGGCAATTAAGTAGCAAGTAAAACACTCCACAAATAACGCTATTAGTGCAATTAACAGACATATCTCTCAGCGACCTCCTGCAACTATGTAGGGCAAGTACTACCAAACTCACAATCGTAATTTCCTACAGAGAAAAGCCACACAACTAACGGCTTTGGCCGACATGACAGGCCTAGAGAAATCGGTTCCTAATAGGGCTACCTTCGAATGAAAAGGACTTTTCCCATGTCGAAAGATCACGGTTCCGTGGCTCCAAAAGAACGCATCAACATCAAATACATTCCGGCCACAGGCGATCAACAGGCCGAAGTTGAATTACCGTTAAAGTTACTGATAACCGGTGACTTTAAAGGCCACGGCGAAGAGTCCGCCCTTGAAGACCGACAACCCGTACGTATCGATAAAGACAACTTCAACGACGTACTGACCAAAGCTGAAGTAACGTTGGAAATGGCAGTGCCTTGCGTCTTGACCAACGATATCGAGAACGACTTGAGCATTAATTTGCAGTTCAAGTCGATTAACGATTTCGGCCCCGATGCCATCGCTCGCCAAGTGCCTGAAATGAACAAACTGCTGGAGTTACGCAACGCGCTGGTGGCGTTAAAAGGCCCGCTGGGCAATACCCCCGCCTTCCGCAAACAGTTGCAAAGCCTGCTGGCTGACGATGCTTCGCGCCAACGGCTTATTCGCGAACTGAACCTGACCCTGCCTGCCCCCAAGGATTCGCCTGACGCCTAGGCCCAAACGCCAAGCGTTACCTGCCTGTTCACTGCCCTGCGACTGCCGAAACCGAGTTCATAAAACGGAGTACCACCCATGCCGATGGAAAGTGCCAACGCCCAAATCCGGGTGACCGATGCCCCCACCTCGCTACTCGATCAACTGCTGGCCAACACCATGATGACCCCGGCCCAGGAAGGCTATGCGGTCGCCAGACAAGGCGTGGCCGCGTTCATCAGCGAGATCTTGCAAAGCGGCCATCACGAACAGCCCGTGAACAAGTTCCGGGTTGATCAGATGATCAGCGAAATCGACCTTGCCTTGAGCAAGCAGATGGATGAAATCCTCCACCAGCCGCAGTTCCAGCAACTGGAATCGGCGTGGCGCGGGCTGAAACTGCTGGTGGATCGCACGGACTTTCGCGAGAACATCAAGCTCGACGTGCTGCATGTCACCAAAGAAGAAATGCTCGACGATTTCGACAACGCTGGCGATATCACCCGCAGCGGCCTCTACAAGCACGTGTACACCGCAGGTTACGGCCAGTTTGGTGGTGAACCCATCGCTGCCATGATCGGTAACTACACCTTCGGCCCTTCGTCACCGGACATCCGTTTGCTCAGCTATGTGGCCTCTGTAGGCGCCATGGCCCACGCACCGTTCGTGATGGCCGCCAGCCCCGAATTCTTCAACCTCAAAAGCTTCCAGGACCTGCCATCGATCAAAGAGGTCAACGACATCTTTGAAGGCCCCAGCCATACCAAATGGCGCAGCTTGCGCGAGATGGAAGACTCCAAATACATCGCCGCCACCCTGCCCAGCTTTTTGTTACGCACGCCCTATGACGGCCTGGAAAACCCGGTGCGCAGCTTTAGCTACGACGAAGCCATCGACGGTCAGCATGACAACTACCTGTGGGGCAACACGGCCTTTCTGATGGCCACCCGACTCACCGACAGCTTCGCCCGTTACCGCTGGTGCCCGAACATCATCGGCCCGCAATCCGGTGGCGCGGTAGAGGATCTGCCGGTGCATCTGTATGAATCACTGGGCCAGTTGCAAGCCAAGATCCCCACCGAAGTGCTTATTTCTGATCGCAAGGAATATGAGCTGGCAGAAGCCGGTTTTATCCCGCTGACCATGCGCAAGGACAGCGACAACGCAGCGTTTTTCTCGGCCAACTCCATTCAAAAACCCAAAGCCTTCCCCAAGACCCGCGAAGGTCAGGAAGCCCAGACCAACTACAAGCTCGGCACGCAATTGCCCTACCTGTTTATCGTCAATCGTCTGGCCCACTACATCAAAGTCCTGCAACGCGAGCAGATCGGCAGTTGGAAAGAACGCCAGGACATGGAGCGCGAACTCAACACCTGGCTCAAGCAGTACATCGCCGATCAGGACAACCCTTCAGCCGATGTGCGCAGCCGTCGCCCGTTGCGTGCGGCCCAGATTGATGTGCAGGACGTGGCCGGCAATCCGGGCTGGTATCAGGTGTCGCTGTCGATCCGCCCGCACTTCAAGTACATGGGCGCGAACTTCGAGATCTCACTGGTCGGTCGGCTGGACACCCAGTAATTGGGCCGCGCCAGCCTGTTCGAACGTCTGGAGCCTGATGCACCGCGCTACCGCCCGGGCACCGCGGACGAACAGGCCCGCCAGCGTATCGACGCGATCAAGCGCCATTTGGAGCACGTACTCAATGCCCGCCAGGGCTGCTCGCAAAGCAGCCCTGAACTGGGCCTGCGCGACTTCAATGGCGCAGCCCAAGGCAGCTCTGACCTGGTGATCGCCATCAGCGCCGACATACGCCGCTCGATCGAAGCATTCGAGCCGAGGATCAAGGTCGTTGGCGTGCGCTATCAGCCCGACCCGGATTTACCACTGGAGCTGAACTTTCGCCTCGATTGCCAGGTGCAGCTCAACCACAAGGACGAAAGGGTGCTGATCGACGTGGCCATGCACGGCCGCGACGGCTACACCCGCGTTAAATAAAGGGGGACGCCATGGGCTTGAAAGAACGCTTTGCCGAAGAGATGCGTTACCTGCGTGAGCTGGGCCGTGAGTTTGCCGAGGACAACCCGCAACTGGCGCAGTTTTTGGGTGACAAGGCCAATGACCCGGATGTGGAACGGCTGCTGGAAGGCTTTGCGTTTCTCACCGCCAAGCTCGGCATGAAGATAGACGATGACCTGCCGGAATTGACGCATCCGCTGCTGCAGATGCTCTGGCCCAACTATTTGCGGCCATTGCCCAGTTGCACCATCGTGCGTTTCAAACCGCTGCCCGACGCCATCAGCCAGCGCCAGGTGCTGCCCAAAGGCACACCGCTGTTTGCCAAACCGGTGGACGGCATCAGTTGCGAATTTCGCACCTGCACCGAGGTCAGCCTGTACCCGCTGGCGGTCAAGTGCGTGAGTGATGCCCATAGCCGTGAAGCCTCGGTGGTGCGCATCGACCTCAGCGTCTTGACCCGGCAACCGCTGAGCAGCCTGGGCTGCGATCAACTGGATTTTCACCTTGGCGGTGGCAATGCCACGGCGCAAACCCTGTACCTGTGGATCGCCCACTACCTCAAAAGCGTGACCCTGTACGTCAATGGCACCGCCTACGGGCTGAACCCCCAAGACATCGGTTTTCCGGGGTTTACCCCGCAAGAGGCGTTGCTGCCCTACCCGCGCAATGTCTTCGACGGCTACCGGATCTTGCAGGAATACTTCGTGTTCCCGCAGCGCTTTCACTTCTTCAGCCTGACCCGCCTGGGCAAAGCCTGGCCCGCCATCAGCACCGATGAGATCCGCTTCGAGTTCCAGTTCTCCCGGCCCATGCCCGGCGACATTCGTTTGCAGACCCACGACCTGCACCTGTTCTGCGCCCCGGCGGTCAACCTGTTCAGCCACGACGCCGAACCCATTGCCCTGGACGGGCGCAGCCTGGAACAGCGGGTCATCCCCACCGGGCAGCGCCCAGACGCCTATGAGATTTTCAGTGTTGACCGCGTGGCTGGCTGGAGCGCCAGCGACAAAGAACACAAGGGTGACCCGCTGCGCACCTTCACGCCCTTTGAGTCTTTTCAGCATGAGATCGAACACGCCCAGGGCCGTACGGCGCTGTACTTTCGCACCCACATCGAAGAGTCCCACGGCCGTGAAGGGTTGCAGCAGCGCATAGCCTTTGTGCGTGGCGATGAACGCGACTACATCGGCGAGCATGAAACCGCGTCCATCGAACTGACCTGCAGCAACCGTGATTTACCCCAGGCGCTGGGCATTGATGACGTGTCGCTGTCGACCGAAACCACGCCGTCCTTTGCCACCTACACCAATCTGATCGCGCCCACGCGCTCGTATCGCCCGGTGCTGGACGCCAGCCTGCACTGGACGCTGATTTCCAACCTGTCGCTGAACTACCTGTCGCTGCTCTCGGCAGAGCCACTCAAGGCGGTGATCCGCGCCTATGACTTTGCCGCCTTGCACGACCTGCAACAGACCCGCGCCACCCGCAAGCGCCTGGACGGGATTGGCGAAGCCGTCACCACGCCCATTGACTGGCTGATGAAGGGCCTGCCCGTGCGCGGCCTGCACACCCGCTTGAAGCTGGACCAGCAGGCGTTCCTCTGCGAGGGCGAGTTGTACCTGTTCGCCAGCGTGCTTTCGCACTTCTTCGCGCTCTACGCAAGCATCAACTCCTTCCACAAGCTGGAAGTGATCAATACCACTAACAACGAGTGCTATGAATGGCCACTGTTGACCGGCAGACAACCCGTGATCTAGCCGACACGCTCCTGGCCGATGCGCGGAACTACTCGTTCCATCGTCTGCTGGAACACCTGCACGCGCTGCACGACGATGACCTCGAAGCCCAGCCTGCAAGCCGCGCCAGCCGTCGCCGGGTTCGTTTGCAAAGCCACGCGGGCATGGGCTTTCCGGCCTCGGACCTGACCGTTGCCGAGCGTGTCGATGAAACGCTCGGCAACGAGCGCTACCGCGTGCAAACCACGTTTCTGGGCTTGCAGGGCGCCGACTCGCCGCTGCCCGGTTATTACCTGGACCGTCTGGCTTATGAGCAAGCGCAGGGCCGTGGCATTCGCCCCGAGTTCCTCGATTTTTTCAATCATCGCCTGCTGACCTTGCTGCACCACAGCTGGCGAAAATATCGCTACTACATCCGCTTCCAGGCAAACGCTCGCGACCGCTTTTCGCGCTATGTGTTTTCCCTGATTGGCCTCAATGACAACGACCTGCGCGGCGCGACACCGCTGCCCTGGGGGCGTCTGTTGAGCTTTGCCGGGTTGATTGCCAGCCGCAGCCGTGCGCCGTCAGTGGTGAGCGGGATTGTAGAGCATTGTTTTGATCTGCACGGCGTTTACATCCGTGAGTTTGAACCGCGCTCGGTGCCCTTGCTCAAGCGCCATCGCGTGGCCCTCGGCTCACTTAACGGTGTACTCGGGGAGAACTTCACCATCGGCGACCGTGCCCGCACACGCGCCAGCCAGTTCACCCTGGTGATCCCCAACCTGTCGCAAAAGCGCTTTCGGGAGTTCCTGCCCAGCGGTAGTCAGTGTGCACGGTTGCGCCAGTTGCTGGATTTTCTGGCGCGGGACGTACCGGCTTATTACGTGGAACTGGGCTTGCGCGAAGAAGACGTGCCGCCGTTCAACCTGCGCCGCGAAGGCGGGACTCACTTGGGCTGGACCAGTTTCATCGAGTGCCAGGCACACCGTCACCCCGCTGTGGTACGGATCAGGGGGCGGGCATGAACCTCACGCTGGTCATCAGCAACCCCGCGCAATTGCTCCACGGTTGCCAGCCCACCCACCGTTTTGCCTTACACGGCGGCAGCATCGGCAGTGCGGACTGCGACTGGCGGCTCAACGACCGCAGCCGCAGCGTTCGCCCCTACCACTGCCAGATCCACTGGCTGGGCAATCGCGCCTGCGTCACCGATCACTGCGGCCACACCTATGCCAACGGCCATGCCCTGCCCTTGGGCCGTGGCACCACCGTGCAGTTGAACGAGGGGGATTTTTTACACATCGGCGACTACCAAATTGCCGTACACCTGGATGCCCATGAGCTGGCAGACGACCGTCGCCACCTGAGCCAGCGCTCGCTCACTGAACTGCTCACCGGTCGCCGGGATGGCCTTGAAGACTGGAACGCCCACACGTTGCCTTTTTTGCCCCCGACAGACACACACACGCACATCTGCCACGAATTCGAGCAGTTGAGTCGCCCTCTGGACCCCGCCCGGGAGAGCGACCCGCTGCTGGCGCTGGGGGCGATAACCGCAGCGCCGCCATTGCACGACGTGCTGGATTTTGCAGCCCACGCCAGCGCTGACATACCCCGCGTCGAGCGCGCAAAACCCCACCGCGCCGTGCACCTCGACAGCACGCACATGGGCGGCCATATCCGCTTCGCCCTGTTGCTGCTGGGCTGCCTGGCGTTGGTCGGTTGCACCCTGCTCGGCAAGATCGGCCAGGTGATCTGGACGCCCTCGATCCCGGTGGGCGGGCCTGATGATCAACCCAGCCGCTATTCGTTGAGCCTGTATGCCAGCCACAGCGTCAATCAGCGCCTGATCATCCCCGGCGCCGGGCCCGCTGAAACGCCGATTCGCTCGCCCTATTCCGTGAACGTGGAGGCCGCCAACCCGCAGGCGCTGACCGAGCAACTGCAAGCGCTGCTGGATCACGTTCACGAGACCGTCACGCCGCAGTCAGCGGGCCTGCCGGAGCCCGACGAGGGCGCGCAAATGTCGGTGGTTGAAGCCTCGCCCTTTGGTGACTACAACGCCCCCGGTGTCAGTTTGTCTACCCCGCAAGACACTGAAGCGCCGCGCTCCATCGCCAGCCCCATCGGGTTCAAGGTGCTGCAACTGAGCGATGACAGCCTGCTGCGCAACGCCAGTCTCCAGACGCTGACGGATGACCTGAAAAAAACCTTGGGCAGCACCTGGATCCGCGCCGACGACTACCTGCTGCAGCCGGGCCAATTCAAATTTATCGACCCGCAGAGCCTGGACGAAGACACGCGGTTTATCGCGGTGATCGCCCACTACTACGACGCCGACAACGCCCAGTGGAAGCAGACCCTGCGCGTAGACCCCAAGGGCCATCAATACGCGCTGCTGGTGCAACTGGACGCCGCCAGCGTTGAGCTCAAAGGGGAAACCCGATGAATGCCTTTTCACCCCCTTTCACGCAGAGAGCCCACTGATGAGTTCACGTCACCCGGTCATTTGGTACGAGGGGTTGTTTGTCAAACCCCAGCATTTCCAGCAACAGGCCCGCGCCGCCGAAGCGGCCGTGCAGCAACGCCTCAACAGCCTCAACGACACGCTCTATGGTTTCAGCGAACTGGCGCTCAACAGCGAGTACCTGAGCTTTGGCAAGATCGCCCTGACCCGGGCACGCGGAATCATGCCCGACGGCAGCATTTTTGATATCCCCACTGATCAGGCGCCGCCCACCCCGCTGGAAATTACCCACAGCAGTGCGGCCAACCAGACCGTGTTCCTGACGCTGCCGCTCAAGTCGGCTCAGGCCCTGGAAATACGCTGGCCCGAAGGCTATGCCAACAGCCGTTACCTGGCCCAGCAGGTGGATGTGCGTGACACCCACAGCGAAGTCGGCGATGTGACCACGATGAACGTGGCCGTGCCCAACCTCAAGCTGATGCTTGAGGACGAAGACCGCAGTGCCTTTACCTGTATCGCCGTGGGCAAGATCCTCGATAAACGCCCGGACGGCAGCCTGGTGATGGACGAGCATTTTTACCCCACCTGCGTGTCCTTGCAGGCCGTACCGGTGCTGCAACGCTACCTCGGGGAAGTGGCCGGGCAGATCCGTGAGCGGGCCAAAAACCTGGCTGAACGCATCGGCTCGTCGGGGCAATCGGGGGTGGCCGATGTCACCGATTTCAACCTGCTGCAAACCCTCAACCGGATGTACCCGCTGTTCCAGCACCTGGCCCGGCAACGCCATGTCCACCCGGAGCGGCTGTACATCACCTTCGCCCAGGCCTGCGGCGAACTGGTGACCTTTACCGACGAGGGCCACCTGCCCCAAGAGTACCCGGCCTACCAGCACGACAACTTGCGGGCCTGCTTCAAACCCCTGGAGCACACCTTGCGCCGGGCGCTGGGGACCGTCTTGCAGCCGCGCGCCGTGTCGCTGCCCATCGTCGCCCAGGAATTCGGCGTGCTCACTGCGCTGCTGGGCGACAAGCGCCTGCTGGACACTGCCGAGTTCATCCTCGCGGTACGCGCCAATCTGCCGCTGGAAACCCTGCGCGAGCAGTTGCCCAAACAGATAAAGATCAGCGCCACCGAAGCCTTGGGCGAACTGGTCAGCTTGCAGTTACCGGGCATTGCCCTGATCCCGCTGCCCGTGGCGCCGCGCCATCTGCCGTTCCATGCCGGCTTCAGCTACTTCGAACTCGACCGTCATCACCCTGGCTGGCAGAGCCTGAGCACGGGTAGCGGGTTTGGCTTCCATGTCGCCGGCGACTTCCCTGAACTGGAACTGCAGTTCTGGGCGATCAGGAGTGAAAAAAATGAGTGAAGACACCACGTCTGAGTCCCCCATCAAAGCGCTTGAGGACGCGGTTACCCCCGCCCCGCCAGTCATCACAGAGCAAACGCAAACGTACCTGGCCGACCCTGAATTCGAGTTGCGCGGCCTGGCCTGGAACCCGTTGTGCGACCCGGCCATGCCCTTGATCGGCTTGCTGATACGCCTGCGCCACCTGGACCGGCATGCCGATATCAACGCGCTTTACCGCGACCTGCATAACCAGATCAGCACGATCATTGAAGAGCTCAATTCGCTGGACTATGACCCCGGCGCGCTCAAGGCATACTCCTACAGCCTGTGCCTGCTGGTGGACGAAGTGGTGATGAGCACGCCGTGGGGCAGGTGTTCAAACTGGAGCACGCGCTCGCTGCTCAGCGTGTTTCATCATGAATCCTGGGGCGGCGAGAAGTTCTTCACCCTGCTCGCCCGCATGGCCACCGACGCCGCCAAATACCAGCATGTGCTGGAGTTCATGTACCTGTGCCTGTGCACGGGCCTCAAGGGCAAACACGGCAACGTGCCCCGAGGCGATGACGAACTGCAACGGATCATCAATCACCTGCACGGCCTCTTGCGCCCGCTGCGCGGCGAGACGCCCAAACGCCTGACCGAACCCCTGACCCACGTCGCCCCGCGTAACTACCGCATCAAACGCGCGTGGCCGTTGTGGACACCCTGGGCCATGGCGGGTGCGGTGCTGGTCGTGGCGTACACGGTGTACGCCGTGCGCCTGCACGGCATCACCCAGCAAGTGCTGGTTTCCCTCGACCGGATTCTCACGCTGTAGCCGATTTTCAGCGCGCCCGCGTCGGGCGCCTGCAAACCCTTGGCCCTTACCGGGCCATAAACCCATGCCGTCACACCGACGGTAGCAACCCCATCGGGTTGTTCTATTGATCGTTACAAGGAGTTTGTCATGCCAACACCTGCCTACATCAGCATCCACGGCCAGACCCAGGGCCACATCACCAAAGGCGCGTTTACCGGCGACTCGGTGGGCAACGTGTATGTGGAAGGCCATGAGGACGAAATTCTGGCCCAGGAAGTCGACCACCTGATCAGTACCCCCACCGACCCGCAAAGCGGCCAGCCTTCGGGGCAACGGGTACACAAACCGCTGATCTTCACCAGTGCCTTGAGCAAGGCCTCGCCCATGCTCTACCAGGCGCTGGCCACCGGCGAAATGCTGCCCACCGTTGAGGTCAAGTGGTTCCGTACCTCAACCGATGGCAAACAGGAGCACTTCTTCACCACCAAGCTGGAAGACGCCACCGTCGTCGAAATCCACACCCTGCTGCCCCACGCCCAAGACAGCGATAACGCCAACTACACCCAACTGATCAAGACCAGCCTGGCCTACCGCAAGGTCAGTTGGAGCCACGTGGTTGCAGGGACCGAAGCCTCAGACGACTGGCGCAAGCCGGTTTAACCCACCGCTGTTTCTGCCCGCTCTGGCAGGCAGTTTTATGTGTTCGCCATCGCCCGCCCCGTTGCCATGACGGGGCGCGCGGTAGCGTGCCTCAGGAGCGCCCATGCCCCGTCAAAGCGATCTGCGTTTTACCTTCGAGCCTCTGCAAGGCGATGCCTTTGAGGT
>NZ_WIVZ01000003.1:0-258425 GCF_009600325.1 Pseudomonas sp. FSL R10-2189
AGAGCCCAGAGCCCAGAGCCCAGAGCCCAGAGCCCAGAGCCCAGAGAATTGTCGGAGGAGCAATCTCTGCCGTCTAGTCCACTAAGCAAGAAAAGTGACGGCGCAACCTCAATGGAGAGCGAAATGTGTTATGCACGGAAACTCTGTCTTGCGGCCAAGTCCCAAGTCATGGACATGTTCCAGGAAGCCCGGCTTGGCAAGGCCGTCGACCCAAGCACGACGTTGCCGCTGGTCGGAGAAATCGCTGCCTCGGTGCTGCGCCAACCTCATGCCCTCATCAGCGTCGCACGCATCAAAACGCACGACGATTACACCTACCTGCACTCGGTTGCCGTCTGCGCCCTGATGCTATCGCTGGCCCGGCATCTCGATCTAGACGAGGAGCAAACGCGCCTGGCTGGCATCGGCGGACTGATGCACGACCTAGGCAAGGCCGCGATGCCGCTGGAAGTGCTTAACAAACCAGGCAAGCTCACCGATGCCGAGTTCGCCATCATGAAGCGCCACCCTGTGGAGGGCGCAAAGATGCTGCGCGCAGGCGGGGCCGAGCCCGGGGTGGTGGACATTGCCCTGCACCATCACGAGAAGATCGACGGAACCGGCTACCCGGATCGCTTGGCCGGTGACGCCATTTCACTCCTGGCCCGCATGGGCGCAATCTGCGACGTCTATGATGCCGTGACGTCGGAGCGAGCCTACAAAAAGCCGTGGGACCCGTCCGCGGCGATGCGGCAGATGGCCAAGTGGGAGGGCCATTTCGACAAACGCATCTTCCACGCCTTCGTCAAGGCCGTGGGCATCTACCCCGTCGGCTCCTTGGTTCGCCTGTCCTCTCAGCGTCTGGCCGTTGTCGTTGAGCCGGGAATGGAATCACTGCTGACTCCCAAGGTTCGCGTGTTCTTCTCGCTACGCTCGAGAGAGCCGATCCCGATGCAGACCATCGACCTGGCGGCCACGAGTTGCAAGGACAGTATCACTGGCCCCGAAGACCCGACGCTCTGGAACTTCAAGAACCTCGACGACTTGTGGATGGAATAGCCCCCACAAAACGACGGCCCCGTGAGGGAGCCGTTGAACATCGTCGAGCGATGCCCGTCCAGGGAGGGATGGCCGAGCTCGATTCTCCAGAAGGTAGCTGGTGACACGAGTGTTGAGCCCACCCAACTAGGGTGACGGAAATTTCTGGGGTTCCGGCTTACATCCCCAGTATAGAGGCTGCTAAAGGACTAGCGCCCCATGCCCGCTTCGGCGGGCTTCTTTTTGCCTGAATTTTGCCAATTCCCCTCACCGCACTCCCGCTGAACACCCCAAACAACGATCTTTTGTTTCCCGCGGGGTTCGCGCAAGCCGTCACATTCCGTATCATTCGTGCATCGACTGTTTACCCATGCATCACTTTCGGAGGGTTCATGAGCCTGCAAGAACTGAACAACGTCCCTGGCGTGACCGCACAACCGGATAGCGCTACCCAACAATTCGTTTTCAACCACACCATGCTGCGCGTCAAAGACATCGAGAAATCCCTCGATTTCTACACCCGCGTCCTGGGTTTCTCGCTGCTGGAAAAGCGCGACTTCCCGGAAGCCGAATTCAGCCTGTACTTTCTGGCGCTGGTTGATAAAGCCGTGATCCCGGCTGACGATGCTGCCCGTACCGTGTGGATGAAATCCATCCCTGGCATCCTGGAGCTGACTCACAACCACGGCACCGAAAACGATGCCGATTTTGCTTACCACAACGGCAACACTGACCCCCGCGGTTTCGGCCATATCTGCATCGCGGTACCTGATATCGTCGCCGCCTGCGAGCGCTTTGAAGCTTTGGGCGTGGACTTCCAGAAGCGCCTGACTGACGGCCGCATGAAATCTCTGGCCTTTATCAAGGATCCGGACGCCTACTGGGTCGAGATCATTCAGCCGACCCCGCTGTAACCTGGCAGGTCACAAAACCCATGCTCGCTCATGGGTTTTTTTACGCCTGACATTTGAACATTGTTCAGAAGCGATCAAGCCCGTAGCATTAGATACGCCACGTATGTTGTGTGGGTTGAGTTGGATTAAGGAGATCTGCGCTTCCATGGTACGAACACGCAAAGAGATGATCGAAGACACGCGGCACAGACTTTTGGCAGCAGGCAGGCAAGCATTCGCGAACAAAGGCTATGCCGAGTCTTCAATGGATGACTTCACTGCCAATGTCGGCCTGACCCGGGGAGCGCTTTATCACCACTTTGGCGACAAAAAAGGCTTGCTTGAGGCCGTCATCCAGCAAATAGACGCCGAGACGTCTGTACGCCTGCGCGCCATTACCGCTCAGGCGAACTCCACCTGGGATGGTTTTATCAATGAAAGCATCGCCTACATGGAGATGGCGATAGAGCCGGAAATCCAGCGTATTGTGCTGCTCGATGGCCCCGCAGTACTGGGCAACCCTGCCCTGTGGTCAAACCAGAACGCCTGCATTCAGGGCACCATGGAGTGCCTGGAGAAGCTGAAAAGCGAGCACGTCATCCAGGACATCGAGGTTGAAGCGACAGCCAGACTGCTGAATGGCGCCACATTGAGCGCCGCCTTGTGGATCGCCGCTGATCCACAACCACTGGCCGCACTGGAGAAAGCAAAAAATGCATTCGTCGCGCTGGCCAATGGTTTGCAGAAAGATTAAAACCCCTAGGCGTAATACTTTTAGCACACATCAAAAAGCGCAGCCCGTGGGCTGCGCTTTTGTTTACTGAGAGGCTTTGCTAATGCAACGCGACTCTATTGCCGAGCAATCAATCCGGCGCCGAAGTGCGGATCAAGTGATCGAAAGCGCTCAGAGAGGCTTTAGCGCCTTCGCCGACCGCAATCACGATCTGCTTATAAGGCACGGTGGTCACGTCACCGGCAGCAAAGATCCCGGGTATCGATGTCTCACCACGTGCATCAACCACGATCTCGCCACGTGGCGTCAGCTCGATGGTGCCTTTGAGCCAATCGGTGTTAGGCAGCAGACCGATCTGCACGAAAATGCCTTCCAGCTCGACGGTGTGCAGCGCTTCTGTTGCACGGTCTTTGTAACGCAGACCGTTGACCTTCTGCCCGTCACCGGTCACTTCAGTGGTCTGGGCGTTAGTGATCACCGTTACGTTTGGCAAGCTGTTGAGCTTGCGCTGCAACACGGCGTCAGCGCGCAACTTGGTGTCAAACTCGAGCAATGTCACGTGTGACACGATCCCGGCCAGGTCAATGGCCGCCTCGACACCCGAGTTACCACCACCGATCACCGCAACGCGCTTGCCTTTAAACAGCGGGCCGTCACAGTGCGGGCAGTACGCCACACCACGGCTGCGGTATTCCTGCTCGCCCGGCACATTCATTTCGCGCCAGCGGGCACCGGTCGCCAGAATCACGGTCTTGGCTTTGAGCGAAGCACCACTGGCGAATTTAACTTCGTGCAGCTCGCCCGCTTTGCCCGGCAACAGCTTGTCGGCACGCTGCAGGTTCATGATGTCGACGTCGTATTGCTTGACGTGTTCTTCCAGGGCAGTGGCCAGTTTCGGCCCTTCGGTTTCCTGCACCGAGATAAAGTTCTCGATCGCCATGGTGTCGAGCACCTGGCCGCCGAAGCGTTCTGCCGCCACACCGGTACGAATGCCTTTACGCGCAGCGTAGATGGCTGCAGCAGCACCGGCTGGACCGCCACCGATAACCAGCACATCAAAGGCCTCTTTGGCGCTGATTTTTTCGGCCTGACGCTCAATGGCGCTGGTGTCCAGCTTGCCAAGAATCTCTTCCAGGCCCATGCGGCCCTGACCGAAGTTAACCCCGTTCAGGTAAACGCTCGGCACCGCCATCACTTGACGCTCGGTGACTTCGTCCTGGAACAGCGCGCCGTCAATCGCCACGTGGCGAATGTTCGGGTTCAACACTGCCATCAGGTTCAGCGCCTGCACTACATCTGGGCAGTTCTGGCATGACAGCGAGAAATAGGTCTCGAAGTTGAACTCACCTTTGAGGGAGCGGATTTGTTCAATCACTTCGGCACTGGCTTTCGATGGGTGGCCGCCGACTTGCAGCAGGGCCAGCACCAGCGAAGTAAATTCGTGGCCCATCGGGATACCAGCAAAACGCAAGCTGATATCGCCGCCTGGACGGTTCAACGAGAACGACGGTTTACGCGCATCGTTGCCGTTTTCCAGCAAGGTAATCTGGCTGGAGAGGCTGTTAATTTCTTTTAACAGGTCATGCATTTCACGGGATTTCGCACCGTCGTCGAGAGACGCAACGATCTCGATCGGCTGTGTGACCCGCTCCAGGTATGACTTCAACTGTGCTTTTAGATTGGCGTCCAACATACGGGCGATCTCCTAACTGTTTAATTCTGTGTCAAAAAAAACGCCCGAGCGAATGTCGCCCGGGCGTTTTGAGGGCGATGCTGCTGACAACTCAGGTGCGGATCACCGCCCTAGTCTTCACAGACTTAGATCTTGCCAACCAGGTCCAGCGAAGGAGCGAGGGTGGATTCACCTTCTTTCCATTTAGCTGGGCATACTTCGCCTGGGTGAGCAGCAACGTACTGAGCAGCCTTGATTTTGCGCAGCAGCTCGGAAGCGTCACGGCCAACACCGCCGTCGTTCAGTTCAACGATTTTGATCTGACCTTCCGGGTTGATCACGAAAGTACCGCGGTCAGCCAGACCTGCTTCTTCGATCAGAACGTCGAAGTTGCGGGAGATGGTCAGCGTAGGGTCGCCGATCATGGTGTACTGGATTTTGCCGATGGCTGGCGAAGTGTTGTGCCAGGCAGCGTGAGCAAAGTGGGTGTCAGTCGACACGCTGTAGATTTCCACGCCGAGTTTTTTGAACTCTTCGTAGTTGTCAGCCAGGTCTTCCAGCTCGGTTGGGCAAACGAAGGTGAAGTCGGCTGGGTAGAAGAACACGACAGACCACTTGCCTTTCAGGTCAGCGTCCGACACTTCCACGAAGCTGCCGTTTTTGTATGCAGTAGCTTTGAACGGTTTTACTTGGCTGTTGATGATAGGCATCGTTGACTCTCCGTCAGGGTTGAAAAGTTGATGGGGTGAATCCTAACAACACATTTCGTATCTGGCTCATTGGTAAAGCTGATGCTCACGATTGGTTTTGACTATCAGCCAACCCTATAAATAGTCAAAAACTAAATATGGACCGAATGGCCGGCTTTCAAGTTGACGTCGATCAGCTACCAATGCGTTTTTCAGCGGTCATGCTCATCCCGGCAAACGGGGTGGACTCAACATAGCGCATGGCTGACTTGATGTCTTTCCAGCCGACGTAATTCATCAGCGACTTCAAGTCCCATCCACTTTGATGCGCCCATGTTGCAAAACCGCGACGAAGCGAATGACTGGTGTAATGTTCGGCAGAAATACCGGCGCGCTCCAGCGCCTGACGCAACAACGGGATCACGCTATTGGCGTGCAAGCCCTCCTCACTCAGATTGCCCCAGCGATCAATCCCCCTGAACACCGGGCCACGTACCAGGGCTGCTGTATTCAGCCATTCGATGTAAGCCCGCACCGGGCATAGCCTCAGCAGCGCCGGGGTTTGAAAGGTCTTGCCCAGATTGTCGCGATCACTTTTGCTGCGCGGTAAATACAAGGTAATGCCCGAACCTGCCACCGCCTGCACGTGTTCGACCTGCAGGCGACACAACTCATCACTACGAAACCCGCGCCAAAACCCTAGCAGGATCAACGCTGCATCGCGTCGCGCGCGCAGCAGCCCCGGCTGGTCCGCATTGGCCTGCGCGATATTCGCCTCACTTTCAAGCCAGTCAATCACTTGCTCCAGATGCTGCAACTGTAGCGGCGCAGCTTGTTTCTCTTGGGCCGGATGCAGCGCGCGAATGCCCTTGAACACTTTGCGCACCACTGGCGACTTGGTCGGGTCGGCAAAGCCCTGGCTGTTATGCCACTGCGCAATCGCCGACAAACGCAGCTTGAGCGTGTTGATCGACAACTGCCCGGCGTGCGCCACCAGATAGCGCGCCACGCTGTCGCTGGTGGCGGGCAAAAATCCGCCCCAGATCACTTCGAAGTGCTCGATGGCGGCCCGATAACTGCGGCGGGTGTTATCGCGGGTCGCGGCGTTTAAGTAGCGATCCAGCTCGCTCATGCCCTGTTCTCTTGGTTGACGTACTGAAATAGCGCCTAAAAATCGAACTTGGCGCTATGACACGGGATAATACCAGTATATCCCGCCTCAAAATCAGCAATCAAAAACAAAAATGAAGTGCTAATATAGTACGTAATTACAGGGTACATACCACAGTACATAATCGTAGGAGAATGCCATGGCTCGTGGCGGCGTAAACAAGGCGGTGGTGCAAATAGCGCGCACGGCGATACTGGCTCGCGGCGAACACCCCAGCATCGATGCAGTACGAATTGAAATGGGCAATACCGGGTCAAAAACCACGATCCACCGCTACCTAAAGGAGCTTGACGAGACCGACTCACGTCGCGGCGTGCAGCAGGAACAGCTAGGTGATGAGCTGAGCGAACTGGTAGCCCGCCTTGCCCAGCGCCTCAAAGAGCAGGCACAAGAGCCGATCGACCGCGCCGAAGCGCACTACGAGCAGCTCAAAGCAGAGTTGCGCGATCAACTGGCGCAAGCGCAGCAAGACCATCTGCAATTGCAGAAAGAGCTGGACATCCAGAGCACGGCCTTGCAGCAAGAAACGGCGAACCTGGAAGCCACCCGCTCCATGCTGCAAACCGAGCAAACGCGCAACGCCGCGCTCAACCAGGCGTGCAGCGATTTCGAGTTGCGCCTCAACGACCGCGACGAGCAGATCCGCTCACTGGAAGAAAAACACCTGCACGCCCGCGATGCGCTGGAGCACTACCGCAGCGCGACCAAAGAGCAGCGCGAGCAGGAACAGCGCCGCCACGAAGGGCAGTTGCAACAACTACAAATGGAATTGCGCCAAGCGCAGCAAAGCGCGCTGGTGCGCCAAGACGAAATAACCCAACTGCACCGTGACAACGAGCGCGTACTCAGTGAAAGTCGCGCCTTGAGCAAAGAGCTGAATCAGGCCAGCGATCAGCAGCACAAGCTGAGCAACCTGAATGAGCGACTGACCGCCCAACTGAACCAGCAGGAAAGCGAACGCACATTGCTGCAAGAACGCTTACGGGTCGCCACCCAAGAAAGCCAGGCATTAAAAGAAGCGCAAAACCAGGCCCTTGAAGCCAACGCAGCGTTGACATTAAGAGCCCTCAAGGCCGAGGCAGCGCTGGAGACCCTCACTGCCAGCCTAAGCAACACTCCAAAAGACGATATCGACCTTTAACCCTTCAGCAGGCTTGCCCGTCAGCGCCACCAACTCCACGTGCAAGCCCGCCCCCAGAACATGCGTTCAGCAACCGTTCAGCCAATGAAATCGATTCTTGTTTAGCAATACGTATCAGTATGTTACAAATTAGCCACTACTAATTCGTGACGCGGTGCTCTCTTCATGCTTGTTCCTTTTCTGATCATGCTGCGCGAGGGCATTGAAGCCGCGCTTATCGTCGGCATCATTGCCAGTTACCTCAAGCAAACCGGACGTGGGCAGTGGATGCCCGCCGTGTGGATTGGAGTTTTCCTCGCCGCAGCCTTGTCCCTGCTGGTCGGTGGCGGCCTGGAGTTGATGAGCGCCGAATTCCCGCAAAAGCAACAAGAACTGTTTGAAGGCATCGTCGGCTTGATTGCCGTCGGCATCCTCAGCTCGATGGTGTTCTGGATGCGCAAAGTCGCGCGCTCCATTAAAAGCTCGCTGCACACCTCCCTTGATCATGCCCTTGCCGGCTCCAAACACCAGGTCACGGCACTGATTGCCATGGTGTTTTTTGCCGTGGCTCGCGAAGGGCTGGAAACCGTGTTCTTCCTGCTCGCGGTTTTCCAGCAAAGCGAAGGTCCGGCAGCCCCTTTGGGCGCCCTGCTCGGTTTGATCCTGGCGATCTTTGTCGGTTTTGCGATCTACACCGGCAGCATGCGCCTGAACCTCGGCCTGTTTTTCCGCTGGACCGGACTGTTCATTCTGGTGGTAGCGGCGGGCATTCTGGCCAACTCGGTCCAGGCCCTGCACGAAGCCGGCTTGTGGAATGCCATGCAAGGCGTGGTGTTTGACATCAGCAGCACGCTGCCGATGGACGGACCGCTCGGCTCGGTCCTGGCCGGTATGTTCGGCTATCAAGATGCGCCCACCGTCAGCGTACTCGTCGCCTATGTCATTTATCTGGTCGTGGCCCTGGTGATGTTCTTCCGTTCCCCGCCCGCGCCAAAGGCGGCCCACCCCTCTTCAGTGACGAACTCTTAAGGTCCTGCATGTCTACCCCTGCAAGCGGTACACCCCCTCGCGCATTGCGCTGGGCGGTAGCCGGCTCAGTGATCGTTATGATCGCGGCCGGCGGTTTGTTCTACTACGCCTCGCAACTGGCTGCCGCCAAACGCAAGGTTCACAGCAATGAAATCACCGTAACGATCCACCCGCACAGCTGCGAACCGAACGAGCTGACGGTCCCGGCAGGCTTTAACAGCTTCCGCATCGTCAACGCCTCGGAACGCGCAGTGGAATGGGAAATTCTCGACGGTGTGCTGGTGATCGAAGAGCGCGAAAACATTGCCCCCGGCTTGAGCCAGGTGATCAATGCCACGCTCAACCCCGGTGATTACGCCATTACTTGCGGCCTGCTCAGCAACCCGCGCGGCAAGCTCCATGTCACACCGACCGCCGAATCTGAAGCCAAGGCCAAGGCGCGCCCGTCGATGGTGGCGTTTATCGGCCCGCTGTCTGAGTTCCGGGTGTATTTGAGCAGCCAGAGCAACGCGCTGATCAAGGCGGTAGAAGCTCTGTCGCAAGCCATCAGCAGTGGCGACCTTGCCCAGGCGCAAGCACTCTATGTACCGGCGCGCGAGGCTTATCAGCGCCTGGCACCCGCCGCGCAACGCTTGGGCGAACTGGACAACACCCTGAATGCCCGCGCCGACTATTTTGAAAAACGCGAGCAGGATCCAGGCTTCAGCGGCTTCCATCGCCTCGAATATGGCCTATTTGATCAGCGCAGCACCCAAGGTCTGGCACCTGTGGCCGAACAACTGCAAGCCAATGCAGCGTTACTCAAGCAGCAATTGATGGCGCAATCCCTGCCGCCCGAGCAGTTGGTCAGCATTGTTTCGCGCACGCTGCACAACTTGGCCGACACCCGCGCCACCAGCGGTGAAGAAGAGCGCTACAGCCATATCGACCTCAACGGTTTTGCCGCCAACCTGCAAACCACGCGCAAAGTGGTTGACCTGTTGCGCCCACTGCTGGCCAAAAACAATGCCGACATCCTGCTCAACATTGATAACGCCAGCGCCGCACTCGACACCGAACTCGACACCTTTAAAACCGCTCAGGGTTATGCCACTTACGACACGGTAAGCGCCGCCCAGCGTCAAGCAATCAGTAACAAGGCCAAGGCTCTGGCCGATGCACTCGATGGAATCGATCCAGCCCTCGGCCTTTCCGGCCTGTAATGCAGACGAGACGCACATGAGCGATTCAGACAAAACCCAGAATGAAATCAACCTGCAACGTCGTCGCGTACTGCTCGGCATGGGCGTCGCCGGGGCCGCGCTGGCAGGCAGCGCCCTCAGTTGTCCGGCCATGGCCGCCAGCGGCACAGCCAATGCGCAAGTGACTCAAGCACCCAGCAGCGACAAGACCCAGGATCACCACGAATTCCACGGTCAGCACCAAAATGGCATCGTCACGCCTCGTCCGGCCGCCGGCATGCTGGTGTCCTTCGATGTACTGGCCACTGATCGCGCAGACCTGGAACGCCTGTTCCGCACTCTGAACGAACGCATCGCGTTTCTGACCAAGGGCGGCCCGGTCACGCAAGTCGACCCCAAACTGCCACCTACCGACTCAGGGATCCTCGGACCGGTAGTAACGCCTGACAACCTGACCGTCACGGTATCGGTCGGCGAGTCGCTGTTTGATGAGCGTTACGGCCTGGGCAACGTCAAGCCCAAGCACCTGATCCGCATGCAGGGCTTTCCGAACGACGCGCTGGAGCCTGCCTTTTGCCATGGCGATTTGAGCCTGCAATTATGCGCCAACACCGCCGACACCAACATTCACGCCCTGCGCGACATCGTTAAAAACCTGCCCGACCTGCTGCTGGTGCGCTGGAAGCAAGAAGGCACGGTACCGCCGCAAGCGCCCACCAAACCGGGCGTACCCCCGCAGAGCGCGCGCAATTTCTTGGGTTTCCGTGATGGCTCTGCCAACCCGGACTCCAACGACAACACCCTGATGAACAGCATCGTCTGGGTTCAGCCAGGCAGCGATGAACCCAAATGGGCGGTCGATGGCAGCTACCAGGCGGTGCGCATTATTCGCAACTTCGTTGAACGCTGGGACCGCACGCCCCTGCAAGAGCAGCAAAGCATCTTCGGCCGCAACAAGGCCAGCGGCGCACCGATGGATGGCCATCACGAAACCGACGTGCCCGATTACAGCAAAGACCCCGAAGGCAAAGTCACCAAGCTGGATGCGCACATCCGCCTGGCCAACCCGCGCACCGCCGAAACCAGCAAAAACTTGATCTTGCGCCGCCCGTTCAACTACTCGAACGGCGTCAACAAGAACGGCCAGCTGGACATGGGCCTGCTGTTTATCTGCTACCAGAGCAACCTGGAAAACGGCTTCATCGCCGTACAGACCCGACTCAATGGTGAGCCACTGGAGGAATACCTCAAGCCGATTGGCGGAGGTTACTTCTTTACCTTGCCGGGCGTACGCGACGACAAGGACTTTATTGGGCGCTCGCTGCTGAATGCCGCAGCCCCACTGACTCGAACTTGATTCCCCCCCAACCTGAACCTAAAACAAACCGGAAAAGTCCCATGAAGAAGACGCCGCTCGCACTGTTTATCGCTCTAGGTTTGCTCCACACCCCGCTCTCGGTATTCGCGGCGAATGCACCACTGGACCTGGTGCAACCTGTATCGGACTACAAGATTTACGTCACCGATGAAATCGACACGCTGGCGCAAGAAACCCAGAAGTTCACCGACGCCATCAAAAAGGGCGACCTGGCCACCGCCAAAAAGCTCTACGCACCGACCCGCGTGCATTACGAGTCGATCGAGCCGATTGCCGAACTGTTCAGTGATCTCGACGCGTCTATCGACTCCCGGGTTGATGACCATGAGAAAGGCGTGACCGCTGAAGACTTCACCGGCTTCCACCGCATCGAATACACCTTGTTCTCCGAGAACACCACCAAGGGTCTCGATGTGCTGGCCGACAAACTCAATACCGACGTCAAAGACTTGCAAACCCGCGTTGCCGGTCTAACCTTCCCGCCAGATAAAGTCGTGGGCGGTGCGGCCGCGCTGATGGAAGAAGTGGCTGCAACCAAGATTTCCGGCGAAGAAGACCGTTACAGCCATACCGACCTGTATGACTTCCAGGGCAACGTAGACGGCGCGAAGAAGATTTTCGACCTGTTCCGTCCGCAAATTGCAGCCAATGACAAAGCCTTTGCCGATAAGGTCGACAAGAACTTTGCCACGGTTGACAAGATCCTGGCCAAGTACAAAACCAAAGATGGCGGTTTTGAAACCTACGACAAGGTCAAGGATAACGACCGCAAGGCACTGGTTGGCCCGGTTAACACTCTGGCCGAAGACCTGTCTACATTGCGCGGCAAGTTGGGCTTGAATTAAGCTCGCTTGAGTGGCGCCAACCTGTGTGACGCATGTCACAAATCCGCAGGTTGGCGCTGTTTTTTGCGTCCGTTAAAAAAAGTCATTTTTCTGTGTAATGAATGACTTGGGTCATTGTTTAAAATCGCCAAAACCCCATCCTTGTTACCCGATACATTTCCCCCACACTTTTACCCATAAAGCCGCGGGCCAAGCGCTACACGGGGTTTCCTGAATAGCACCTGTCTGCCCCCTAAAAACATGGCCTTTTGATTCAACTTTCATAGGTTTTTCACACCTCTGCGTTTAACGTAGGCGTCAGCTTTTAGGAATAACAAAAATAGTTTGTAAGAAAAATCATGTAGATAACGTAGTTTGATGACTTTACCTTCGTCAGTTTTAGGCTTTAATGCCTGCAGGCGTAATCTGTCTAGCGCGCCTGAACAGGCCGACTTCTCAGACGAGTCATCTTGTACCATTGAAACTGACTGGAACGAATAACTTGAAACCCTACCCTATCCAGTGCGTGTCGATCGTCATTCCGGTCTACAACGAAGAACAGAGCCTGCCTGAGCTGCTGCGCCGTACCGAAGCAGCCTGTGCCCAGCTTACCCAAGCTTACGAAATCGTACTGGTCGACGATGGCAGCCGAGACAAATCGGCGCAAATCCTGCAAGACGCTGCCGAACGTGAAGACAGCCCGGTAGTGGCGGTGATCCTCAACCGTAACTATGGACAACATGCCGCCATCATGGCCGGCTTTGAAAACTCCAAGGGCGATGTAGTCATCACCCTGGACGCTGACTTGCAAAACCCTCCAGAAGAAATCCCGCGTCTGGTTGCCCAGGCAGCCTTGGGCTATGACGTGGTTGGTACTGTGCGCAACAACCGTCAGGACTCGGCCTGGCGCCGCTGGCCTTCGCGCCTCATCAACCTGGCCGTACAGCGTTCCACCGGCGTTGCCATGAGCGACTACGGCTGCATGCTGCGCGCCTATCGTCGTTCGATTGTCGACGCGATGCTGGCATGCCGCGAGCGCAGCACCTTTATCCCGATTCTCGCCAACAGCTTTGCCCGCCACACCACCGAGGTGCTGGTGCAGCACGCCGAGCGTGAACACGGCGATTCGAAATACAGCCCGATGCGCCTGATCAACCTGATGTTTGACTTGATCACCTGCATGACCACCACCCCCCTGCGCCTGCTGAGCATCATCGGTTTCAGCATGGCCTTGCTGGGCGGCATTTTCGCCATTCTGCTTATCGTATTGCGCCTGATCTTTGGCGCTACCTGGGCGGGCGACGGCACCTTCGTGCTGTTTGCCGTACTGTTTGTGTTCACTGGCGGCCAATTCATTGGCATGGGCCTGCTGGGTGAGTACCTGGGGCGCATGTACAGCGATGTGCGTGCACGCCCTCGGTTCTTCATCGAGAAAATCGTCCGCGCTGAACCGGCTACTGAAACTGCTACACCTTGCAACTCGTCTTCTTCTACTTCGACACAGGTCTAACCATGAGTTTGAAAGCCGTTGTTTTCGCCTATCACGATATTGGCTGCACAGGCATCGAAGCCCTGCTCAATGCAGGCTACGACATTGCTGCCGTGTTCACCCATGCTGATGACCCCTCGGAAAATAACTTCTACGGTTCTGTGGCCCAACTGTGCGCCCGTAAAGGCATTCCGGTACACGCTCCGGAAGATGCTAACCACCCACTGTGGATCGAGCGCATTCGCAAGCTGAATCCCGACTACATTTTCTCGTTCTACTACCGCAACCTGCTGGGCGAAGAACTGCTGGCCAGCTCCAGCAAAGGCGCCTTCAACCTGCACGGCTCGCTGCTGCCTCGCTACCGCGGCCGCGCTCCGGCAAACTGGGTTCTGGTCAACGGCGAAACCGAAACCGGCGTTACCCTGCACCGCATGGTCAAACGTGCCGATGCCGGTGACATTGTGGCCCAGGAACGCATCAGCATTGAGCGCAGCGACACCGCGCTGAGCCTGCACGCCAAGCTGCGTGAAACCGCTGCAAAACTGCTGGCAGAAACCCTGCCAGTGCTACCTGAAGGCAAGCTCAAAGAAACCCCGCAAGACGAATCCAAGGCCACCTACTTCGGTCGCCGCACAGCCGCTGACGGCCTGCTGCAGTGGAATCGCCCGGCAGAAGAATTGTTCAACCTGGTCCGTGCGGTTACTCAGCCGTACCCAGGCGCGTTCTGCGCGGTTGGCGAGCACAAACTGATTGTCTGGGCCAGTGAAGTGGTTGCCGGCAACGAAGGCCAGGCACCGGGCAACGTGATCAGCTGCGACCCGCTGCGTATCGCTTGCGGCAAAGACTCGCTGGTGATCACCGCCGGTCAGCGCAACGACAACGGCCTGTACCTGAGCGGCCCGCAACTGGCCCGCGAACTGGGTCTGGTTGACGGCTCGCGTCTGCGTGGTAGCGAATCCGGCCGTGCGGCCCGTCGCACCCGCGTTCTGATCCTGGGCGTTAACGGCTTTATTGGTAACCACCTGTCCGAGCGTCTGCTGCAAGACGACCGCTACGAAGTGTACGGCCTGGACATCGGCTCCGACGCCATCGACCGCCTGCGCAGCCACCCGAACTTCCACTTCGTGGAAGGCGATATCAGCATCCACACCGAGTGGATCGAGTACCACATCAAGAAGTGCGACGTGATCCTGCCGTTGGTAGCCATCGCCACGCCGATCGAATACACCCGTAACCCGCTGCGCGTATTCGAACTGGACTTCGAAGAGAACCTCAAGCTGGTTCGCTACTGCGTCAAGTACAACAAGCGCGTGATCTTCCCGTCCACGTCCGAAGTGTATGGCATGTGCCAGGACCAGAACTTCGACGAAGACACTTCAAACCTGATTGTTGGCCCGATCAACAAGCAGCGCTGGATCTACTCCGTGTCCAAGCAACTGCTGGACCGCGTGATCTGGGCTTACGGCACCAAAGGCCTGAAGTTCACCCTGTTCCGTCCGTTCAACTGGATGGGCCCGCGTCTGGACCGTCTGGATTCGGCTCGTGTTGGCAGCTCGCGCGCCATCACTCAGTTGATCCTGCACCTCGTGGAAGGTACCCCGATCCGTTTGGTTGACGGTGGTGCTCAGAAGCGCTGCTTCACTGACGTGGCTGACGGCATCGAAGCCCTGGCACGCATCATTGAAAACAAAGACGGCAAGTGTGACGGCCAGATCATCAACATCGGTAACCCGGAAAACGAAGCCAGCATTCGTGAACTGGGCCATGAGTTGCTGCGTCAGTTCGAAGCGCACCCGCTGCGTGACAACTTCCCGCCGTTCGCCGGTTTCCGCGATGTTGAAAGCCAGTCGTTCTACGGCACCGGCTACCAGGACGTGAGCCACCGCAAGCCAAGCGTTGAGAACGCACGTCGCCTGATCGACTGGACACCGACCACCGAGCTGAGCGAAACCATCGGCAAGACTCTGGATTTCTTCCTGCGTGAAGCCATGGTTGAAATCGCGGAAAAACGTTAATGCAAGCTGGACTACGTATTGATGTCGACACCTACCGAGGCACCCGTGAAGGGGTGCCGCGGTTACTCGAACTGCTCGACGAAGCCGATGTAAAAGCCACGTTTTTTTTTAGTGTGGGGCCGGACAACATGGGCCGCCATTTATGGCGCCTGATCAAGCCCCAGTTCTTCTGGAAAATGATGCGCTCCAAGGCAGCCAGTTTGTATGGCTGGGACATTTTGCTGGCCGGCACCGCCTGGCCTGGCAAACCGATCGGCAAGGATCTGGGGCATTTGATGCGCCAGACCCTGGCTGCGGGCCACGAGGTAGGCTTGCACGCGTGGGATCACCACGGCTGGCAAGCCAACACCGGGCGCTGGAGCGAGGCACAACTGATCGAGCAGATTCGCCGGGGTGTTGACACCCTGAGCGACATTACCGGGCAAGCGGTCGAATGTTCGGCCGCCGCCGGTTGGCGCGCAGATGAACGCGTAGTCCAGGCCAAAGAAACCTTTGGCTTTCGTTACAACAGCGATTGCCGCGGGCACAGTCTGTTTCGGCCAAGGTTGGCCGACGGCAGACTGGGCGCGCCGCAAATCCCTGTGGATCTGCCCACATTCGATGAAGTAGTCGGGCCCGAGCTAAGTGCTGCCGACTTCAATTCATACATTCTTGATCGCTTCAGCCCACAAAAGCTGAACGCGTACACCATTCATGCAGAAGTAGAAGGGATTCTAATGGCTAATGACTTCCGTCAATTGCTGACGCAGGCCCGTGCCCGCGACATTCACTTTCAGCCGCTTAAGGACTTGTTACCCGCCGATATCGACAGCCTGCCCGCAGGCCAATTGAGCCGTGGCGTGCTGGAAGGCCGTGAAGGCTGGCTGGGAGTGCAGAAGCCATGACTCAACGCTGGATGATTCCACTGCTGGTTTTAGCCTTTATCGCGTTTTACCTGTTACCCCTGGGCACCCACGGTCTGTGGATCCCGGACGAAGCGCGTTATGCGCAAATCGGCCAGCAAATCCTGGTCGACGGTAACTGGGTCACCCCGCACTTCATGGACATACGCTACTTCGAGAAGCCGATTGCCGGTTACTGGATGATCGCTATCGGCCAGGCCATTTTTGGTGAAAACCTGTTTGGCGTGCGCATTGCCTCGGCGATTGCCACCGGCCTGAGCGTGTTGCTGGCCTACCTGGTCGCCCGCCGCCTGTGGAACGACCCGCGCAAGAGCTTCGCCTGTGCGCTGGTGTACATGACCTTCGGCCTCATCGCTGGCCAGGCCGGGTATTCCAACCTCGATCCGCAGTTCACCTTGTGGGTCAACCTGAGTTTGGTTGCCCTGTGGTTTGCGGTCGACACTCAGGACCCACGCCAGCGCCTGTTCAGTTGGGCGCTGCTGGGTTTTGCCTGCGGCATGGGCTTTATGACCAAGGGCTTCCTGGCCCTGTTGCTGCCAGTGCTGATCGCCCTGCCCTACATGATCTGGCAAAAGCGTTTTCTGGAGCTGGTCAAATACGGCCTGGTCGCCATGCTGGTTGCAGCCGTCGTGTCGTTGCCCTGGGTATTGGCGGTGCATGCACAAGAGCCGGATTACTGGCGCTTCTTCTTCTGGCACGAGCACATCCGCCGCTTTGCCGGTGAAGATGCCCAACACGGTCGCCCATGGTGGTTCTACCTGCCGTTGATGGTGGTTTCCAGCTTGCCGTGGGCGGCCCTGCTGCCTGCCACGCTCAAAGATGCCTGGAGCCAGAAGCGTCAGACCGGTGTGATCTTTGTGCTGATGTGGATGTTGCTGCCGCTGGCCTTGTTCAGCCTGAGCAAGGGCAAACTGCCGACCTACATCATGCCGTGCATGCTGCCGCTGGCCCTGTTGCTGGGCCACGCGCTGATGGACCGCGTTGATCAGGCGAAAACCCTGTCGCTGCGCCTCAATGGCCTGGTTAACCTGCTGATTGGCGCCGTGGCCTTGCTGGCCCTGATCTTCTTCCAGATCAAAAAGCCGTTCTACGACAACGAACCGCTGCACATGGGTTTGCTGGTTGTGGTCTTGCTGACCTGGATCGTTACCGGCCTGCTGGCCATGACCCGTCCGCTGAAAATGTGGGCGGCGCCTGCAGTCGCCATGGGCGTTCTGGTACTGGTGTTGCCAGCCAGCATGCCAAGCAGCGTGGTACACAACAAAATGCCTGACCAGTTTGTGCTGCATCATCTGGACGCATTGAAGCCTGCGACTGCCCTGCTGAGTAACGACCTGGGCGCCGCATCGGCACTGTCATGGCGCCTGCGTCGTCCAGACGTGACGCTGTACAACACGCAGGGCGAGGTCAAATACGGCCTTACCTATGACGATGCCAAAGGCAAGAGCATTGGTCTGGAAGAGGTTCAGCAATGGCTTGCCGATGCACGTCTCAAAGGCCCGGTAGGTGTTGTGATGCGGGTCAAGGACAGCGATGAAACCCATGAAATGGACATGCTGCCCAAAGATGCCCAACGTTTTGACGAAGGCAACATGGTGATTTTGATCTACCCGCAGACCACTCCATGACCCTCACCCTGTTGCTCATGGCATGTCTGTTGACGTGCGCAGGCCAGGTGGCCCAGAAGTACGCCGTCGAAAGCTGGCGTGGGCCCGAGTCGGGGATCGCGCAAAAGTTGCGCTCTCCCTGGCTGTGGCTGGCCCTGCTCTGCCTGGGCCTGGGTTTGCTGGTGTGGTTGCTGGTGTTACAACGCCTTGAAGTGGGCATCGCTTACCCGATGCTCAGCCTCAACTTTGTTCTGATCACCCTGGTAGCCCGCTACCTGTTTAAAGAAACCATCGACCTGCGCCACTGGTGTGGCGTGGGCCTGGTGATTGCTGGTGTGGTTCTGCTGGGGCAACACGCATGAGCCTGCGCCGAGGTTTTACCTTTGCCTGCGCCAGTGTGTTGTTGGTTAGCGGCGCCCAGTTGGGCATGCGCTGGAGCATGACGCGCCTGCCGGAACCGACAAAGTGGCTGGAGGCAATCAGCCAAGGAGACGTTTCAATCAGCGCATTGGCAGTCGTGTTTGCCGCGATCATGGCTTACGCGCTGTCGATGCTCTGCTGGTTGCTGGCCTTGCGCGACCTGCCATTGGGGCGGGCCTATTCGCTGCTCAGCTTCAGCTACGCTCTGGTCTACCTGCTGGCGGCCAGCCTGCCGGTATTCCATGAAAGCTTCACCCTTTCAAAAACCCTTGGGGTGGCCTTGGTCATTCTGGGGGTGCTGACGATCAACTCTCGACGTACCCCAAGTTCCAGGAACAGCGCATGAAAATCAGTGTATTTGGTAGTGGTTATGTAGGCCTGGTGCAGGCAACGGTATTGGCGGAAGTCGGCCACGACGTGATTTGCATGGACATTGATCAGAAAAAGGTCGAGCTGTTACAGCAAGGTCACGTCAGCATTTTTGAGCCGGGGCTTTCGAGCCTGGTTCGTGAAAACCTCGAAAGCAAGCGCCTGCGCTTCACCAGCGACGAAAAAACCGCTGTTGAGCACGGCCAGGTACTGTTTATCGCCGTTGGCACTCCGCCCAGCGAAGACGGTTCGGCAGACCTTAAAGCGGTATTCTCGGTGGGCGACGCAGTAGCCCGTCACCGCGTAGAACCGGTGATTCTGGTCGAGAAATCCACCGTACCCGTGGGCACCGGTGACGCACTGACCGCGCACATCAATAAAGCGCTGGAACAAGCCGGCCGCTCGTTGCAATTTGACGTGGTGTCCAACCCCGAATTTCTCAAAGAAGGCTCGGCCGTCAGCGACTGCCGCCGCCCGGACCGCATCATCATTGGTTGCGAGCGCGACGAAGTGCGCGACGTGATGCGTGACCTGTACGCCCCGTTCAACCGCAACCATGACCGCATCATCAATATGGACCTGCGCAGCGCCGAGCTGACCAAGTACGCCGCCAACTGCATGCTGGCGACCAAAATCAGCTTCATCAACCAGATCGCCGAACTGGCCGAACACCTGGGTGCGGACATTGAGTCGGTGCGTCTGGGCATCGGTGCCGACACCCGCATCGGCTACCACTTTATCTACCCTGGTTGCGGCTATGGCGGTTCGTGCTTCCCTAAAGACATGCGCGCGTTGATCCACAGCGCTCAGCAAGTCAACTGCTCCAGCGACCTGCTGCAAGCTGTAGAAGCCATCAACGAACGTCAGAAACACAAACTGTTTGATCGTATCAATGCCTACTTCAAAGGCGACCTCAAGGGCAAAACCTTTGCCTTGTGGGGCCTGGCGTTCAAACCCAACACCGACGACATGCGCGACGCGCCTAGCCGCGTGCTGATGGAAGCCTTGTGGGCCGCAGGTGCAGACGTTCGTGCCTTCGACCCTGAAGCCATGCAAGAAACCCAGCGCCTGTACGGTGATGAGCCTCGCCTGAGCCTGATGGGCACACCGGAATCCGTGCTGCAAGGTGCCGACGCTTTGATCGTGTGCACTGAATGGCAGCAGTTCAAGGCGCCAGATTTTGACCTGATCAAACAACGCCTGAAAACCCCGGTGATTTTCGACGGTCGTAACCTGTACGACAGCGAGCGTCTGACCCGCGTGGGCTTGCAGTACTTCCCGATGGGGCGCGGCGAGTCTATCAACTTGCCGGTTTCCCAAGGCGCTACAGCCGTTTAACGCTTCGACAGCGCCGCCATTGGCAACAATGGCGGCGTTTTTTATGGATGAAATTCGACTGTTTGCCCCTACACGCCCCTATTGAGTCAAGGAAACTCGACATGCCGGCTTTCTCTTCTCCCAGCGTTTTACGTGCCTTGCACCGCCAGTCACTGCTACTCGGTGCGTTGACCTTACTGCTGTTTATTGTGGGTGATATTCACCAGGCTGCGATCGGCTTTGACTCGCGCTTTGTGATGTTTGCCAAGGAAATGCTGCGTCACGGCCCAAGCTTTTTCCCCACCACCTATGGCGAGCCCTACGCCGACTACAACGCCACCACCACGGTGTTTACCTGGTTGCTGTCGTTGCCATTTGGCGAGGTCAACAGCCTCACCGCCTGGCTGCCCACCGCCATTGCCAGCTCGGTCATTGTGACCCTGATCTATCGCCTGGTAGCCCCGCAATCCACGACATGGGCCTTGCTCAGTGTGGCGCTGCTGTTACTCAGCATGACCTTCATCACCGAAACCCGCGCCGTGTCGCTGGACCAAATGCTTGCGGCCGTCAGCCTTGGCGCGTTCTATCTGGCGTATGCCCACGATTATTTTGAAGCACCGCGCCGCCACTTCTGGCTGCTGCTGTTGCTGGTGCTCGGTTTTGCCATTCGTGGCCCGATTGGCCTGGTGATTCCCACCGGCATGCTGTGCAGCTACTTCCTGCTCAGCGGCCAATGGCGACGCATGATCAGCGTGGGCTTGCAGGCGCTGGTGATTTTGCTGCTGTGCATTGGCCTGCTGTTGTTTTTGGCCTGGGTCAGTGGCGGGCAAGCGTTTGTACAAGACGTGATCCGCATGCAGGTCACGGGGCGTATCGACGGCTCTGAAGGCGCCAGCGGCCCCTTTTACTACTTCACCAGTTCCATGGGTAACTACGCCCTCGCCTATCCATTGGCCGTACTGGTGCTGGTTGTTGTCTTAATCGCCGGGCGCAAGCCGTCAAGCCCGGCCTTGCATCTGGTCAAGTATTGCGCCGCAGCAGGCTTGATCGTGATGATCGGCCTGTCGGTCCCGCAAGCGAAAAAAGCCCGGTACTTATTGCCGATGCTGCCGATGGCCGCGATTATTGCCGCGTACCCATTTCAAGGCGTTCGAGGTCGGGCATTCGCCGCATTGCGCGTGTTTATCCAGGCTATTTTGTTGGTGTTGCCGGCCTTGCTGATTGCCGGGTTGATGATCGCAAGCAAGCGTTTCGCCGACCAACTGCCGCCCCTGAACGCAATCTATATCATTTTGGGCGTGTTGCAGGTCATCGCACTGGGCCTGCTGTTCAAAGCGCACTTGCGCGCTGTGGGCTTGGCTGCGTGTGCGGTAGTGGCGATGTGGAGCAGCTACATTCTGGTGCTCGAACCGGCTGAGCAGAACGCCTACAACACCCGCGATTTCACCCTCAACGCCTTGCACCTGATCGACCAGGCACCCGCGCCGTTGGTGTTGCATGGCATGGGCAAAGACGCCAAGGCCATCAAGTTCATGGTTAACGTGGATCGCGACTTGCTGCCGGTATTCACCCAGTCAGCGGTTGAATTGACGGCCTTGCAAGAGCCGGTATGGATCGTGATGGACCGCAAGGACTATCAAGCACTGCAAGGCACCGAGTTGGGCAATATTGTTCCGGCATTGACCGGTCAGTTCGACAAGAACGACTTCGTGTTGCTGCATTTGCCCTGAACCTTGGATAAGCACAGAGGCTGCGGCATATGCGCCGCAGCCTCGATCACCCCGAACTTATTGACCCGTTGAACGCGCCTGATAGTCGTCAATCAGCTTGCGGGTCAGCTCAAACGATGACAGCTCAGCCGTGCGCCCAGGGCTCAACGGGAACGCCTGGCCAGCCCACAAGTTGATGAAATCGCCAGAGCCGGCAGGCTCGGATTTGGCTTTCAGGGGCAGCAATACGCCGCCAGCCAGCGGGAACGCCGGGGCTTGCGGGTTAATCGGGCCAATCTCTCGCATCACTCGATTCAGAATGCCCCGCGCCGGTCGCCCGGTGAACAGGTTAGTCAGTGCCGTATCACTGGAGCTGGCTTCGCGCAGCGCACGGTGATGAGGCCTGGATATTTTCGCTTGCGGGCAAAACAGGTACGCGGTGCCGATTTGCACGGCGCTTGCGCCCAAGGCAAAGGCTGCTGCGATACCGCGCGCATCTGCAATCCCGCCAGCGGCAATTACCGGCACCGAGACCGCATCAGCGATTTGTGGGACCAACGCGAAGGTGCCGATCTGGCTGGTCCACTCCGTGGTTAAAAACATCGCCCGATGGCCACCTGCTTCATTGCCCATGGCAACAATGGCATCGCAACCGTGGCGTTCGAGCCACTGTGCTTCTTCGACAGTGGTTGCCGAACTGAGAATCTTCGCGCCCGTGGCTTTGACCCGCGCCATCAGTTCAGGGGCTGGCAGCGCAAAGTGAAAGCTCACCACCGCAGGCCGCAGCTCCTCGACCAGCGCACACGTGGCCTCATCAAAAGGCGCACGGACGGAGACCGGAGTGGGTGCGTCAAAGTCGGCACCGAGTTCGGCGTAATAGTCTTTAAACAACGCCTTCCAACGCTGAATGTGCGCCTCGTCGTATGCCGGGGCCTGGTGACAAAAAAAGTTCAAATTGAACGGCTGGTCAGTGACCGCACGGAAGGCTGCGACCTCCTCACGGATCGCATCAAGACTCAATGTGGCGCAGGCCAGAGAGCCCAGACCACCCGCCTTTGCCACACCGATCATTACATCGGCGCCAGCACCGAGCATGGGCGCCTGAATGATCGGAACGCTAATGCCAACCAAGTCAGTAAAACGCGAGTCAGGCCATTGAGCCATCGGGGTTCTCTCTACGGTCAATAATCGGAAACTGGATAGTAACGTGTAGGAGCGAGGTTGCCTCGCGATCTTTTAAAGTTGCAAAAGATCGCGAGACAAGCTCGCTCCTAGAGGGGTTTAGATCAGCGCTTGCTGCTCAGCGCCGTTATCAGGGCCGGGTCACGGTTGTAGATGTCCGGGGTGTAGATCACTTTGCCGGTTTTATCGGCTTGGGCCGTCCAGTAGGTCATCAGGATCGGTTTGGGGTTGGACAAGCGGAACTCATGGGTTTTGCCGGTGCTGAGCAGGTCTTCGGTGCGGCTTTTTTCCGCCGGCGTGACCAGTACGTCACGCAGTTGGAATACCGACTCTACACGCACACACCCCGAGCTGAATGCCCGCGGGCCTTTGCTGAACAGCGCCTGGCTTGGCGTGTCGTGCAGGTACACCGCAAACGGGTTGGGGAAGCGCAAGACTATCTTGCCCAACGGGTTTCTTGGCCCGGCGCCCTGACGCAAGAGGATATTGCCGGGGCGGTCCCAATCAATACTCTGCGGCGAGACGGGCTGCCCGTTGCTGTCAATAACCTGCAAGTCGTGCCGGCTCAGGAAAGACGAATCGCGGCGGATTTGCGGCAGTTTGTCTTCCTTGAAAATGGTCGGCGGGATGGTCCAGGTCGGGTTCAGGGTCAGCCGCGTGACCCGCGACTTGAGCAGCGGCGTTTGCCGGTCTGCGCGCCCCACTTGAGTACGGGTTTGCCAAATCGGCTGGCCGTTTTCATACACCGTCAACTGCGCCGCAGGCACATTGACCAGCAGCATGGACGGCTCAACGTCCTGGGCCATCCAGCGAAAGCGCTCCAGGTTGATCCGTAACTGATCTCGGCGGGTCGCCGGGCTGACGTTCAGCTCTTTCACCGTGCCCGCCCCGATGATGCCATCGGCCTGCAAGGAATGGTTGAGCTGAAAGCTTTTGACCGCAGACACCAGCTCATTGCTGTAGACGTTATCCGTTGTCGCGATTTTATGATCCAGATAACCCTCACTCATCAGCCGCTGAACCAAGGCCGGGACGCGAGAGTCTTGCATGCCGGGGCGCAGCACAGGGCCGTCGCCGATGGTTGGCCATTTGGGTAGCGGTTGCAGACGTTGCTGGGCGTAGACCTGACGCAAGTGTTTGTACTGCTCAAACGCAGGGCGTGCCTTGGCGAAGGCGTCACTAATGTTATTCAACCCGGCTTCGGCAATCGGCAGAATCTCGCGCCTGTCAGGTACTACTTCATTGGCATGCCAGACCGGCTCAAAACGCGCTTGCGGCAGGCGCCCGTAATGCAGGTCTTGCAGGGCTTGCAGGTACTGGCGGCTGGTGTCGATATCGGCGCACAGGTCCTGCCCCTTGGGCAACAGGTAGTTCTGCGGGTCGAGGCCATCATCGGCCAGAGTTGGCAACGCGGCTTGCAAGGTCGCCAAACGCACTTTGTCGGCCCAGATTGGCTGGTAATTCTGGCTCTGGTAAAAAGCCTCAAGCAGTGCCTGTGTGGGCTCATTAATACTGCCTGCCAGGGTCGGGCATGCTTGCGGCAGTTGCGTCAACGCCACTTGCACCGGGTTCGACGGCTCTACTGGCGGCTCATCAGCCAGTGCGACCAGTGGCGCAGCGAGCAAGGTCAGGGTCAAGTAACATGCGTGTTTTTTGATCAACTGCTTAACTCCAGTCCGTGGCCTTTATGTGAGGGTCACCTTGTTGCTTGTCGCGCTATACAGTCAGGCTAGCAGCTAAATCGCGGTGGCCCTTGGATCAGCGCAATGTCATTCGTTTATTTAATGTGGAAGCTTTCTTTATATGCTGATTTTTTTGCGACGACTTTTTCTGGTCGCCGCGACCCTGGGCTCAGTCTGCAGCCCGGCGTTCGCCGCCAATACTTCCGCCCCGGTGCTCTACAACAGCCTGTCCAAGGCCGCCCCGGAACTCAATCCGCAAGTCCTGCAAAGCGCCCTTAGCGCCATGCAATGCGCCGTTAACAACGGTGCCAGCCAAGCTCGGCACCTGGCGGTCATCGACTACTCCATGCCTTCAACCGCCCGACGCTTATGGATCTTCGACCTGACCTCCAAAAAGCTGGTCCTGCGTGAGCTGGTCGCTCACGGGCAAAACTCCGGTGAAAATTTTGCCACCCGATTTTCCAACAGCGAAGGCAGCTTCCAGTCCAGCCTCGGGCTGTTTCGTACCCGCGAAAGCTACCAAGGTGCCAACGGCTACTCCTTGCGCATGGATGGCCTTGAGCCGGGCATCAATGACCGGGCCCGCGACCGCGACATCGTGATCCATGGCGCCAGCTATGTGAATCCGCTGTGGAGCCAACGTCAGGGCCGCATCGGACGCAGCCAGGGCTGCCCTGCCGTACGCCCACAAGTGGCGCGCCAAGTAGTGGACAACCTCAAGAACGGACAGTTCATGTTTGCCTGGTACCCTGACCAGCGCTGGCTCAAATCGTCGGCGTACTTGAACTGCAAGCCGCAGTTGGTGGCGAGCATCGTATCGGCTAAGTAAAAACTGCCTGCGCTACGACGCCTGATCCTCGCGGTCTGTTAAAAGATCGCGAGGCAAGCTCGCTCCTATAGCCATATCCATTTCCGACCCCTTTTCTCTGAAAACGACACCTCGCCCGGTCGATGGTTGACTGCGCCTGCGCAGATCTATTTATTACTATTTATCCGCATTAATACGATAAATAGAAAACATGCTTAATCGCCCGATTCGCCGCAAACGCCAGAAGCTGTCCGATGTGATTGTCGAATCGGTGAAGCGTTCGATCGTGACTGATGCACTCAAGCCCGGTGACCGTCTGCCCACTGAGCGCGAGCTGATGGAAAGCTTTCAATGCTCGAAAGGCTCAGCCCGCGAAGCCTTGAAGGCGCTGGAGGTCGAAGGTCTGGTGAGTACCCGTACCGGCCCCAGTGGCGGTGCCTACCTGAACCAGGCCGGGACTGAGCCCGCCAGCCGCGCCTTGCGTAACTACCTGCACTTTCAGCATCTGGATGGCGAGCAGGTCTATCAGTTGCGCAAGGTCATTGAGGTCGAGTTGGCTGTTTCTGTTATCGGCCGTTTGAGCGCCGAAGATTATCAAGCGCTGCAAGCCAACGTAGATTTGTGCAGCGCCCCTGAAGACAGCGAGGCCGGCCAGCGGGAGCAGCGTTTGGCCGAGCTTGAGTTTCATACCCTGCTGGCCCGGGCCTGCCCTAATCCGCTGTTAAGTTTTATGGCGCAGTTTCTCAACGATTTACTGCGCGATCTGGTGGTCCTGAAAAAGGCCTACAAACCCAAACGCAAGCAGTTTGATGCCGCCAACCTCGATTATCACAAGCAGTTACTGGTTGCCCTGCGTGCCGAGGATGAGGCGCAGGTGCGCACCTTGATGCACGAGCACATGTGCGACGCCGAGCATCACATGACCGCCCTCGAAGGCCAGGTCAACCCGCATTTCTTGCTGGAGTTCGATCACCACCACTGACCCGTTTAGCCGTAACCGTGTGTTAGCAAGCGCTCCCCCCCTATCCAATAAAAGGCCTGCCCACAGGACCTGATCCGCCGTTTGCCATTGCTACTCCTGCCAATAATTAAACCAGGGAGTTACCCCATGCAACGTCGTACTTTGTTGAAAGCTGGCCTGGCTGCTGCCAGTGCTTTAAGCCTTCCGCTTGGCATACGCCAGGCCTTCGCCGCCGAGCCCTTTACCTTCTATGGGTTGAAGTCCATGTCTGGAGCCTTTGCCAGTTATGGCAAGTTTGCCGACATGGGCTCGCGTCTGGCCGTCGAGCAATACCCGCAGTTGCTGGGCAGGCCATTGGTCTACAAGGTGATTGATACCGAAGGCAATGCCGGCAAGGCAGTACGCAAGGTTCAGGAAGCCATTGGCCAGGACGGCGCACGCTTTTTCCAGGGCTGCACCCTGTCATCGTCCGCCCTGGCAGTGGCCAAGGAAGTGAACAAGGCTGGCGGTGTGTTTATGACCCCGGTCGGCGCGGATGAAGTCACCGGCAAGGACTGCAACAGTTCGACGTTTCGCTGGTCTGTACCCACCTATGGCGCGGTGCGTGAAACCCTGATACCGCTGATCAAACGCCTGCCGGAGGCCAAGCGCTGGTACACCATCACTCCACAATACGTGTTCGGTGAAGCACTGCTCGATGGCACCCGGGAAGTGCTCAAAGAACACGGGCTGGAGCTTGTCGGCAACAGTTACCACTCTTTGCAGGAGCAGGAATTCTCCGGCTATTTGACCAATGCTATTTCAGCCAAGCCCGACGTGCTGGTGCTGCTCAATTTCGGTAGCCAGTCCAATAACACCCTGCGTCAGGCCGTGAATTTCGGCATGAAAGAGCGCATGAAGATTCTGCTGGTGTGGTCCGCCGGGCTGGATCAATTCCAGGAGCTGGGCAGTGATGTGCTTGAAGGTGTGTACCTCGGCGCCCAGTACTGGCATCAGGTCGACACCCCGCTCAATCGTGAACTCGTCAAGGCGACCCGGGCCAAATACGGCATCAATCCCAACTACCCGCTGGCCGCAGACTACATCAGCAGCAAAGTCATGCTCGACACCATCGCCGCCACGGGCAGTTTCGATGGTCCCACCGTGGCTAAAGCCATGCAGGGCTTGAGCTACGAAGGCCCGACCGGCAAAGAAACCATCCGCGCCGGTGACCATCAAGTGATCAAGGATTACTACCTGATGCTGGGCAAACCGCAGAGTGAAATGACCGACAACGACGATCTGGCGCTGGTGGTCAGTTCCGGTCAGTCGTTTGCCCCTGTCGCCGACACCGGCTGCGTACTCAGCTAAACCACCGACTATTTAGCACTTGCTACACGCAGCCGGTCAGCCACGACCGCCTGCAGAGGGTATCTGCATGCTCGAACTTTATATGTTTCAGATTCTCAATGGCCTGGGCCTGGGGATGATCTACTTTCTGATTGCGGTCGGACTGACCATCATTTTTGGCCTGTTGAACTTCGTCAACTTCGCTCACGGTGCGTTCTTTCTGCTGGGCGCCTACCTCTGCTACACCGCCGTCAGCCTGACCGGTAACTTCTGGCTGTCGCTGCTGATCGCACCGCTACTGGTTGCCGCCCTCGCGTGGGTGATCGAGCGGGTGCTGATTCAGCGCATTTATAACCTGCCGCACATGTTCCAGATCCTGGTAACGCTGGGTATTGCGCTGATTATTCAAGAAGCCAGCGTGATGATCTGGGGCCCGGTCGGTAAAAGTGTCGCGGTGCCGCCGTTACTGCGCGGCGTGGTGGAAATTGGCGACTTTGTATACCCCTATTACCGCTTGTTCCTGATTGCCTTCTCGGCGTTGGTGGGCTTTGCCTTGTGGTTGCTGCTGGAGCGCACACGCTTCGGCGCGCTGGTTCGCGCCGGCAGTGAAAGCACCGAAACCGTGTCGCTGCTGGGCACCAATATCTTCCGCCTGTTTTCCATGACCTTCGCCCTTGGCGCCGGGCTTGCAGGCATTGCCGGGGTGCTGTTCGCGCCATTGCGCGGCGCCCAACCTTTTGTCGGCCCGGAGATTCTCGGCGTGGCCTTCGTGGTGGTGGTGATCGGCGGCATGGGTTCGTTCAGTGGCGCACTGGTGGGCGGTCTGCTGGTGGGTGTGGTGCAAAGCCTGATGACAACTATCTGGCCACAGGGTGCAAGCCTGATGATCTACGGCGCGATGGCCGTGGTGATTTTGCTGCGTCCTTACGGCCTGTTTGGGAGAGCCTGACATGAGCGAAAAAAACCCCCTGCCCTTCGCCAAAACCCAGTCGCGCTCGATGCTGCTGTGGGTGATTGCGGTGCTGATCGGCCTGCCACTGGTATTGCCATCGGCCACCCTGGCCACTGAAATCCTGATCTTCGCCATGGCCGCGCTGGCCTGCAACCTGCTACTGGGTTACACCGGGCTGCTGTCCTTCGGCCAGGGCATCTTCTTTGGCGCCGGTTCTTACTGCGCCGCCTTACTGATGATTCATCTGCAGTGGGGACTGTTCAGCGCACTGCTGGGTGCGGCCATCGCCGGTGCCTTGCTGGCGTTTTTGGTCGGCGCCCTGGCGATTCGCCGTACCGGTATTTACTTTGTGATGCTGACCCTGGCGTTCAGCCAGATGGCGTACTTCCTGACCTACACCCTGAGCGGCTGGACCGGCGGCGACAACGGTCTGCTCGATGTGCCACGGCCAGAAATCCGCATCGGCGACACGCTGCTGATGTCGCTGAGTGATGCGCGCTACTTCTACGGCTTTGTCGCGGTGCTGTTTTTGCTGATTTTCATTGGCGCACGCCGGGTGATTGCCTCGCCCTTTGGCAGCACGTTGATGGCAATCCGCGAGAACGAAACCCGTGCCGCCGCCATCGGCTACGACACCCGCCACTTCAAGATCCTGGTGTTCATGCTGTCGGGCGCGGTCACCGGGGTTGCCGGGGCGCTGTACGCCATGCTGCTGCATTTTGTGCCGCTGTCCAACATCGACCTGATGATGTCCGAAAACATCCTGATCATGACCATTGTCGGGGGCACCGGATCGCTGTTTGGCTCCTTGCTTGGGGCCGGTTCCATTGTGCTGCTGGGTGATTTCCTGTCAGACCTGTGGCCACGCTGGCTGATGCTGCTCGGGATCATTTTGATCGTCGTGGTGGTGTTTATGCGCGGCGGTTTGTGGGGCGGGTTTACCAGCGCTTTCGAACGCATCAAAGGCTCGCGCAAAAGCCGCCTGCCGATTCAGGAGGAACAGCCATGAGTGCTAAAACACCTTACCTGCTGGAAACCGAGAACCTGAAGCTGTCCTATGGCGCTTTCAATGCTGTAAACGGGGTTAACCTGAAGGTCGAGCAAGGCACCATTCATACCGTGATAGGCCCCAACGGCGCGGGTAAAACCAGCCTGTTCCACTGTTTGACCGGCGAGCGCCGGGCCACCGACGGGGCGATTGTGTTTGGTGGTAAAAACATCATCAAAAAGCCGTCCCATGGCCGGGTTGCGTTAGGCATGGCGCGCTCCTTTCAGCTCACCAGCCTGTTCCAGAACCTCAGCGTGCGGGAAAACCTGCGCCTTGCCGCACAGGGCCGTGACGGGCTGGCCGCACTGAACTTCTGGCGCCGGGTAGACAGCAAACGTGAACACCTGGACATGGCAGACCAGGTGCTCGAACGCCTACAACTGACCCAGCGCGCCAACACCCTGGCGGGCGAACTGTCCCACGGCCAGCAACGGGTGCTGGAGGTAGGCATGTCGATTTGCTCCAAACCCAAACTGCTGATGCTCGACGAGCCCACCTCCGGGATGGGCATTGACGATATTCCGATCATGACCCAACTGATCAGCGACCTGGGCCGCGATCACACCGTGCTGTTGATCGAACACAACATGAGCATTGTGATGTCCATCAGCCAACGCATCACGGTGATGAGCCACGGCCAGATCCTGGTCGAGGGCACTCCTGAATTTGTCCGCGCCGATGAGCGTGTGCGCACCGCCTACCTGGGAGAAACCGCCTGATGCTAATCGTCGACAACATCCATTCCTACTACGACAAAAGCCACGTGCTCGAGGGCGTCTCGCTGCAGATCAACCCTGGTGAACTGGTGACCTTACTGGGCCGTAACGGTGCGGGCAAGACCACCACGTTGCGCAGCATTCTGGGGGTTGTCTGCCCGCGCAAAGGGCAGATCCGCTTTAACGGCCAGAACATGGTCGGGCGCAAGATTTTCGAAATCGCCCGCGAAGGCCTGGCCCTGGTGCCGGAGCATCGCGGGATCTTCCGTCTGCTGAGCGTTGAAGAAAACTTGCGCATTGCCCAACGCAAAACCAGCCGCTGGCAGTTGGAAGACGTCTACAGCATGTTTCCACGCCTCAAGGAGCGGCGTAAAAACGCTGGCCATGCGTTGTCCGGCGGGGAGCAGCAAATGCTCGCCATCGCCCGTGCCCTGGTCAACGATCCCAAACTATTGATTCTCGATGAGCCCACCGAAGGCCTGGCACCGGTGATCGTCGATGAACTGGTGAAGATCCTGCGCAAGATCAAGGACGACGGCCTGCCCGTGCTGCTGGTGGAACAAAACCTGATGGTCTGCGACAAGCTTGCCGATCGCCATTACGTGCTTGAACAAGGCCGTGTGGTGTACGAAGGCAGCGCCGCCGATTTCCGCGCCAACCCAACGATCAAGAACCGTTATCTGGCCCTTAGCGCCTGAAGGGAGACTCGTGTCCATGAACAGCCCTATCGTGTTATCCGACCTTTTCAACAGCAACGCGCCGCTGATCAACCGCGACCGCCTGTGGCAATCGCTGATGGACCTGGCACAACTCGGCGCCACGGCCAAGGGCGGTGTCTGCCGTCTGGCCCTGACCGACCTCGACCGCCAGGCCCGCGACCTGTTTGTGCGCTGGTGTGAAGAAGCCGGCTGTACGGTGACCGTTGACGGCATTGGCAATATCTTTGCCCGCCGCGCGGGCCGTCAGCCCGACCTGCCACCGGTCATGACCGGCAGCCACATCGACACCCAACCCACCGGCGGCAAATTCGATGGTTGCTACGGGGTCATGGCCGGGCTGGAAGTCATCCGCACCCTGAACGACCTGCAACTGACCACCGAAGCGCCCATTGAAGTGGTGGTCTGGACCAACGAAGAAGGCTCGCGCTTCCCGCCGTGCATGATGGGCTCCGGGGTGTTTGCCGGCAAATTCGACCTGGACGAAACCCTGAGCAAAGTCGATGAGCAAGGCTTGTCAGTCGGCGCCGAGTTGCAGCGCATTGGCTACGCTGGCAACCGGCCTGTGCTCGGGCACCCGGTGGGCGCATATTTTGAAGCGCACATTGAGCAAGGCCCGGTGCTGGAAGACCGCAATACCACCATTGGCGTGGTCATGGGTTGCCTCGGCCAGAAGTGGTTTGACCTGACCCTGACCGGCGTTGAAGCCCATGCCGGCCCTACCCCCATGCACTTGCGCAAAGATGCGCTGGTCGGCGCCGCGCACGTGGTCAGCGCCGTGAACCGGGTCGCCCACCAGCATCAACCCCATGCCTGCGGCACCGTCGGCTGCCTGACCCTGCACCCAGGCTCACGTAACGTGATCCCCGGGCAAGTGCACATGACCATCGACCTGCGGCACCTGCATGCCAATCACCTGCAAGCCATGGTGGATGAAGTGCGCGAAGCCATCGAAGTGGCCAGTGTCGAGCACGGCTTGAGTTTTGAGCTGATCCCGACCGCTGATTTCCCGCCGCTGGACTTCAACCCTGCGTGTGTCGATGCCGTGCGCCAGGGCGCGCAACAGTTGGGCTTGAGCCATATGGACATCGTCAGCGGCGCCGGGCACGACGCGATTTTTGTCGCCGAGCTGGGCCCGGCCGGGATGATTTTTGTGCCATGTGAAGGCGGCATCAGCCACAACGAAATCGAAAACGCGGCGCCTCAAGACTTGGCCGACGGCTGCGCTGTACTGCTGCGGGCCATGGTCAATGCCGCGCAAGGAGGTAAACAATCATGAGTAATACACCTGACATCGGCCAGATGAACGCCGTCGAATTGCTGGCCCGTTACCGCGATAAAAGCCTCTCTCCAGTGGAAGTGGCCGAGGATGCCCTGCTGCGCATTGAGCGATACAACTCGGCAGTCAACGCGTACTGCCATGTTGACCCGCAAGGCGCGCTGCAAGCGGCCCGGGCATCGGAACAGCGCTGGTTTAAGGGCACGCCTTGCGGCGCGCTGGATGGCGTACCGGCCTCGATCAAAGACCTGACTCTGACTCAAGGCATGCCCACCCGCAAAGGCTCTCGCACCACCACGGCGCAAGGTCCATGGGAGATTGACGCGCCTTTTAGTGCTTTTATGCGCAAGGCAGGCGCGGTCTTGCTGGGCAAGACCACGACCCCCGAGTTCGGCTGGAAAGGCGTCACCGATAACCCGCTGTATGGCATCACCCGTAACCCCTGGGACACCCGGCTGACCGCAGGCGGCTCATCCGGCGGGGCTGCCGCTGCCGCCTCGCTAAACCTGGGCGTGCTGCATCAGGGCAGCGATGCCGGCGGCTCGATCCGCATCCCTTGCGCGTTCACCGGCACATTTGGCATCAAGCCGACCTTCGGCTACGTACCGCAATGGCCGGCCAGTTCCATGACCATCCTTTCGCATCTGGGGCCGATGACCCGCACCGTTGAAGACTCGGTCCTGATGCTGCAAACCGTGGCCAGGCCCGATGCCCGCGATGGTTTGATCGGCGCCCCGCGCACCACGCCCTGGCTGGCACAGAGTGATGACCTCAAGGGTTTACGCATCGCCTACAGCCCCAACTTCGGCTATGTCGACGTTGACCCGCACGTCGCCCGCGTCGTGGCCCAAGCGGTGCAGCGTCTGGCCGAACTCGGCGCCCATGTCGAGCAGGTTGACCCAGGTTTCAGCGATCCGCTGGAGACTTTCAACACCCTGTGGTTTGCCGGTGCAGCGCGCCTGGCTGGCCAACTCAGCAGTGCCCAGCGCGAGCTGATGGACCCAGGGCTGCAACGGATTGCCGGCCTTGGCGAGCGCATCACCCTTGAGCAATACAGCACCGCGCTGGAAGCACGGGCGGCATTGGTCGCGCACATGAACGACTTCCATCAGCGCTACGACATTCTGGTCTCGCCCATGCTGCCCATCACCGCATTTGCGGCCGGGCACAACGTGCCGCCCGAGTCCTCATTGACCGACTGGATGCAATGGACCCCGTTCACCTACCCGTTCAACCTGACCCAACAACCAGCGGCATCAGTGCCCTGCGGGCTGGCCGACAATGGCCTGCCGGTAGGCCTGCACGTGGTCGGCGCACGCTTTGCCGATGACCAGGTACTGCGAGTTTGCCGGGCCTATGAAAAACACTTCGCGCAAAGCCACCCGCATGCGCCAATAACGCCTTAATTAACGGGTAACCAATCTGTAGGAGCGAGCTTGCTCGCGATCTTTTGATCTTTAAAAAGACCGCTCGCCCCTACAGATCAATAATCGTCAGCCATGGCCAACGCGCTTGGTAGCTTTTGGCCTTCTGCATAAACAAATCAGGCTGCGGGCTTAATGGATTATTGCGTAACAGCCCCTGCGCAATATCATCCAGCCCATAAGGCGCATACACCTCGCCGCTTTCAACGCAAAGCCCCACGCAGGTCCCGGCCACCAGATAACGATCAATACCGTCCCGGGCGGTAAACAACTGCGGATAAGGCCTGCCGAAACGTTCGGGATACCAGAGGTGCACCCGGGCCTGGTTCTTGATATCGACGTTCACACCCAGATCCCCGAACAGCTGCCGTGCCTTGATGATGACTTCGTTTTCTGCCTCCCAAGACACGTCTTGATCAAAGTAAAAAACGTCGTAATCCTTAACCCCAAACGCCGGCGGCAGGTTTGAGCGATGGTTCCAGACCGCCTGAAACAGGCTTCCCGCCGTCAACAAGCACTGTTCAACGCCCAGCCTGGGCAAGCGGGCCATGAGTTCAGCGTTGATCGGGTTACTCATTGCCAGACTGACAAAGTGTTCAGGCGTCAAATTCATCGGCAGTCCTTTAGCTTCAGCGTTCCAGTTGGGCACAACTCTAGCCGGGTTCCATGACCGGTTCTAGCCGCACACACCGGAGCGATTCTGACCGGCGGCTGTCATATCCCGTTACCTATGCCGCACTATAACCACCATGCCCATACGTCCTGCACAACTCGCCCCTGTTTATGAATACCCTGAGCACCTGCGCGCTCAAGTCGCTGCTGCACCGCGAGCGCCAGGGGTTTACTTCTTTTATGCGCAAGACGACTCGATGCCGCTGTACATCGGTAAAAGTGTCGATATCCGCAGCCGACTGCTGGCACACCTGCGAACACCCGAAGAAGCCCGCATGCTGCGCCAAGCGCAAAGAATCGAGTATGTGCAAACCGCCGGAGAAATCGGCGCGCTGCTGCTAGAATCGCGCCTGATCAAAGAACTGCAACCCCTCAAAAACAAGCGATTACGCAAGCAACGCCGGTTGTGTTCAATACGCGTCATCGATGGTGCTGTAGACATCATCGACACCACAGACTTGCCCGGCGCCAGCCCGTTGTACGGGCTGTTCCGCAACAAGCGCATGGCCACTGAAGCGTTGATGCTGATCGCTGACGAGCAGCGCCTGTGCCACAGCCTGCTCGGCATCGAAAAAGCGATGGGCCGCAGTTGCTTCAGAGCACAAATCGGCAAATGCGCAGGCGCCTGCAGAGGTGATGAAAGCCATGCTGCCCACACCGAACGCTTGTTAACCGCGCTTGCCCGCTGGGCCGTACATCGCTGGCCGTTCCCCTGCGCAATCGCACTGCACGAACGCCACGGTGAGCATGTGGAATACCACGTCGTGGACGGCTGGCATTACATCGGCACCTACGCCACGGAGGCTGAGGCCAGACAGGCGCCGAAAAGCACCGGCCAGGCATTTGATGCCGATTGCTACAAGATCCTGGTACGTCCGCTACTGCTAGAGGGTGCCGAGTTGATAATGCTTGGGTAGCGGTCGGCCCCCACCCACCTTATTGACATCTTCAATGTGCCCCGGCAAATTGGCCGCCCATTCTTTTTCGGCCCCTCTTAAGTGCACCGCCCAGGCGTTAACTCGCGAAGCGGTCATACCTGAAGCCGACTCTTAATCGGTCGCCACTGCCCGGCGCACCCATCATCAGACATCAAGAGAAGAAGGATGATTTCATGATCATTCGCAAGGGTAACGCTGCGGACCATCCGCAGTTGCTCAACATCTGGCTGCGCGCAGTTCAGGCCACTCACGACTTTTTGCAGCCATCGGACATCGATGCACTGACCCCGCAGTTACGTGACATCTACTTGCCAGCCGTAGAGCTGTGGGTCGCGGTAGATACAAAAGACTGGCCACTAGGTTTCATTGGACTGAGTGACAACCATGTGGAAATGCTCTTCGTAGACCCACAACAGCATGGCCAAGGCATTGGCCGAGCCTTGCTGGACCATGTCCGCACGTCGCGCGCGACGCTCAGCGTGGATGTCAACGAGCAAAACCCACAGGCCGCAGGGTTTTATTTGCACTACGGCTTCGTACAAACGGGGCGTTCGCCACTGGACGGCGAAGGACGACCCTTCCCGTTGGTGCACATGAGCTTGCCTGATTAAAAAGGGTTGGGGCTGTGTGTCACAACACATACAGCCCCGCAACAGGCCCCCATGAAAGAGATGACGAAGTATCACTCTTCTAGCTTAAAACCAACTCCCCCATATTCAAAAATCGCCTACGTCTTGAATTGCTCCATAGCGCGAGCGTGTATTACCGATCTGATCAAAAGTTCCATTCCTTGTGCAATTAGATAAAAAAACCCAACTGACCACACGACAACACCCCCACTTTAAACAATGATTAAAACAGCACAGCAGACTCTCAGTAACACCTCGCCAAATCACACAGCCTAGACACTATCAACGACAACACAAATTTTATTTTATATTTGCATTTTGACAAAACGCCTTCTTAACTCTTTCCGGCTTTAGGAGTACATCTAAACCTCACACAGGAGTTACACCATGAAACGGATCGCTTTAATCCTCGCCGCTACATTCCCTGTCATGGCTTTCGCAGCTTCTCAAAACACCATCACGTTTAACGGACAAGTCACCGATCAAACATGTACGGTTGCAGTCAATGGTAATGCGGCCAGCCCGATGATCCTGCTACCCACTGTGAGTGCCACATCGTTGAGTGCCGCGAACAGCAAAGCCGGAGAGACCCCTTTCACTGTAAGCATCAGCGGTTGCACTGCCCCATCATCAACAGCCCTGGCGATCAAAACTGCATTCTTGGGCAACAACGTGACCAGTGCTGGCAACCTTGGCAGCTCAGGTACAGCCACAAACGTACAAATTCAATTGCTTAGCGCACCTGCAGGTACGGCCATCGTACTTGAAGGGGTCACCTCGGTGGCCGGTCTGGTTCTACCCAGCGCGCAAACTGAAACCAGCCATGATTTCGCTGCGCAGTATGTCAGCGAAACAGGTGGTGCCACTGCGGGTACAGTTACAGCCAGCGTGCAATACGCTTTGGATTATCTGTAAAGCAGTAGTCCACTCTACCGGGCAATACGCCCGGTAGAGTTGTCTCCCCCAAACGCCCCTACTCTTTACACGTTGTGTGCGGATTGCCATGTCACGCCTAATAAAACTAACTCAGACCTTCGCTCTAACTCTCCTGGCACTTTCAGTGAATCCTGTTAGTGCCAGTGTCATCATGACCGGCACCCGAGTGATATACCCTGCTCAGGCGCAAGAAAAAACCGTGCAGTTGACCAATCAGAATGCACTGCCCTATATCGTGCAAATGTGGATTGATAACGATCCAGACAATAACGAGCCGCAAAATACCACTTCACCTTTTATTGCCAATCCACAAATTTTTCGTATTAACCCGAATGCCGGACAGACTGTTCGTTTGGTCTTTACTGGTAACAGGTTAGCCAAAGATAGAGAAACACTCTTTTATCTTAGTTTCCTGCAAATGCCGGCCATCAAGGCCAGCGAATTGCAGGCCAACAAGTTGCTGGTTGGCGTGAATAGCCGGATGAAACTGTTCTACCGCCCTCAGCAACTGGCGGGTAACCCGGATGAGCTGAGTAAATCACTCAGCTTCAAATTACAAGGCAGGTCTATCGTCGCCAGCAATCGCAGTGGTTACTACGCCACCGTGCGCGAGGCGAAGGTGATCCATGCCGGTCAAACACTTCCCTTAAATCAGGCCGTGATGATTCCGCCTCTGAGTGAAGTCAACTGGATGCTGCCCACTCATACGTCAGCCAGCAAAGGCGACATGCTACGCCTGACGTTAGTCAACGATTACGGTGCAGATGTCATCAATGACCTCCTTATTAACTGATGGCCCGGGATGAGTGTTTATGCTTGTGCGTCGCGTTTATGTATTTAAAAAGGATTTTAAGGTTTCACGCTTACATGGATTACGCGATCTGGTAGGAGCATCGGCGTTAACCACTGTCAGTTTGTTGTGTCCTGATCCGGTTCTGGCAGAACCTGCCACAGTGAGCGCTAACGACCCTTACGTTTTCGACGACAACATGATGTTCGGTAATGGCTCGTTATCGCGTTTCAACCGTATTAACGCAGTAGAACCAGGGCAGTACAAAGTCGATCTATTTATCAACCGGCGTTTTGTAGATCGGGTTGACTTGCGCTTTGCCAGCCAGGGAAATGGCGATGTCCAGCCCTGTCTGTCAGAGAAACTGCTGGAGTCTTCAGGTGTGCTTAAAAGCGCCATTCATACCACCGACGACAATCAATGCCTGATCCTCTCACAGGCCATCCACGGCGCCTCTACGGCTTTCGATTTTTCGATACTGAGACTGGATTTAAGCATCCCGCAGAGCCTGATGATCAACACGCCAAGGGGTTACGTGCCAACACAGAGTCTTGATGCCGGCAGCCTTATGGGCTTCGTCAATTACAGCGCCAACCAATATCATGTGACTCGCTCCGGTAAAAACAACAGCAGTACAGATTCGAGTTATCTGTCCCTGAACAGTGGCTTGAACGTGGGTCTATGGCGCTTGCGCCATCAGGGAAACTGGCGTTATGACAACGATTACGGATCGCACTGGAATACGACCCGTACATACGCCCAACGAGCATTACCGGGCATTAAGGGCGACCTGACTGCAGGCCAGGGGTTTACGTCGGGGCGTTTTTTTTCAGGGCTAAGTTATACCGGTATTGAGATCGCCTCTGACGACCGCATGTTGCCCGAGTCACAGCGCGGATATGCGCCCACGATACGAGGAGTCGCTACCAGCAACGCACAAGTGATCGTGCGTCAGAACGGCAATGATATTTATCAAACTACCGTCACGCCGGGTCCATTTGAGATCAATGACCTTTATTCAACCAACTACAACGGCGACCTGGAAGTCTCTGTGATTGAAGCTGATGGTAACGTCAGCACGTTTACGGTGCCCTTCTCGGCGGTTCCCGAATCGTTGCGCCCTGGCGTGTCTCGCTACAGCTTGGCGCTGGGACGAACCCGAGACAACGGAGATCACGATCCGTTTGGTGAGGTGACCTACCAAATCGGCCTGAGCAATAGCATTACCGCCAACAGCGGCCTGAGAATCGCGGATCGTTATCAGGCGGTCGTAGTTGGAGGCGTGTACTCCAGCAGCCTGGGTGCATTCGGCCTGGATACTACGTACTCACGAGCTGACTTGCCCGGAGACGGTCAGTTGGATGGCTGGATGGGACGTCTGTCATACAGTCGAACGTTTCAGCCCACCAACACTACCTTATCAATAGCCGGGTATCGCTATTCCACTGAAGGCTATCGCGATTTGGGCGATGTCTTGGGGGTACGCAGATCGACTCGAAAACACGAAACCTGGGAGTCGACAAGCTACATGCAGCGCTCGCGCTTCGAAGTGTCGATTAACCAAAGCCTTGATGACATGGGCAGCGTATTTCTGTCGGGCTCGACCCAAGACTATCGCAATGGTCGAGATCGCGACACTCAATTACAGTTTGGCTGGTCCAACACACTGCGTAACAATATCAGCCTTAATCTGACGACATCACGGCAAACTACCGGCAGTTATCTGAACCGCCGCAACGGGAACTACGACGATCCACTCGACAACACATTCGCCAATGGTGGTCTTGGCATTGCACGTACAGACGGCAGAAGCGAAACCGTTACGCTGTTGTCCGTGTCTTTCCCGCTCGGCAGCCCCGGTCGCCTTAACACGCCCTATCTAAGTACCTCGGTCACCCATAGTTCGGACTCTGGCAATGTGTATCAAACCTCGTTGTCAGGCACTCAGGGCGACGATCAGTCGCTGAGCTATGGCATTGACGCCTCTCGCGATGCCCAACAAAAACTCAACGTTTTTAGTGCCAGCCTTCAAAAATATCTGCCCAACGCTTCTCTGAGTGCTACAGCCTCCAAAAGTCAGGATTACTGGCAGGCCTCAGGGAGTGCCCGCGGTGCTCTGGCAGTGCACGAGGGGGGTATCACTTTTGGCCCGTACTTGAGCGATACCTTTGCGCTGATCGAAGCCAAGGGTGCCAGTGGTGCCAAAGTCATGAGCGCAAGCGGAGCCACAATCGATAGCCGAGGGTATGCACTGGTGCCGTCACTAACGCCATACCGCTACAACTCCGTTGTTATCAACCCGGAAGGTATCAGTGAAAAGACGGAAATCGGCAATGGCCAACAACGCGTTGCTCCATATGCGGGGGCGGCAGTCAAGGTCAAGTTCAATACAGTGATTGGCAACGCAATTCTGGTAAAGGCCCTGCGCAGTGACGGCAAAGCAGTGCCCATGGGAGCCGATGTACTGGATGACAGCAACAGCGTAATCGGCATGGTCGGCCAAGGCAGCCAGGCCTACCTTCGGACCGACAAACTCAAAGGCACGTTGGTCGCACGCTGGGGCGACGCTCCAGAAGAACGATGCAGCATGCACTTCGACCTGACTCGACAGGATGTCAGTCAGGCTTTGATCAAGATCAATAGCGAGTGCCGCATCCCATGATCCCTTTTTACAAAAAGAACACCCTAATGATGATTTCCCGTTATCGATTAACGCTCACACTTATCGTGATGTTCGGGGCAGTCATTTCTGACGCTCAGGCAACCTGCAGCAGGATCTACTCCGGCATCCAGACACGAGACAACAGTACAGCACAACTTACCTTCGGCCGGATCAACCTGACATCAGCCCACTTACAGCCCGTGGGCACTCTGCTAGGTTCAATCGTAATTTCACCGGCTTCCGCCCCCGGACTGACCAGTGAAACTGTTATGTGGGAATGTGATATCACTGATGCTGATGACCTCTACGAACTTTTTGCCACTAATGGTGATGATCGGGTGGGCGGATTCTGGGACATTGGGGCTGCAGATGGTCTGCCTAATTACTTTGCGACCTGGTTTCCTTATGTTGCAATCAGGCTGACTCATGTCAATTCCGGCCAGGTTTACACCCGTTACTGGCAGCAAGCCCGGATCACCGAATACGACACGGTAGGCAACAAGATCCAGATTAAGGCAAAACACTTGAGCCTGATCCAGGCCGAGCTCGTTCGAGTTTCAAGCCTCCCTCCAACGACAGGCTCAGTTTCAAATTATTGCACTGGAACAGCCGCCAGCAGTGGTAGTGGTGTTTATCCTTACACCTGTACACAACCCAACGGTTATATCCAGTTCCAGGGTGGCGGTATCAAGTCCGACTCGGTCGGGGAAGACTCCAGCAGATACTACAGATTTTGGGGCGCTCGAAACGGCGTTGGGTACGGCATGCGCTCGGCGGCGTCAATCAGCTATGCGGCTACTTGTGTAGCCAGAAACGTCACACCTGTCGTCACCTTCCTGCCCGTCACCGCCGCTGAGCTTAACCAGGGAGCCACGCGCAGCAGCGACTTCACCATTGATCTTGAATGCGATAACGCGGTGAATTCCGGAACATCAACCAATCAAACAGCACTCGGTATTCAAGTCGCTCAAAGCGCCTATACCCAAGCCCAATCCATGGGTCTTGTGACCAGTGGCGGCGCGGTCACTCACTTATTGTCCAACGGCTATGGCAGCGATCCGTCGGTTGCGACGGGTGTCGGGATCAGCTTGCGCAACGCAAAGGACGGCACTGCCATGAATTTTTTAGGTTGGTCCAACACCGGCACCGGTGCTTCCGGTGGCTGGTACCCGGTCTTGGATGGGGCGAGCAGCAATGGGAGCAACACGCAGAACTTCACCAATTATTCGCAGACCATCACTGCCACCCTCAGTGCACTGCCCGGTTTGACGGCCAAACCGGGAAAAGTCAACGCAACTGCTTATGTCTTGGTGAAAGTACAATGAATAAAAAAAAATGTGCGCAATTGCTGCTTTGGGGGTGTTTAGTGCTGGGCGCTTTGCAAAGCGCTTATGCTGGCGTCATGCCGGAGAGGACCCGGTTGATTTTCCACGAGGGGCAAACACAGCGCTCACTGATGCTCGCCAACACCAATACCTATCCGGTTGTTGTACAAACCTGGCTCGACAACGGCGAGGGTAATCAAGCCCCGGAAAATGCTGTGTCAACCATGGTCGCATTGCCCTCGGTATTCAAGCTGCAAGCAGGCGCCATTCAAGGCTTGCGGATCGTTCAAGATGCTAGCTCACTTCCAAAAGACCGCGAGTCGGTGAGTTGGCTGAACATTTACGAGATCCCGCCCACCAAAACGATTGGCCCGATGCTTGCGACTCAAGTTGCTGTGGCAATGAACACCCAAATGAAGGTGTTCTACCGCCCTGCCAACTTACCTGTTCCCCCGGAAAAAATGGCCACATTGCTCACCTTCAGCCTTAAGCAACACGCTGGTGGCTGGGTTTTGGTATGTCACAACCCCACCCCTTATCACGCCTCATTTTCCTCTCTACGGGTAATGGATGAAGGTCGAGAGCGCGCCAATGCCAAAACGCTGGACATGATGACCCCTCCTTTAAGCGACAAACCCTATTCATTGGCCTCCTTTAGCCTTGATGTTCAGAGCAAGCTGACTGTGAATTACACGTTGATTGATGATGAGGGCCACTATCATGACGCAAGTACAACCGTGAAAATTCCCTAGAATTGACTGAAAGAGAGTCAAGCAGTCAGGGTCTATGCCCCATCTACTCGGTAGGCTTGGAAGCCAAGACAATTGTACCGTTGAATGTTTGGCATTTTCTAAATCGCTCTATGGTGAGTTACAGGCAGAGCCCATGGCGAGGAACTCTAGAAAAGTTCGTCCAACTGCTCGAAAAACTCGCGCTTGGCCGGTTCATCTCCCTCGCCCAAGTTATGTGCCAGCAGATAGTCCAACTCATGCAGACGCGCTTCAACACTTGAATCAAACGGGCAATCGTGGATTGGCACAGCCTGTAATTGCCGAACCGCCTCGCAAAAAAACATAATGTTCGAAGACGGTTCATTGATACGCGCCTGAAGGGATTGCCCGTCGACACAACGCGTAATCATGAACTCACCTTCAACGTTTTCCGCGACAGCCACCACTTCAGGAACACTCAGGCGATCTGTGAGCCAGGACAATACCCGCGCCTCTCGTAACACGCTATACGTGGTAGGTGCCAAAAATAGCCGGGCAAATCTTGAGAAAGAAACGATCGTTACCACGTTTGAAGCTATAAACATCGCAGGGGGATTCACCGATCTCGTCGGCTCTCAGCCGTGGCGCCACCTATGAATTGTTCAATAGTGCGAGGCAGTTGGATGGTCATCGGTACTCGACTCGACAGGCTATGAAACTCATAACAGTCGCCACCATAACAAAATTGTAGGAGCGAGCTTGTCTCGCGATCTTTTGCTTTTGAAAATCAAAAGATCGCGAGACAAGCTCGCTCCTACAGGCTCAATGTTTACATAAGTCAATTGCCACTAGGATTCCTGATAAACTCCCGGCCATTACGCCTCAGCAGAAGCTAAAAGGCTTTGCTGCACTGTGCTTCTCCAAGCAGGCGAAACGGCTGAAAAGCACATATTTGAACGATAGATCATGACCGAAAAACACTCTAAAGCCTCTCATCTAGAGCGCTCAGAACCCTCCAGAAGATTTTCTGTGGCACCCATGATGGACTGGACTGATCGCCATTGCAGATTCTTCCTGCGGCTGATGTCCAAACATGCGCTGTTGTACACCGAGATGGTGACCACCGGTGCTTTGCTGCACGGTGATGCCGAGCGGTTTTTGCGGCATGACGATACTGAGCACCCGTTGGCGTTGCAGTTGGGTGGCAGTACGCCTGCGGATTTGGCGGCGTGTGCGCGTTTGGCGCAGGCGGCGGGTTATGACGAGGTTAATCTGAATGTCGGCTGCCCGAGTGATCGGGTGCAGAACAATATGATTGGCGCGTGTTTGATGGCTCATCCGGCGCTGGTCGCCGAGTGTGTGAAGGCGATGCGCGATGCGGTGTCGATTCCGGTGACGGTCAAGCATCGGATCGGGATCAATGGCCGCGATAGCTACGCGCAATTGTGCGATTTTGTCGGCACGGTGCGTGATGCCGGTTGCGAAAGCTTTACGGTGCATGCGCGTATCGCGATTCTGGAAGGGCTTTCACCGAAAGAAAACCGTGATATCCCGCCACTGCGCTATGACGTTGTGTCTCAGTTGAAGGCTGATTTCCCGGAACTGGAGATTGTCCTTAACGGCGGTATCAAGACGCTGGAGGAGTGCCACGCGCATTTGCAGGTGTTTGATGGTGTGATGCTGGGCCGTGAGGCGTATCACAACTCGTATCTGCTGGCGGAGGTCGATCAGCAGTTGTTTGGCAGCGCAGAGCCGATTATCACTCGTGCACAGGTGCTGGAGCAGTTAAGGCCGTATATTGCTACGCATATCGCCTCGGGCGGTTCGATGCATCACATAACGCGGCATATTCTGGGCTTGGGTCAAGGCTTCCCTGGCGCGCGACGCTTCCGTCAGTTGCTGTCGGCGGATATCCATAAAGCCAAGGATCCGCTGGCGCTGCTGGATCAAGCCGCCGAGCTGCTGGAAGGCCGCTAAAAACCGGGCAAGCAAAAGGGGCCGTTCCTGTTCAGGACGGCCCCTTTTTTGTGCGCCATGGATCAATGGCGCTCGAGCGCGTTCACCAGATCATGAAAAGCTTCACGGTTGGAGTCATTGAGGCCCATCAGAATTTTGTGCGCTTCAAGCACCTTGACCCGAACCACGTCTTCAGTCTCGTCTTGCGACGGCAAGTCGGTGAGGCACTCAGGGCAAGGTATTGGTCTGTTGATGATGTTGAAGACCTGATCGAAGCCCATCGACTGCAACAGTCGGGTGATGTCTTCGTGGGTGGTCACGACCGTCGGCAACAGGCCTATTTTTTGGCGCGACAAAATCGACAGTTTCGCCAGCAAGCCCAATGTGGTGCTGTCGATACTGCGAGTCTCTGTGAGGTCGATCACGATGGCCGTAAAGTTGCGCGCCGTGAAGATCCTTTCGATTGTCGCATCCAGTGCTGAACACAGTGTCAGACGCACTTCACCGACAAACTTCAGGACGAAGGTGCCGTCCTGTTCGGCGAACTGAATTCTACCGGTACTCATGTAAGATTCCTGCTTAACACCATCAGGGCGATATCATCCGGCATCTCCCCTAGCGTAGCTAATCCAAAAACCTGGCGCAGACCATCCAGGCTGCCACCCGCTGCTTTTACCAACTGAGGTAGAGCAGCTTCTTTCTCTTTGAGTGTAGGCTCGGCCAAAAGGTCCAAAATTCCGTCAGACATCAACGTCAGGCTGAATGTCTCGGGCAATTTCAGCACTTGATCTTCGTAGGTCGCTTCGTTGAACAGGCCGACCGGCAACCCTCGCCCTTCCAGATAAGTCACGCTGTCCGGGGTGTACAGCACCGGCAATGGCAGGTGCCCACCGATGCTGTAGGTCAGCAGGCCAGTCTCTTGGTCAATCACACCGCCGACCATGGTCACATGCTTGCCCAGCTTGCAGTTGATCAAGCCACGGTTGATGTGCGCGAGCACTTCGGACGGCTTGAACTCAGGCAAAGTGCCATTGCGCTTGGATTCAAATAGCAAGCGAGTGGTCATGAACTTGAGCAACACGGTCACGAACGCTGAAGACGCTCCGTGGCCAGAAACATCTGCCAGGTAAAACGCTATCCGACGCTCATCAACCTTGAAGTAGTCGACGAAATCACCCGACAAATACAACGACGGAATAATCTGGTGCGCAAAGTCGAACCCGTCGAGCGACCAGGGGCTGGTAGGCAGCATGTTCATCTGCACCTGCCGCCCGGCGTTCTGGTCTTCCTGCAGCAGATGCAGGCTGGCTTCAAGCTCGCGGTTGGCTGATTCCAGCTTCTCGCGGTAGCGCTGGTTCTCATGCAGTAACCGGGCGCGATCCAGCGCACGATGCACGGAGTGCTCCAGCACCGCCAGATCTTCAAGCGGCTTGATCAGATAGTCGGCGGCCCCCAGACGCAGCGCTTCGACCACATCACTCATCACACCGGCGCCCGAGATCACGATCACCGGGGTCTGTGCCGAGCGCTGGGCGACCTGGCGAATCAACTCCAGCCCGCTCATTTGCGGCATGCGCAGATCGCAGATCACTAAGTCCGGCTGCTCTTGCTCGAACACCTTGAGACCTTGCACGCCATTGCTGGCCTGCAGGACGCTGAAGCCGCTGTCTTCCAAATAGGCTGCCAAACTGGCACGCACTACTTCGTCGTCATCAATGATCAGCAGCGTGGCACTGGTTTTTTGCATGTGGGCAAACGGCGCCAGAATTAGGTTTGCGTCAGGGCTCGAACACATCGGGCCCAACGACTGAATAGGCTTTTGAACATCCCTCACCAGAACGATTGTTTTAATCATTCCTACAAAAGGTGCTCGTGTAAGGCGCAGACGGTACTCCCATCTGCGGGGGGTTTCAAGCTCAGGCCGATAGCGGCTTGACGTGTTCACCCGGTTAAATTCCCTCGGGTTATAAGAACATCGTAAACGGCAACTAAAACCTTGGTTTAAACGCCCTTAAAGATGCATTTTTTTCATGAACAACGATGCAAAAAACGGCCATAAAGGCCGTTTTTTGTGGGCAGGATGAATGACTTAAAAGTCGTCTTCAATCTCGCCGTCTTTGATTCTGAACTCACGGTTTTGCAGGTACGCGTTACGAATAAAGACGTACTTGTCGCCGGTGATCAGTTTTTCTGCCGACAACAGGCTGGCACGCGCATCGATCACATCCATGCCGATCGCCATGTTGCGCGCCGGAATATCGTTCATGTAGCGGTATGGCTTGGTGAAGGAGTCCGGGTAGATACCGGCTGCGTCACGCACGGTGCTTGGGCCCAGTAGCGGCAGGACCAGATAAGGACCGCTTGGCAGGCCCCACCGGCCCAGCGTCTGGCCGAAGTCTTCGTCGTTGCGTTGCAGGCCCATTTTGGTGCCCACATCAAAGAAGCCGCCAATACCGAAGATGGTGTTCATCAACATGCGTGAGGTGTCGACAGCTGCGGCGTGAGGTTTGCCTTGCAACACGTCGTTGGCCAGGTTGCGCACATCGCCGATGTTTCGGTACATGTTGTGAATGCCGTCTTGCAGAAACTGCGGCGTGATGAACTGATAACCCTGAGCAATCGGCTTCAAGGCATAGGTATCAAGCGTGTCGTTAAACGTGAAAATGGCGCGGTTGAAGCCTTCCCACGGGTCAGCCTCGGTGGCCGCATTGGCAGCAAACGGTGCCATTGACACAGTGGCACACAGGCCAATTTGAGCAAGACGCTTGGTCCAGCGCATAGCAAAACTCCTTGAGAATACGTATCACTTGGGCGCTACGCCCTGGGGTCAGGCGATGAGTATAACGGCAATTGCATTTTTGGCAGCCCCCAAGCTACGCAACATATGCCACACAAGGTTGGCAGGACGACTTACATAAACGCTGCACGCCGAAGAAACGCCCGGTTACAAGGCTGCAACTGCACCTTCGACCATTAAATTGCAGACTTGCCGCTCTAACACTTTGCCAAGGACCGACAAACGCTATGAACAGACGCGTTTATAACCCGCCAACTGTTTTCAACTCCCTGCAGTACGGCTTCAGCCAAGCCATCGAAGTACGCGATGGACGCCGGATTCTGCTATCCGGCCAGGTCGGGGTGGACGTCAATGAAAACACTGTCGGCCCGGGGATTACTGAGCAGACCGAAAAGGCGCTGGACAACATCGAGTCAATCCTGGCCCATGCTAATGGCAACCTGTCGCACGTCATCATGCTGCGACTCTACATCGTTGAGTCCGCCCGTGATCAGCAAGAGCCCATCGCCAGCGCGCTGCGCAACCGCTTCCCAAATAACCCGCCGCCCTCCTCCTGGATTATCGTCAGCGGGTTGTCGCTGCCCGAATGGCTTATCGAGATCGAGGCAGAAGCGTTGATCCCCGTTTAATCCAGAGGCGTCAACCAACTGCAATTTTGAGACAGATCATGCACTCTTGGCACGACTGGATTAATCTAGACGCCCGCTTGTAGATCTTTTGCGCTCCTCGAAGGTCTACAACAGTGCCTATCAATAAAGGATGAATGCTATGCCTGCCCGCGAACTGCAAGAACAACTCAATACCTTGCGCGAGCAACTGGACCAGAATCCACCGCTCAATGAAGAACAACGTGAGCATCTAAACGATCTGGCCAAGCAGATTGAAGCCGAGATTGCTCTGGAAAAAGCCACCAACGACAGCAGCCTGGCTGACAACGTCAATCTCGCTGTTGAGCGTTTTGAAGTTGAACATCCCTCACTGGCGGTCACTCTGCGCAACATCGTGCAGACCTTGGGCAGCATGGGCATCTAACGCCCCGGCGAATCCCAGAAACAAAAAAGCCCCCGGCTCAGTTCAACTGAGCCGGGGCTTTGTTTTACTGCTCAGGCTGTCAGAGCCCTGTTTGACCGCTCAACGCCAGGTCCAGCAGCTCACGGTTGGCCACGGCATACATCGCGTAGTCGTTACCGGTTGCGGCACGCAGGTCGACCAGCATCGAACGCCAGCGCTCAACCATTGACTGGTTCTGCTCAAGCCACAAAGCTACACGTGCTTCGATTTCAACCGGGGCATCAGCCATCTGTAACACCGACACGGTGATTGCGCGCTGCTGCCAGTCAATGTCGTCACGGAAGGCCTCGCGGGCCAGCGCCTGCCAGTTGTTCTCCACCGGCAAGTTGCTGATCTGCTGCAAGTACCAGGTCAGGTCCAGCGCGCTGCCCACAGCAAAGTATGCCTTGGCCACATCCGCGGCGTTCTGACCGGTGACGTCAGACGCCTCGATGATCGGCAGCAAGGTGTACAGGTGCGTGGTGCCTGCCACCATGCGCGACAGCAACTCCGGCACGCCCGCATCAACGTACGCTTGATAACGGGTCTCCCAGCCTTCGCGGGTCGGGCCTTCCAGCAGTTCGTTGAGCTTGAGGCCCAGCGCGGCCAGATGCGGACCAAAGTGCGCAACATCGCGCGCTGCGTCCAGCTCGTTGCGGCGGCTGCGTAAGAACCAGCGGGTGGCACGACGGCCCAGGCGCATAAGTTCGTCCATCAAGGCCAGCTGGATCTCGGCCGGCACTTGATAGTCCAGCGCCTCGATCTGACGGAACCAGTGCGGGAGGTGGAAAATGTCACGCACGATGACATAAGCCCCGGCCACGTTGGCCGCACTCATGCCGGTCGACTCTTTCAGGCGCTCCACAAAGGTGATGCCCATGTGGTTAACCAGGTCGTTGGCGATCTGCGTGCTGACAATCTCGCGCTTCAAGCGGTGACGGCGCATCGCTGCGGCAAACTTGTTGACCAGCATCGGCGGGAACGCCGTTTCCATGTCGCGGGTCAGGTAGTCGTCATCCGGCACTTGGGAGTTGAGCAACGCCTCTTTGAGGTCGATCTTGCTGTACGAGATCAAGACCGACAGCTCAGGGCGTGTCAGGCCATGACCTGCGGCCACGCGTTCGTTGAGCTGCTCTTCAGACGGCAGGAACTCAATGGCGCGGTCCAGCTTGCCACGGGCTTCGAGGTCGTTCATCAGGCGCTTGTATTCAGCAATGCGCTCATAGGCACGACGCGCTGCCAGGGAAATGGCCTGCGTCTGCTTATAGTTGTTGCCCAAGACCAGCGCACTCACTTCGTCAGTCATGCTGCCGAGCAGTTGGTTGCGCTGTTTCTCGGTCATATCGCCAGCCTGCACCACTTCATTGAGCAGGATCTTGATATTCACTTCGTGGTCAGAGCAATCCACGCCGCCGGCGTTGTCGATAAAGTCTGTGTTCGAGCCGCCGCCATTCAGGCCAAACTCCACACGACCCAGTTGGGTCATGCCGAGGTTACCGCCCTCGCCCACCACCTTGCAGCGCAACTCGTTGCCATTGACGCGCAACGCATCGTTGGCCTTGTCACCCACATCGGCATGGCTTTCCGTGCTGGCCTTGACGTAAGTCCCGATACCGCCGTTCCACAACAGGTCTACCGGGGCCTTAAGCAAGGCATTGAGCAGCTCGGTCGGAGTCAGTTTATCGGCAGTGATCGCAAAGCGTTCTTTCATTTCAGGCGAGATGGCGATGCTTTTCGCGCTACGGGAGAAGATCCCGCCGCCCGCTGACATGATGCTGGTGTCGTAGTCCGACCAGGCCGAACGCGGCAAATCGAACAAGCGCTGACGCTCGGCAAAGCTGTTGGCCGGCTCAGGATTAGGGTCGATAAAGATGTGCAGGTGGTTGAAGGCCGCGACCAGTTGCAATTTGTCAGACATCAACAAGCCATTACCAAACACGTCACCGGCCATGTCGCCGACGCCCACCACGCTGATGCTGTCTTGCTGAACGTTGATCCCGCGCTCTCTGAAGTGACGCTGCACGCCCACCCAGGCACCACGGGCGGTGATGCCCATTTTCTTGTGGTCATAGCCGGCCGAACCGCCCGATGCAAAGGCGTCACCCAGCCAGAAGCCGTAGTCAATGGCAATGCCGTTGGCAATGTCCGAAAAGGTCGCCGTGCCTTTGTCCGCCGCGACCACCAGGTACGGGTCATCGTCGTCATGACGCACCACGTTCAACGGCGGCACCAGCGCGCCATCCTTGAGGTTGTCAGTGATGTCCAGCAGGCCGGAGATGAAGATGCGGTAGCAAGCGATGGCTTCGGCCTGTACTTCATCACGGCTACCGCCCAATGGCAGACGGCGCGGGACAAAACCGCCCTTGGCACCCACCGGTACGATCACCGAGTTCTTCACTTGTTGAGCTTTTACCAAGCCCAGCACTTCCGTACGGAAGTCTTCTTCACGGTCCGACCAGCGCAAGCCACCACGGGCTACGTTACCGAAACGCAAGTGAACACCTTCAACCCGAGGCGAATAGACAAAGATTTCAAACTTCGGCACCGGCTTGGGCAGTTCTGGAATCAGGTGCGGATTGAACTTGAAGCTGAAATACGCACGGTTCTGGCCATTGGCATCCGGCTGGTAGAAGTTGGTTCGCAGGGTGGCTTTGATCAGGTCCAGATAACGTCGCAGGATGCGGTCTTCGTTGAGCACCTGAACGTCGTCCAGTGCGGTCAGAATCGCCTGCTCCAAACGCTGTTGCTTGTCTTCCAGGTCTTCGGCGGTCAGCTTGCGCGCCAGATAGAAGCGGGTTTTGAACAACCGGGTCAACTCGCGAGCGATGTCGGTGTGGTTGTTCAGGGTGCTGGCGATGTAGCCCAGATCAAAGCCCAGGCGGATCTGCTTCAGGTAACGCGCATAAGCCCGCAGCAACGCCACATCACGCCACGGCAAACCGGCCGTCAGCACCAAGCGGTTGAACGCATCGTTCTCGGCATCGCCCTGAACGATATGCACGAAGGCATCTTGCAGCGTGTCGTTGAGCTGCTGGATATCCAGGTTCAAGCCTTCGCCAGCAGTAAAGGCAAAATCATGGATCCAGAACTCACGACCGTTGGCGTGACGCAGGCGGTATGGGAACTCGCCCAATACGCGCAAGCCAAGGTTTTCCAGAATCGGCAATACGTCAGACAACGCCAGCGGCGTATCGGCGTGGTACAGCTTGCAATGCAGTTCCTGCCCGGCGCTTTGGCCCAGCGGCTGGTAGAAACTCATCACCAGCGGTTTCTTTTCGCTCAAATTGGACAAATGCTGCATGTCCACCACCGCCGAGTGCGCGGCAAAGCGCTCGCGGTAACCTGCCGGGAAGCCTTTCGGGAAGTCCGCCAGCACCTTGGTGCCATTGGCTTCACCGAAGCTTTCAACCACCAGACTGGCGTAGTCGTCGTTCCAGCTGCGGCACGCCTGAACCACTTCTTTTTCCAGCAACAGCGGATCAATGTCGATGCGGTTTTTCGGGTCAACCCGCAGAATTAGTTGAACCCGCGCCAGCACGGATTCCGAGAAGAAGGTCCAGAACTCGCAGTCCGACGCTTGCAGACGGTCCATCAGCACTTGCTGAATCTTCTGTCGCACTTCGGTGGAGTACACGTCACGCGGCACATAGGCCAGGCAGTAGCAGAAACGCCCATACGGGTCTTTGCGCAGGAACACGCGGATCTTGTTGCGCTCCTGGATTTGCACAATCGACATCACGGTGCTGAACAGCTCGTCCACCGGGGTCTGGAACAAATCATCACGAGGCAGGACTTCCAGCACCTGCGCCAGCTCTTTGCCCAAGTGAGCTTTGGCCTGGAAGCCAGAACGGCGCTCGATCTCGTCCACTTTGCGACGGATATAAGGAATCACTCGCACGCTCTCGCCATACACCGACGAGGTGTACAAGCCCATAAAGCGGCATTCCTTGATCACTTTGCCATCCGCGTCGATCTGGCGGATCGACACGTAGTCCGGGTACGCCGGGCGGTGCACACGGCTCGGGTGGGCAGCCTTGGTGAACGACAGCAGGGTCGGTTCACGCAGGTAGCTCACCGCATAATCTTCGATACGCAGGTCTTCAGCGGTCAAGCCGACACGCAGCAGCTTGGTCAGGCCGAGGAACGACTGCGGGTCGTATTCGATATGGCCGCCGTCTGCCTCGTCACGTACCACAAACTCTTCATAGCCCAGGAAGGTGAAGTGGTTACCCAGCAACCACTCCAGAAAGCTCTTGATCTCGGCTTTTTCACCCGCGTCCACCGCATACGGACAGTTGTCGACACTGGCCAGCAGTTCCCTGACCTTGGCCTTCATCGGCTCAAAGTCAGCCACGGCGATGCGCACTTCACCCAGAACCTGCTCCAGCTCCTTGCTCAGTACATTCAATTCAGCGGCGTTCGAGCAGCGGTCAATCTCCAGGTACATCAACGACTCTTGCGCGATGCCTTCACCGGTAGTGCCTTTGGGCAGGATTTCCAGCAACTCGCCCTTGCTGCCGCGACGAACGCTCAATACGGTGGTTTGCAGGGTGTGGATGCTGTAACCACGGCGGTTCAGCTCGGTACGCACCGAGTCCACCAGAAACGGCAAATCGTGGTGCAGCACTTCAACCGCAGTGTGGGTTGATTGCCAGCCATGACGCTCGTAATCGGGGTTAAACACCCGCACTTGCGGCTGGTCCGGGTCAAAGCGCTCCAGCAACCGCCAGGCCGACAGGGTGCAGCCGGCGAGATCGGACATACGCCGTTGGGTGAGTTCGTCCAGTGAAATGATGCCGAAGAATTGCTCAGCAAACAGGGCTACTTGTGGCAGAGCCTGTTCACTGACGTGCTGGGCCAGTGCAGATTGCAGTTGATGCTGGAAGTCGGCTTTGCTGGCTGCGGTGAAGAACGCCATCTGTGGTACTCCGCTTGGGCTTGTTATTGAGAGAAGCGTCGCGTGCTATTCCCGCTTGGGGGACCTGTCACTACTGTGCTCAACCTTCAAGAACACAACGTGACAAGGAGGTGAAGCTGGCTGAAACCCTGAGGTCACAACATTATTCCGGGATGCTTATCGGTAAAAACGACTGCCAGGTCCACAGGCTGCATGTTTAGCGATAACCACCAACAACGCAGCTTAACGACTGCATCGCCCGGCCTGCTTGCGGTGCGGCGACATATTCGGTCATGGGGCGGCAATCTTGTGACCCGGACAGCAACAACCCTAGCAGTGGAGATTCATAAAACTTCATAAAAACGCCTTAATTTCTGTCGGCAGTATCAGAAATATCTGACACGAAATAACAGGCCATCAGCCACCTACCAAGATTGAGCCAGCACAAAAACGCGCGGGCTGGCAAAATCGCCGCTTGTTCAGTGATTAGATGCGCTCAGCGCCAGGAATTCCCCACCATGCAAATGACCACCGCCCTGCTCATGGCCAACCCGTGTGACGACGAAGAAGACAACATGGCCATGCTGTGCTGCCACAGTGACAAGGGCGAAATGTTTCTGATGTCGCGCTACCCGGACGAGGACGAACTGGAAATCACCCTGGATGATGAGCCCTCCACCCTCGAGGGCGTAAAGGTCACACTCAGCCCGACGCGCCTGCTGATCGAAGTCGCGCCCGGCGATACCGACGTGCTGAACGGTAGCGACCACCTGGAAATCCTCCATAGCGCCGATGCCGATAAACTGGCCGAGATCGAACAAACCCTGAAAAACATTCTCGACGGTACCGGCACCTACATCAGCGAATTGAACTGACCCGCCAGAGCCCGAACCCGCACACCGACAGGTATGACCGCCATGCGCCAACTCTTCGATGCCCACTGCCACATCATCGACAAGGCTTATCCGCTGATTCCCAATAACGGCTACGTGCCCGACTTTTTCAGCGTTGATGATTACCTCGCGCGTACCCGCGAGCTGGGCGTCGTCGGGGGCGCGGTGGTTTCAGGCTCGTTCCAGGGTTTTGATCAAACCTACCTGATCGCCGCACTCAAACGCCTGGGCGCAGGCTTTGTCGGCGTCACTCAACTGCCCGCCAGCGTCACCGACGCCGAGCTTGAAGCATTGAACCAGCACGGCGTTCGTGCCCTGCGCTTCAACCTCAAGCGCGGCGGCTCAGAACAACTCGACCAGTTGGAGTCACTGGCCAAGCGCGTCTACGACTGCGTGGGCTGGCATTCAGAGCTGTACATCGACGCACGGGAGCTGGCCCCGTTGCACCAACGTTTGTTGAGATTACCAGCCCTGAGCATCGATCATCTGGGGCTGAGCCACGAAGGTATGCCGGCTTTACTGCGTCTTGCCGAGCACGGGGTGCGCATCAAGGCCTGCGGTTTTGGCCGGGTTGATTTCGACGTACCGCAGGTACTTCAAGACATTCACGCGGCCAACCCGAACGCCTTGATGTTCGGCACTGATTTACCGTCAACCCGCGCACCAAGAACCTTTGAAAACAATGACATAGATATTGTAGTTAATGCTTTGGGTGAAAGCGGAGCGCAAAAGGCGCTGTGGCAAAATGCCCGGGACTTTTATCGCCTGAACTGAGGCTCGCGATTCATCGCGATCACGCTCCCCAGCACAATGGCTGCCCCCGCAACCACTCCTGCTGAAACCTCACTGCCTAAAACCCCCGCCGCCAACGCCATGGCGACGGGTGGGATCAGGTACATCACACTGACCGAACGGCTGACTTGGGTGTGATTCAGTACAAAGCCCCATAACAAGTACGCCAACGCACTGGGAAACAGCCCGAGGATCAACACCGCCACATTCACCCGGACCGGCGCCTTGAGCACCTCTTCCGTCAGCCCTGGCCAATACACGCAGAGCAACAGCGTGCCGCCCCAGACCATGTAACAGACGATGGTCAAAGGGCTGTAGCGGGTAGAAATGTGCTTTTGCAGCACGAAATAGATGCTCCAGGACAACGCCGCCAGTAACAGCACCAGGCCCTGCGGGTGGAACTCACCCACGCCTTTATCGCCCCAAATCACCACCACGACCCCAAGCAAGCCAACCGCGACCCATAACCAGCGCCAGCCGCTGACGCGCTCCTTGAGGCACACCGCGGCGATAAATGTGCTGAACAACGGCGCAGTTTGCGCAAGCACGCTGGATGCGCCGGGACTGACCCAACGCTGGCCCATGTTCAACGCCATGTGGTGTAACGCCACAGCGAACAACCCCAACAGCATCAACCAGGGCACATCCCGCAGCCGAGGCACGCCAATGCCGATAAACAGCGCGATCAACGCCATAAACAGCGATGCAATCAAAAATCGTAGCAAAGCTAGGTGCCCCGGCGAGTAGCTTTCCAGCCCGATATGGATACCAATCGGTGAATAGGCCCAACACAACACGACAGCCGCCATGGCCGCGGCAAGTTTGAAAGGTAACGACACGTTAGTGATCCTGAACCCATTGAAGTGGCTTTCAGTGTTTATCGCGCTCACGCGGGGCCACAAGTGAGATATAAAGAGCCCAGAATTCATCAGGAGTGAACAATGGAGCTCAGCCAGTTGCGCATGGTCAAGGCCGTGGCAGAGTGCGGCAGCATTGCGCTGGCCGCCGAACAGTTGCATTGCGTCCCGTCGAACATCACCACCCGCATCAAGCAACTGGAAAGCGAACTGGGCACCGCACTGTTCACCCGCGCCGGTCGCGGCTTGCGTATCAGCGCAGCCGGGCAAGTGTTTTTGGGCTATAGCGAGCAGATTCTGGCGCTGGTCGAGCAAGCCAAACGCGCAGTTGCACCCCAGGCCGTGCCCGCCGGCAAGCTGCGTATTGGCGCAATTGAGTCCTGTGCAACCGGCCGCCTGCCGCCCTTGCTGGCCGACTACCATCAGCGCTATCCGCAGGTCATCTTGGAACTGGTCACCGGCAAATCAAAACAACTGCTCGATGACGTTAAACATCACCGACTCGACGGGGCCATGGTTGCTGGCTCAATTACTCAAACAAAACTATCTAAAACAATGCTTTATAACGAACAGTTAGTGTTGATTGCGAGCCCGAAACTGGCACCCCTTGCGCAACTGGCTGACGTGCACCGGCATACCGTGTTTATGTGGCCTCCCGGCTGCCCTTACCGGGCGGCGCTGGAAAACTGGGTGGCGGAACACGGGCTGGAAGTCAGCAAAATCGACTACGCCAACTGGGGCAGCATCATTGGTTGTGTCAGTGCTGGCGCAGGTTTAGCACTGATACCCGAAGGCATGCTTCAGCAGTTTGGCGCCTGCGCACACCTTGTCACTTACCGCTTCCCTGAACTGGCGCCCATGCCCAACCTGTTTTTCTGGCACAGCGAAACCGGCACGCATGCCGCACGCGACGCCTTTGCCGCGCTGCTGGTAGAGCACTTTGCGCCATAACACACAAAACCCTGTAGCCGCTGACGAGGCACGAGGCTGCGATCGGCTGCGCAGCAGACGTAAATGGGCCGCTGGGTTTATCCGCCAAATCGAGGTCTGAGGATTTACGATCGCTGCGCAATCGATCGCAGCCTCGTACCTCGACAGCGGCTACAACCCCACCCAAATGAACACCATTCTCAACAACCTGTCTGATTTGGTTTTTTTGCACAAAAAGGCCGCCTGCGATTAGTCCGAAACCCCCGCAATGGATTAAAGTAACGCCCCCGGCAATGGCGTAATTTATACGGCATTGCAGTCCTTTTCAGGAACAGTCATCGATGGAACATCGTGAAGCGCTACTGGCGCTGCGAACCTTTCTTTCAACGCAGATTCTCGGTCAAGAAAAACTCATTGACCGCTTGTTAATCGCGCTGCTGGCTGACGGCCATATGCTGGTCGAAGGCGCGCCAGGCCTCGCCAAGACCAAAGCCATCAAAGAGCTGGCGGAAGGTATCGAAGCGCAGTTCCATCGCATTCAGTTCACCCCCGACCTGTTGCCTGCCGACATCACCGGCACTGAAATCTATCGCCCCGAAACCGGCAGCTTTGTCTTCCAGCAAGGCCCGATCTTCCACAACCTGGTGCTGGCCGACGAAATCAACCGGGCACCGGCCAAAGTGCAATCGGCCCTGCTTGAGGCGATGGCCGAGCGCCAGGTCAGCGTCGGGCGCAGCACCTACGAGCTGTCACCGCTGTTTCTGGTCATGGCCACGCAAAACCCCATCGAGCAGGAAGGCACCTACCCGCTGCCAGAAGCCCAGCTCGACCGTTTTCTGATGCACGTGAAAATTGGCTTCCCCGACGCGGCCGTAGAGCGCCGTATCCTGCAACAGGCCCGTGGCGAAGCCCTCAACGGTGAAACCAAGCCTGAACGCCGGGTCAGCCAACAGGCCATTTTTGCCGCCCGCAAGGAAATCCTTGGGCTGTACATGGCCGATGCGGTAGAGGAATACCTGGTGCAATTGGTCATGGCGACCCGTACGCCCGGCAAGTTCGACCCGGAAATGGCCGAGTGGATCGCCTACGGCGCCAGCCCCCGTGGCTCGATTGCCCTTGACCGCTGCGCCCGTGCACACGCTTGGCTTGCCGGTCGCGACTTCGTCAGCCCGGAAGACATCCAGGCCGTGTTGTTCGACGTGCTGCGCCACCGTATTATTTTGTCATTCGAAGCCGAGGCGGCTGGCATCGACCAGGACCGCGTGGTGCAACGCATCCTTGACGTTGTTGCCGTTGCCTGACGATGACCGCCCTCCTGCCCGCCGAGCCCGGCATTCGTGTGACCCTCACCGAACTGATCGAGATGCGCCATCGCGTGCGCGAGGTGCAGCTGTTCTCCACCCCCGGCCACCGCAGCCCGCTGGTGGGCTTGCACCACTCCAAGCTGCGCGGGCGCGGGGTCGACTTCGATCAGGTACGGATTTATCAGGCCGGGGACGATGTCCGCACCATTGACTGGCGCGTTACCGCTCGCACCCAGGAACCGCACACCAAGATGTTCCATGAGGAGCGCGAACGGCCAATCTTCATCCTCGCCGAGCAAAGCCGTCGGCTTTTCTTCGGTTCAGGGCTGATGTTCAAGTCGGTGCTCGCCGCTCAAGCAGCGAGCCTGATTGGCTGGGCAGCGCTAGGCCATAACGACCGCGTGGGCGGCCTGGTGTTTGGCGACCACGAGCATTACGAAATCAAGCCACGGCGCAGCAAGCAAAGCCTGCTGCAGTTGCTCAACCGCCTGGTGCGAGTCAATCAGTCGCTGCACACCGAAGTCCAGTCAGACCGTGACGCACTGGGCATGGCCTTGATCCGCGCCCGCGAAGTGCTGCGCCCCGGCAGTCTGGTTGTGGTGATTTGTGATGAGCGGGCACTGACCGACGCCGCCGAACAGCAACTGAGCCTGTTATCACGCCATTGCGATCTGATTCTGCTGCCGTTGTCCGACCCTCTGGACCACGCCCTGCCCGCTGCCGGGCTGCTGCGCTTTGCCGAGCGCGGTGCACAGCTGGAACTGGACACGCTCAACTATGATTTGCGTCAGGCTTACCGTGCTCTGGCCGAAGCCCGTATCGCCCGCTGGGAGCTGCTCGCGCAAAAGCTGCGGGTATTGCTGATGCCCCTCAGCACGCAAAGCGAAATGATCGAACAACTGCGTGAGTTCCTGAACGCCAAACGCCCCGGCAAATCGTCATGACCGAGCTCGAACACCTGCAACCGCTCATCACCCCGCCGGCGATTGGCCTGTGGCCACCGGCGCCGGGCTGGTGGTTGCTGCTGCTCCTGATTCCAGCTCTGGGCTGGGGTTTGTGGTGGTTGCGCCGTTACCTGCCCGCCAAACGTCAGTTGGCCACCACCGAACAGCCCCTTGACCCGGTACGCCTGGCGGCCCTGGAAGAGCTGGCGCGGTTCAACAAACCTTACGATGGCGCCCCTGCCGGTGCCTGGCTGCAGCAACTCAACGGCCTGCTCAAACGCTTGTGCCGCAGCCACTACCCGTACAGCCAGAGCCACACGCTCAATGGCCGCAAATGGTTGGCGTTTCTTGATAACCGCTGCCCGGCGGCCGGTTTGACCCGCTGGATGGTGCTGGTAGAAGGCGCGTACAAACCCGAGTGCAAACTCGACGACAAGGCCATCGCCGGGCTCAATCAAGCGGTTGAAACCTGGATTCGCAAACATGTTTGAGTTCGCCTGGCCCTGGCTATTCGCCTTACTGCCACTGCCCTGGGTGATGCGCCTGGTACTGCCGGCTGCCGACAGCGGCGAACCCGCACTTAAAGTCAGTTTTTTGGGCGATCTCGAAGAGCTGGCCCGGCGCAAGGCGCGATCCAACCTGCCCTCGCTGCGTCAGCAAATTCCGTATGTGCTGCTGTGGTTGTTATTGCTGACCGCCGCTGCCCGTCCGCAATGGCTCGGCGAACCGCTGCCGATTGCCGCCAGCGGCCGCGATTTGTTGGTAGCCGTGGACGTCTCGGGCTCCATGGACTACCCGGACATGCACTGGCACAACGAGGACATCACTCGCCTCGACTCGGTGAAAAAACTGCTGGGTGACTTTCTTGAACACCGTGAAGGCGACCGTGTCGGCCTCATCCTGTTTGGCAGCCAGGCGTATCTACAAGCCCCGCTGACCTTCGATCGGCACACCGTGCGCACCTGGCTCGATGAAGCACGCATCGGCATTGCCGGTAAAAACACGGCCATCGGCGACGCTATTGGTCTGGCCGTCAAGCGCCTGCGCCAACGTCCGGCGCAGAGCCGGGTGCTGATCCTGGTCACCGACGGCGCCAACAACGGCGGCCAGATCGATCCCTTGACCGCGGCCCGCCTGGCGGCTGAAGAAGGCGTCAGAATCTACCCGATCGGGGTTGGCTCCGACCCGCAAGAAAACACCGCCAAGGGTCTGTTCAGCATTAACCCGGGCGTGGACCTGGACGAGCCGGCCATGGAAGAAATCGCCCGCATTACCGGCGGCCGCTACTTCCGTGCCCGCGACGGCAACGAATTGTCCGCCATCAAAGACACCCTCGACCAACTTGAACCTGTCGCCCAGCAGCCTACTCAGGCACGCCCGGCGCAGGCGCTTTACAGCTGGCCTCTGGCTGGTGCACTGCTGCTCAGCGTGCTGCTGGTGATCCGCGAGCTATGGCCCAACCATCCGCTGCAACGTTTACTGAGCAAGGAACACTTTCTGCCTCAAAATCCTGACTGGCGCTCGCGGCTCAAACGCCTGCGCTTGCGGAGGCGCCGATGAGCGCGCTCTGGCCCCATTGGTTTCGCCCCGAATGGCTGCTGGCACTGCCGCTGCTGTGCTGGCTGCTATGGAAACTCTGGCACCGGCAAAAACGCGCCGGGCGCTGGCAGATGATCCTGCCCGAAGCCTTTCATCGCGTCTTGCTCAGCGGCGGTAATGGCCGCGACAGCAAACTGCCGTGGATTGCCCTCGGCCTGGCCTGGTTGCTGGCCCTGTTTGCCTTGCTCGGCCCCAGTTGGGAACGCGTTGAACAGTCCGCGCAAAAACCGGCCGACCCGCTGGTGGTGATGCTTGAGCTGACCCCGCAAATGCTCGCGACCGACAGCCAGCCCAACCGCCTCGAACAGGCACGGCGCAAACTCTACGACCTGCTGCAAAGTCGCAGCGATGCGCAAACGGCAATCATCGTCTACGCCGGTAGCGCCCACACCCTGGTGCCGCTGTCCGATGACATGGCCACCAGCCGCAACCTGCTCGAAGCGGTCAAGCCATCGATCATGCCGCAACCCGGCAATCGCGCCGATCTGGCCGTCAACAAAGCCCTCAAGCTGCTGGACCAAGGCGCGCTGGGCGAAGGCCGCCTGCTGCTGGTGACCTCATCGCTTAGCGAACAAGAGCGCGCAGGTATCCGCAAGGAACTGGACGGCCACACGCCGCCGCTGTTGATACTTGGTGTCGGCACCCGTGAAGGCTCGCCGGTGGTCGAAGAAAACGGCGAGTTTCTGAAAGATGCCCAGGGCGCCATCCTCCTGCCACGCCTCGACAGCCCGAGCCTGCGCGCCTTTGCAGAAGACGTAGGGGGCAGTTACCGACAAGCGAAGCTGGATGACAACGACCTGCGCGGCCTGGGTTTGCTCGATGGCCCGCAACACTTGCGCGACGACGGCCAGACGCTGCGACTGGACACTTGGTCTGACCAAGGCTACTGGCTGCTGATGCCGCTGCTACTCCTGGCCGCGTGCGCGGGTCGCCGTGGCTGGCTGTTCTGCCTGCCGCTGCTCTTTATGCTGCCTCAACCCAGCTATGCTTTCAGCCTGACCGACCTGTGGTTGCGCCCCGACCAACAAGGCCAGCGCCTGCTGGAGCAGAAAAAACCGTTACAAGCCGTCGAACACTTCAAAGACCCGTTGTGGCAAGGTCTGGCGCTGTATCAGGCGGGCGATTACAGCGCGGCGGCTCAGCGCTTTGCCGAGGTCAACAGTGCCAGCGCGCACTACAATCGTGGTAACGCATTGGCCATGAGTGGTGAACTCGAGGCGGCGATTGACGCCTACGAGCAAGCTTTGGAGTTGCAACCCGACCTGCAAGTCGCCGCGCAGAACAAAGCGCTGGTCGAGCAAGTGCTTGAGCAAAAACGCGAACAAGACACACCGCCGCCGGACAAAGTGCCGGAGAAACCCGCCGAACCCGACGACACCGATCCGTCCGTCAGCAGCAGTAATGCCACAACCACCGGCGAAAACGGCCAGCATGATCAAAGCAGCGCGGCCACCGACCCGGCCGCCCATGCCAACCCGGACGACGCCGTTGAACCGCCACCGGCTGGCAACGAGCCCGGCAACGAACCGGAAGAACAAACCACCACCCGTCCACCCGCCCCGACCACAGATGTGCTGGATGACGAACACCACCAGGCGCTGGAGCAATGGCTCAGACAGATTCCCGACAACCCCAGTGAATTGCTACGACGAAAATTTTGGTACGAACAGCAGCAACATCAGGACTCGCCGCAATGAATCGCTTCTGCGTTTTACTCTTTTTGCTCTGTTGCTGGACAGTGCCCGCCCATGCGCTGGGACTGGTCGCCAGTGTTGACCGCGATCAGCTCAACTCCGGTGAAACCGTCGAGCTGACCCTTGAGACCAATGACGCCACGTTGTTCGGCAAACCCGATCTGGCGCCGCTGGATACCCTGTTTGAAGTGCGCGGCACGCGTCAGGTCAACCAACTCACCACGCTGAACGATGACAACAAAGCCACCACGCGCTGGATCATCACCCTGCAACCCAAGCAGACCGGCACCGTGACCATTCCGTCCCTGCAAGTGGGCGATTATCACAGTTTGCCGATCAACCTCACGGTGACCCAGAGCAGCGCCAGTGATTCCGAATTGGCCCCCGTGTTCATTGAAGCCAGTCTTGATCAGCCGAATGTGTACGTACAAGCCCAGGCGATATTGACCCTGCGCGTTTACCACTCGGTGGCGCTGTACGACGACAGCAACCTGACCCCGCTGCACCTGCAAGACGCCATCGTTGAGCAACTGGGCGAGTCGCGCACTTACGAAAAACTGATCAATGGTGTGCGCCACGGCGTGATCGAGGTGCGTTATGGCATCTATCCGCAACACAGCGGCGAGCTGCAAATCCCCGCGTTGACCTTCAGCGCGACCCAGGTGGACAACCAGCCCGGCAACACCTCGACACCCAGCGCGCCAAAACCCGGAAAAATGGTCCACGTGACTTCCACCGAGATCCCCTTGCAGGTCAAGCCCAAGCCTGAAGACTATCCGGCCACTGCCGCCTGGCTACCGGCCCGCAGCCTGAGCCTGAGCGAAAGCTGGAACCCCGAGCCAGATCACTCCAAAGTGGGTGACTCGCTGACCCGCACCTTGACCCTCAAGGCCGAAGGCCTGTCCAGCGCCCAATTGCCGCCGCTGCCCGCCACCGACGTGAATGGCTTGCGGCGTTACCCCGACTTGCCGCAACTGAGCAATCAGGTCACTGACAACGGTCTGATCGGCAGCCGCGAAGAGCGTGAAGCCTTGGTGCCGACGCGAGTAGGCCAGGTGGAACTGCCCGCCGTTGAACTGGTGTGGTGGAACACCCACGAAGACCGTCTAGAGCGCAGCTACCTGCCCGCCCGCACCTTGCAGGTAGCGGCCAATACCAGTCTGGCAGCCGATACGCCGACCGGCGCTGGCCCGATCGCCGACAGCGATGACTCAACGCTGTGGCTGTGGCAACTGAGCACCCTGCTGCTGGCCTGTTCTACATTGATTGGCTTCGGCCTGTGGTGGCGCGCACGCTGGCAACCGGCCATTCTGCGAGCTGCACAAACGGGCCCGAGCCCACGCACACTGCTCGACGACATCAAACGTGCCTGCCTGGCCAACGACCCGCAGGCCACGCGCCAGGCGCTGGACGCCTGGGCACGGCAACAACCAGAAACCCTGGCCGAAATGGCCGCACGTTTTGTACTGCTGTCCGATGCACTGGACGGCCTCAACGGCGCGCTCTACAGCGAAACCGGCCAGTACTGGCAAGGTGAAGAACTGTGGAAAGCGATTCGCAGCATCCCGGCCGCCGAACGCGAGCAGGACACCGCCAGTGAATCCAGCAGCCTGCCGCCGCTCTACCCCAAATAATCGCGGGTACGCTTTACCCTTTTTAAACGGATTTTGTTATGCGCCTGTTTCACACTTCCGACTGGCACCTGGGGCAAAACCTCCACGGCCAGGAACGCGACTTCGAACACGCTTGCTTTCTGAGCTGGCTACTCACCCAACTGGCCACTGAACAACCCGATGTGTTGCTGATTGCTGGGGACATTTTTGACACCGTCAACCCGCCGGTCAAAGCTCAGGAACGCCTGTACGACTTCATCGTCAGTGCCCACGAGCAGCAACCCAAGCTGACCATCGTGATGATCGCTGGTAACCACGACTCCGGCTCGCGTATCGAATTGCCTGCGCCGTTGATGCGCCGTTTGCGTACCCATGCACTGGGTCGTGTGTTGTGGCTGGATGATGGCCAGCTGGATGCCGAACGCCTGTTGATTCCGCTGCCTGACGCCTCAGGCGAGATCGCCGCATGGTGCCTGGCCCTGCCCTTCTTGCGCCCGGCCGAAGTGACCGGCGCACACTTGGGGGATGATTACCTGCGCGGTATTGGCCAGGTCCACGAATGGCTGATTGAAGCGGCCAACGCCAAACGCAAGCCCGGGCAAGCGCTGATTGCCATCAGCCACGCGCACATGGCGGGCGGTTCGGTGTCCGAAGACTCGGAGCGCAGCCTGATCATCGGCAATGCCGAAGCCCTGCCCGCCAGCCTGTTCGGCCCCAGCATCAGCTATGTGGCGCTGGGCCATCTGCACAAACCGCAACGGGTGAACAGTGAAGAGCGCATCCGCTACTGCGGTTCGCCGATCCCGCTGTCGTTTTCCGAGATCGGCTACAAGCACCAGATTCTCGACGTCAAACTCGACGGCGAAGCCCTGGTCAGCGTCGAAAGCCGCTTGATCCCGCGCGCCGTTAATCTGCAACGTGTCGGCCCGGCGCCACTGCTTGAGATTCTCGGCCAACTGGCGGAGTTGCCGGACATTGACCTGTTGGCCGACACCCAGCGCCAACCGTGGCTTGAAGTGCGGGTCAAGCTGGACGAGCCGCAACCCGACTTGCGCCAGCAAATTGAAACCGCCCTGCTGGGCAAAGCCGTGCGCCTGGTGCGCATCTCTGCTGAATACGCCGGTAATGGCAGTCGCGCCGGGGACAACGACGCCGCGCAATTGATCGAGCTGGACCAATTGACCCCGCAAGAGCTGTTCAGTCGCGCCTGGCAGGACAGCTACGGCAGTGAAGCCGACGAGCAAACCCTCAAAGACTTTGCCGTGCTGCTGCAAGAAGTCCAGATGGAAGGTGAACAGCTATGAAAATCCTCGCGATTCGCCTGAAAAACCTGGCTTCACTGGCAGGCCCTTTTGAGCTGGACTTCACCGCCGAGCCACTGGCCAGTGCCGGGCTGTTTGCAATTACCGGCCCCACCGGCGCCGGTAAAAGCACCTTGCTCGACGCCTTGTGCCTGGCCTTGTTTGGCGCGGTGCCGCGGCTGAACAACACCGGCCGGGATGCCAAGGTCCCGGATGCCGACGGCGAGATCGCCACCGGTGACCCGCGCACCCTGCTGCGGCGCGGCACCGGCGAAGGCTATGCCGAAGTCGATTTCGTCGGCATTGATGGCCGCCGCTATCGTGCTCGCTGGGAAGCCAACCGCGCCCGCGAAAAGGCTAATGGCAAGCTGCAAGCCAGCCGCCAGAGCCTGCGCGATCTGAACAGCGATCAACTGCTGGCCAGCCAGAAAAGCGATTACAAAGTGCAGCTGGAGTCACGTCTGGGCCTGAACTTCGAACAGTTCACCCGTGCCGTAATGCTGGCGCAAAGCGAGTTCAGTGCGTTTCTTAAGGCCGATGACAACGAGCGCAGCGAACTGCTGGAAAAACTCACCGACACGGCGCTGTACACCCGTCTCGGCAAGCGCGCCTTCGACAAAGCCAAAGAAGCCCGCGATGCGCACAAGCAGCTGCAAGATCAGGCCGTCGGTATAACCCCGCTGGAGCCAGAAGCCCGTGCGGAGCTGGACCAGCGCCATAGTGAAGCGCAACAACTGCTGAAAACCCGGCAAAGCCAGCTCAAGCAACTAGAACAGCAACACACGTGGCTCAAAACCCTGCGCGAGCTGCAAGAACAGCAACAGAGTGCAGCCGAACAGCTCCAGCAGGCCCAAGCCCAGTGGGACAGCCAAGCGGAGCAGCGACAAATCCTCGAGTTACTGGAACAACTGGCGCCCCAGCGTCATCAGTTCGCCCGTTTGGCCGAATTGGACGTGCAACTCAGCCCACTGGCCGAACAGATCGCCGGGCACTTGCAACAGCAAGTGGAGTTGAATCAACGCCAGACTCAACTGCAACAAGCACTCCAAACTGCCCAACAGGCGGCCAATCAGGCCCAGGCCGAGCTACGGGATGCCGCACCGCATCTGCAAAAAGCCCATCTAGAGCAAGCCAATCTCACGCGTCTAACTCAGGCCCTGGACGCGCAACAGGCGCTTAAAAATCAGGCTGAAGACGCCTGCGCCGAAGGGCAAAAGGCCTTGAATGGCCTGCTTGAGCGCCAGCAGCAAGGTACAGAACGCTTGGCGCAGATCGCTGCGCAGTTGGAACACAGCGCCGAACTGGCCCCCTTGACCAATGCCTGGGACGGTTACCGTCGCGGCCTGCAGCAATTGGTGCGCCTGAGCACCACGCTGAACAAAGGCCGTGAAGAATTACCAGCGCTGGAACAACGCGCCAGCCAGGCAGCTCAGCAGCTCACTGAACTGCACAGCAGCCTGGAAATCTTGTTCCAGGAAGCCGCTGCCGAACCCCACGCCGTCAATGAGCAGATCCAGACCCTGGGCAGCCTGCTGGCTGACAACCGTCAGCAACAGCGCGCCTTTGAAGACTTACAGCGCCTGTGCAGTAGCCAGCTGGCCCTTGAAGCGCGTTTACAGGCGGTGCAGGTCAAACTGCAAAACCTGCAAACCGAACGCGAAACGCTCATCGGCCAAGGCACCCAGACCAAAAAAGAATTTGAAGCTGCCGAGCAAGCCTTGCGCGTGACTCAGCAGTTGCTTGAACGCCAGCGCCTGGCCCGCAGCGCCAGCGTCGAAGAGCTGCGCGCACAGCTTCAGGACGATCATCCCTGCCCGGTCTGCGGCAGCCATGAACACCCGTATCACCAGCCTGAAGCGCTGTTGCAGAGCCTGTCGCGCTTTGACGAGGAAGAAGAGACCAATGCGCGCAAGACGGTCGATGCCCTCAAGGAAACGCTCAACCAGTTGCGTGAGCAACTCGCCGGGGTCAACGCGCAACAGCGCGAACTGATACAGCAGCATCAGCAACTTGGCGAAGAAACTCAGGCGCTGGCCCCTGGCCTGGAAGCCCATCCGCTGTATGCGCAATGGCAAGGGCAAGACCCGGCCAAGCGCGAAGGCTGGCTGACTCAACGCTTGAGCCAGTTGCAGCACAGCATCAGCCAAGACGAACAACGTCAAAACGCTCTGCTCGCCCTGCAAAAAGAAGCTGCTGCATTGCAGCAACAACTGCAACGCAGTACCGAAGCCAGCCAGCAAGCCACACAGCAACTCAGCGAGCAGCAACAACACCTCAAGGCTGACACGTTGCGCTTTGAGGAAGAACTGGCCGAGTTTGCCAATCTGCTGCCCAAGACCACGCTGGCGGCACTGCGTGAAAACGCCTCAGCCTGCTTTATGCAGCTTGATCAGCAGGTCACCCATCGCCTTGAACAACTGGATCAACAGCGCGATGAACAGACTGAGCAGACTGAACGCGCCGGCCGCATCGAGCGTGAGCAGTATCAGCAAGCCACCCATACTAAAGAGCTGGATGCCCTGCAACGCAACGTAACTGAGTTGCTCGAACAACAGCAGGCAGGCCAGCAAAGCCTCAAGCAATTGCTGGGTGATCACCCGAGCGCCGAACAGTGGCAGCACCAGCTTGAGCAGGCGCTTGAGCAGGCACGCAACGCCCAGACCCACGCCAGTGAAGCGCTGCAAGCCACCGACCACCACTTAGTGCAACTGGCAGCCCAGCTCAAGGCCCAACAAGAGCGCCTGCACGCCCTGCAAACTGAACACAGCAGTGTGAGCGAACAGGTCGAGCAATGGCGCGGGCAGCACTCAGCGCTCGACACGGTCCGTTTGCAACAATTGCTGAGCTTCGACGACACGCACATTCGCGACCTGCGCCAGCAGCTGCAAGCCAGCGAAAAAGCCGTAGAGCAAGCCCGCGTCTTGCTCCAGGAACGTGAGCAACGCCTCAACCAGCATCAAGCGCAGGCCAATGGCAACCTTGATGCCCAAGCGCTTGAGGTTGCCCTCAATGAACTGAACGCGCTAATCGCCGCCAGCGAACAACACGTGGCAGAACTGCGGGCGCAACAGGCAGAAGACCAACGTCGTCAGGAAGCCAATCAAGCGCTGGCGCAACGTATCGCCCAAGCCTATGAAGAATGGCAGCGCTGGGCGCGTCTGAGCGAGCTGATCGGTTCGGGCACCGGCGATAAATTCCGCAAGATCGCCCAGGCCTACAACCTCGACCTGCTGGTACACCACGCCAACGCCCAACTGCGCCAACTGGTTAAACGTTATCGCCTCAAGCGCGGCGGCAGCATGCTCGGTTTGCTGGTGATGGACACCGAAATGGGCGACGAACTGCGCTCGGTACATTCGCTATCCGGCGGTGAAACCTTCCTGGTGTCGTTGGCACTGGCGTTGGGGTTGGCGTCGATGGCGTCCAGCACGCTGAAAATCGAGTCGCTGTTTATCGACGAAGGGTTTGGCAGCCTGGACCCTGAATCTTTGCAATTGGCCATGGATGCCCTCGACGGCCTGCAAGCCCAAGGGCGCAAAGTTGGGGTGATATCCCACGTACAGGAAATGCATGAACGCATTCCGGTGCAAATCCAGGTGCGGCGCCAAGGCAATGGCCTGAGCACCGTGGAGGTCAAATGACCGGCAACGTGCTGTATTCCTTCCGTCGCTGCCCGTATGCCATGCGGGCGCGCATGGCCCTGCGTTACAGCGGCGTGCCGTTATCGATTGTAGAAGTCAGCCTCAAGGCCAAGCCGGCTGAAATGCTCGCGCTGTCGCCCAAAGGCACCGTACCGGTATTGGTCTGTGCCGATGGCCGGGTGATTGAGCAAAGCCTGGAGATCATGCACTGGGCCTTGGCCCGGCATGACCCGGACAACTGGCTTGGTCCGGACAGTGCGGCGCTGATTGAAGAAAACGACCAGGTCTTCAAGGTCAACCTTGACCGCTACAAATACGCCATCCGCTACCCGGAACAGCCCATGGAACACTATCGCGCCCAAGGGGCGGCGTTTTTGCAGCGCCTGGAAGTGTTACTTGAACAGACGCCGTATTTGGCTGGCGACACCTTGAGCCTGGCGGACATTGCCCTGGCGCCGTTTGTGCGCCAGTTCGCCCACGTCGACCGTGACTGGTTCGAACAAGCGCCCTACCCCCGCCTGAATGCCTGGCTGGAACGGTTTTTAGCGTCGGAACTATTTATCTCCGTCATGACTAAAACCGCCTGACAGGATTTTCGCCAGCCTTGTAGCCGCTGACGAGGCACGAAGCTGCGATGCGGGCCGCAGGACTGCCGCGCTGGGGCAATTCGCAGCCTCATGCTTCGGCAGCGACTACAGGGTCTTCAATCCTTGCCCCGCACCATGCTTTCCAACACCCCGTCACGGCGCACCCAGCCGTGGAACAACGCTGCCGCCAAATGCGCCAACACGGTAAAAAACAACAAATACGCCAGGTACGTGTGGGTCTTGCGCAAGAACGCAAAGGTGCTTGGGTTAGCCGGCAGGATGGATGGCAGTTGCAAGGAGCTGCTCAACATCACCGGGTCACCCGCCGCCGAGATCATCGCCCAACCTATAAGCGGCAGGCTGAACATCAGCGCGTACAGCAACACGTGAGACAGTTTTGCAGCCAGAACCTGGACCGCCGGCAAATCAGCAGGCAGCGCCGGTTGATGGGTGGTAAAGCGCACAAACAGCCGCACAATCACCAGCAGCAAAATGGCAATCCCCAAGGGTTTGTGCAGGTTGAGCAACCATTCATGCCGCTCGGAGACAGAGGCCGCCAGCCCCGCCCCAATAAACAGCATGGCAATGATCATCAACGCCATCAGCCAATGCAGCAGGCGCGCCAGAGGTGCGAAATGCGTGTTAGAGGTACTCATGGACGCTTCTCCTGGGACAACTGATCAACTTCACTGGTACGCCGCAAATAAGAACTGGCATAGGCGGCCGAGCGTGCAGCCAGCAAGGGGTCGTCCGAGCCTTCAATGCCATTGGGCAAAATCAACGGGTCGTAGTTGATGTCACGGCATTCGCCATCGTTTTGTGGCTCCGCACTTTGCAGCACCAAGGTCCCCGCATTGACCACCTTACGGCTGGCTGGCCAGGTTTTACTCGCATCGTTGACCGGGTCCCCCGCGTCGGCCAAGGACAGGTTGAACTGCCATCGCAATGGCTCGGCCGACAATCGCTGCACCAAGTCTTTTTCCAGGTAGTCCGCATCATTAGGGGCCGTTGCCCCGGCGGCATCCTGACCTTCCGGCACAACGCCCCAGCGCACGGCCTGACGCTGCCCGGCGGCATTCACCAGATAGAACGCGTTAATCCCGTTGTAGCTTTCAGTCGCAAAGCTGGCCGAGGGTTTGGCGGTTTTCACCCATTGCAAAAAGGCTGCGGTTTCAGGGTGTGCAGCAAAAAACGTCGGCATGGCGTCAGGCTTCGGCTTGCCGGTAGCCGGGTCCGGCGTCCCCGCTTGCAACATCGCATAGAACGCTTCAGGCGTGCCCACCGGGAAGACTGGCATGCTGTTCATCCCGGTTCGCCATTGCTGACCATTGGCCTGTGTAAAGCGCAACGCCAAGCTGCGGATCGGCACACTGCTGTCCGGCGCGTAGGGGTTGCCGCTCGGCAAGGCAAAGCGGCCCACGACCGGAGTACGACCGGTTTCAAAGACTTGTGCGCGGGACAACGACTGAGCATTGCCGTTGCTCTCGAAATACCCGATCACGCACATGCCTTTGGCATGGTTACGCCGATACCCCGGATGCACGCCATTGTTGCGCTCCAGGGCATTGACCAGGGTTTTGGGCCGCAAGCGTTCGGCATCCAGCGTGCCGTTGACGTAAAAGAAGGTTGTGGCGATGACCGCTACCACTGCGCCAATACCCGCCAGACGCAGCAACACACTGGCGGGGCTCAATGCCGCTTTCACGGGCCGTACGGGCGGTAATTGATCTACCATAAAGTGTTCCTTGGCCACGGGCCATCAGGTGGATGGCCTATGAGACGCAGGCCGATCAGGCTTATTCCCGGCGCCAGGCAATTATTTTCAGGTTATTTATTTTCAAGCCCAGGGGAATAAAGGCTAAGACTGATCGTCTTCATGACGCTGATCCGATTAACAGACCCACCCGGCGCCAGTCACCATGCATCCATTTGACGAGCAATTGCGCGAACTCATGCCGAGCCTCAGGCGCTTTGCCCTGTCGTTGACGCGCCACGCCAGCAATGCCGACGACCTGGTGCAAAATTGCCTTGAGCGCGCCCTCGGCAGCGTCGCCAGTAAACGCCCGGACGGTGATTTACGGGCCTGGCTGTTTACCATTCTGTACCACCAGTTTGTCGACAACCATCGGCGCACCCGGCGCTATGCGCGGATGCTGGAGTTCTTTACAGGCCGCGACGACGCGCAACCCTCCACCGAGCGCACCGTAATAGCCCAAACCACGCTGCAAGCATTCGACCAGTTGAGCACCGAGCAACGGGCGCTGCTGTTATGGATTTCTGTGGAGGGATTGAGTTACCAGCAAGTGGCCGACATCCTTGAAGTGCCGATCGGCACAGTGATGTCGCGTCTGTCACGCGCACGCCAGGCCCTGCGCGCACTCAGTGAAGGCGAAATTACCCGCCCTGTTTTGCGGAGACTTAAATGATCACCACCCCGCCCAGTGAGCACGACCTGCATGCTTACGTCGATCACGCGCTCAGCGAGTCTGAACGACAACAGGTCGAGCGCTATCTAGACGCCCACCCCGAGGTCGCCGCCCGGGTTCATGCCTGGCAGCGAGATGCACAAAACCTTCGTACGGCGTTGCAGCAAACCCTGCAACAACCGGATAACCCGGCACTCGACCCTGCGGCCATTCGCCAGCGCCAACGTCGCCATGCCACGCGTCATTGGGCTACGGCGGCGGTCTTGTTGATTGCAGTGAGTGTGGGCGGGCTCGGCGGCTGGCAGGCCCGGCAAATGACCTTGAGCCCTGCCATGCTGCCGATGACCGACGCACTGGCAGCACATCGCATGTTTGCCGAACAGGGGTTTCTGCCTGCCGACTATAAAGTCGAGCAAAGCAGCGACATGCAAGCCTGGATGGACCGTTATTTCAGCCACGCTGAACGTTTGCCGGACTTGAGCCGCGCAGGCTTCAAACCGGTCAGTTGCCGCTTACTGACCACTGATCAAGGCGGCGCGGCAATGGTGTTGTATGAAAACCCGCAGGGCCAGCAAATCAGCTTTTACATCCGCCCGCCAGGCCCGCAAAACAGTCTGCTGCCCCGAGGCAGCCGACGCGATGGGGACTTGCAGGCCGACTACTGGTCAGGCCCCGGCTATAACTACGCCATGGTCGGCCCCGCTGAAGGGCCGACTGCAAAGTTGCTGAATACGCTGAGTTTTTGACAGTGAACCTGGCTGCGATCAGCGTTTGAATGGGGGGAGATTATTGCGCCTTATGGTCCAGCGCCGCATAGAAGTTGGCGCTTTGCTGCAGATATTTCTGGGTATACGCCGTGGACTTTTTGTCGCTGGCCACGGTGTTGGCGCTGGCTGGCAGGGCCACGGTGGCAGAGATGGCGGAAGCAGCGATGACGGAGAAAAGATTGAAGTTCATTGCGGTAACCCTCGACGATTCAGTTAGCTTGCTTGCCTGTTCAGGCCGTGGAGCCAACTTAACGCCAAGGGTCTTCACACTGAAATTCATTGCGCCACTAACCAGTATCAGCGCGATTGATAGAAGGCGCAGCCTTCAACTCAAGCCTTAAGGGCAGTGAATGAATTTCACATCGGAGGGTGCATCCATCGCCAGCTTTTGCAGGGTTTTACCCAGCTTGCCGGTCACGGGATCACGCTCAACCACCACGATTTCATTGCTCATCTGGTTGGCGATCAGCACGAATTTGCCATTGGGGCTCAGGGTGAATTCGCGCGGGTGATCACCGTCAACCGAACGACGCTGGATCTCGCTCAACTCGCCATTCGCCGGGTTGATGGCGAACACCAAAAGCTCGTTGGCCTTGCCGCGATTGCTCACGTACAGGAACTTGCCATCGGCAGAGGCGTGCACTGCGCCTGCTGCGCGGTTCTGCGCGGGCATGCCATGGGCAAGGTCCAATGCCTGGCGCTGTTTGAGCTGACCATTGTCATAGTCAAACACAAACACCTGCGCGCTCATTTCGGTGGTCAGGTACGCGTGTTTGCCGTCCTTGGAGAACAACAAATGACGCGGCCCGCTGCCAGCAGGCAACTCAATGGCCGCAGGCGTGGCTGCGACCAGCGGGTGTTCCGGGTTGGCTGCGGGGTCGTAGCGGTAAACAAACACTTTGTCTGCGCCCAAATCACTGGCGTAAACAAATTTTCCGTCAGGTGACGACACCACCGAATGCACATGGGCCGACATTTGCCGTTCAGGGTTAACCCGGCTTGGCTGATGGCTGCTCATTTGCGTAACAGGCTGCAATTGGCCGTCGGCATTGATCGGCAATACGGCCAGGCTGCCACCCGGGTCTTCATGCACACCGTAGTTGGCAATGAACAGGTATTTTTCATCAGCACTCAAGCTGGAGTGCGTCGGCTCTTCGCCCAAGGTTTTAACCTGGTTGACCAGCCTCAATTCATGGGTTTTTGGATCAATCGCAAGACTGCTGACGCGCCCGACAACGTCAGCCTGGCCTTGCCCATTCTCATTCACCACAAACAGGCGGCTCTGATCTTTGGACAAGGTCAACCACGACGGGTTGGCAGCCTTGAAGACTTGCAACGGTTCAGGGGTGATGCGCCCGCTCTCGCTGTCAAACTGCAAGCGGTAAATACCCTGGCTTATGCCTTGGGTATACGAGCCCACCAGCAGCTCTGCACCCGGGGTGCAGGCGGCGTGAGCCGACATCGCCCCCACACTCGAGGCCATCAACAAGGGCAACCATTTAAGCTTCATCAAGCACCTCGTCGTCATCGTCGTTGCTCGCGCACACGGCGCTGAAGCAAACCAGGCGGTGTTCACTGGCATCGCCAGCCAGCGTCCAGCTTTGCAACTTATCGTCGTACACCGCAGCATCGACCTGCTCCGGGCTCATGCTCCAGCGCTTATTCACCCGACCATCCATGGCTTCAATGAGCAGCCCTTTGTCATCAAGGGAAAACTCAAACGCATGCAACCCGTCAATTTCCAGCATATCGCTGGTTTCAAGGGCTGCGCGCAAGGTCTGGTTTACGTCACTCATTAATCATTCACCTGTGGGAAAGGCGTAATGATAGGTCATAAAAGCCTTCAACCCTATGCTTGCCAGAAGCGTTTAGCCTTCCAAGGGCCAAAAACGCTCATTGAGCATTTTTTCGCTTATTTTGCCGTAATGCACCGTCGTCGTTTGCCCTTTGGCAGCCAGGCTGGCCTGGCTGTCGTAACGCTGGCTCTTGAGCTTGAAATGCGCGGCCGACGGCGATTTAGCAGGTGTGGTGAGGTCGGGGTAATGCAGATGCGCGTACCACAGCACCTGATTGTTTTTAGTACGCACCTCGTACTCTTGAACCACATCGCGACGCTCTCCCTTCAAAACCACACGCTGGCCAATGCGCACCAGACTGACCTCGCCCTTGCTCAACAGAAACTCCACCACCGGTGTGGTCGGCGGCACCGACTTCAGCACCCAAATGCCTTGCTCGCGCAGCTTGGCTGCCCCCTCGCGCAAGCGTTTGAGCAATGAACGCGGAGTACCCGGTTTGGGTTTATCCACTACCGGTTCATCGGCAAAGGTGCGTTCAATTTCAGCGATCAGCACGTCCAGCTTTTGCGCCTCTCTCTCCAAGGTTTCTTCCATCTCCAAGGGGTATCTGGAGCGGCCCGAGTACAGTTTCACCAGCCTGATTTTTTCATCGAGTTTGCCCAACAACGTATTGCACTGACTACGAATAGTTGCCAATGGGCGGCCATCCTGTCGAGGCAACGGCCTTTGGACCTCGTCCCACATGTTCTTGGGCGAGCGGGTAAACACAAGCTTGGGCTTATCGGGTTCAGGGCTTTGCGAACGGCGTTCGACAGTAGACGTGGAAGTCATGACATCGACGATTTCAGGGTCCTGCTCAGATGCACGAGCACGGGCGACGCCGATCAGAATGCCTTGATTGCGTGTGCGTATCATTCGGCGTGTAGAGCGCTGGGGGCTGGAGGCCACAGGTTGCTGAGGCAGCCATTCATCATGTTCCTTGATTTCTTGGGCCAGTTCCTGCTCCACCGTCACATTGAGCCTTTCGAGCACTTCGTTCAGCCGGTGGTAATCAGCCATATTCAACTGCTCGCCCACCTCCAGTTGCAAGAGCGCGACGGCGTCATGGGCCTTGGCATACTGCTCACGTACACTCTCCAGAATTTCGATGCGCTCGCTATACGTGAACAGGGTTCTGTCGGCCAGTTGGGAGTGCGCCTCAACCGTATAGCCCAAGGGCCCGGTAATGGCGTGCAAGCGCTCCCAGACCTCACCAAACAGGTCTTTGGGTATCAGGTCACACAGGGTTCTTAGTACCTGGTTTTGAAAGTCCATTTCCGTGCCCTCGCGGTCCATGCCGGAGGCGTCCGTGAAGAACTGCCCGATCATCTGTTCGCGGGCCATTTTATCGCCCACACGGGGCACATCCCTGAGCGCTTGAAGGTAGTGTTTAAGGGTCTGAAACTCTTCGACCTGTTGGGTCTGGATTTTAAGAAAGTCACGTTTGAACTCAATAAACTGAGCTGTACCGGCGGCGTCCAGCGTAAGGGCCTCATGGGTATTGAACGTCGGATGCAACTGCCTCAACAGCCCCCCCAGAACATTTTGGACAAACAGCACATTGGTCGACACCATGCACAGTGATCGGTAAAAGCCACCCAGGATGTGATGGTCCTGTGGGTCCGGCTTTAACGCATGACGGGCCTGAATGCTTTCTAGCCCCATCACAAGGTCGGCCTTGGCGTGGTCCAGCACGGTGCGTAAATACCTGATTCGCAGGTTCTTTTCCATGTGAGTGAACTGGTGGCTGTTCTCACCCTCCGTGGCTTCCAGGGCTCTTCCCAGTTCTTCAGTGATCCTGTCATTGGTGGTTTTTTCCCCCGCCACAAACCCTTCAAGCCTTCGCGTCAGTTCATCCACCTGACGATTGCGTTGCGCCAGTCGCTCATTCAGCGCCCTCCGACGACTGGGACCGCCACCGCGCAAGCGCATGCCGCTGTCAAAATCCCACTTGCCTGCCCCGTCACTGCGCAACCAGGGCCCTGGGTCCAGAGGGTTGCCCGGGTTAACGGTGACAACGCCCTCGTCCTCCAGGGACACTTGGTAACTGAAACCCCGCACCACCGCACACCAGGCTTTGTTCACCACATACAAGCCCTTGCGTTCACCGTGTGCAACAGGCTCGACCGTTCCGATTTCCGGCCCCCGATTGCGATCCAGCCAAGTCAGTTGTGCGGGTGTGAAGTCGATTCTCGGATTGTTGAACCACGTGAAATCCAGGGCGCTGAAGTTATTGCCCACCGGCACATCCGAAAAATACACCGGGCCGGTCTTGACCTCGACAGGTGCCAGGGGCTTTTCGATCATCGGGGCATCAAGGGCAGAGGCCAGCCAAGGTTCAGGCTCTTCATTCGCCACACCGACTACCGGCGAGCGTGGCACCCCATGCAGCAGCACCAGAGCAATATTGAACAGCAGGTCGATGATCGCAGGTGTCCGGGCACGTTCGTCATCGCTTTGCAGCATATGAATATCCTGTCGGACTGCCGTGAAGGTCAAATACACCCAGCCCAGCAACGCCAGCGGACCTTTGATCCACGGCGACCCCAGCACACTGTTCAGCAACAACCAGCCTCCCGCCTTAAGGCTCGCCCAACGGCTTTCAGCATTCGAGACGGTTTGCCGGTCAGCCAGCATCACCAGCGCGCGGGCGGTATTCATAAACAGGTCATGCTTGTAGTGACTGCTCAGCGGCTGAGAAAAGAACTGTGCCTGTGCAGGCCTCCGAGCAAGGCGCAAGGCACTGTCGGCATAGCTGGATCGTGCCGCATCCGGCAACCAGTCCAGCACGCTGTCGCGCAAGGCACCTGAGGTCGTGAACGCGTCCAGCATGTCTTGCACCGAGGCATACTCAATCAACGCCTCCTTGAACAATGGTCGGTACAGCACGCACCGCCCGTTCAACGGGTTGCCGATGCCTATCACGTAAATGTTGCTGACAAAATCAGGCACAGCGCGGAGGTGTTTCACCAGGCCCAACGGGCAAATGTTCACCGCTTGCCCCTCCAGCACGCGGGCCTCGGCATGGGGCTGCATCAAGGCTGCCACGCACCGGTAGCCCCAGTCAGTCATGCCCCCCTGCCCCTGCAGCTTCATTTCCAGCGCCAGCAAAGGCAAAGACACCCGCAACTGCTCAACGTACAAGCCTTCGCGACGCAGGGCTTCGGGTGCGTCGTCCAGCAGCAGTCGACGGATCAAACCCGGGTAGGCCTCACCGATATTCACTCGCGTAATGAGCTGCCTGATGTAGGCAGGGGTGAGCCACCAGTCTTGAATCAGTTGGTTGCGTTTATGCCGCAGTGTCATGTGGCCACCCGGCCAGGCCACCAGGTTTTGCAGGGCCAGTTCGGTCAGCGTAAACGTGACGGTGTGTACCTGACCGGCCGTACCAAACGGCCCGAAGGGCACCGCAAAATCGAGCATAAGGTCATCCGGGTCATAGCCCGGAGCCAGCGGCTGGTCCTGACGCATCTGTTGCTGTAACCGTTGCCTGGCCCAAGTGTGAAGATCGGCAATGCCTTCGTTGAAAACCCGGCCTCGGGCCTTGCGGCTGATGTCCGCAAGGTCGGTGAGGTGCGAGCGGTAGGCTAAGCGATCCTGCACAGACGCGGTGCGTAACCACGCCGGTAAGGCGTTATACACGCGAGCCAGCGACTCGGATGCCGGCAGCTCATCGTTTTCAACGAGGGCTCCGGGGTCGGTGATGTTCCTTAAGTGCTGTTCCAGTTGAACCAGCGTACGCACGCCGGAGGTTGCCCCGCCCACCAGCGAGGCTATGCGCTCGAGTTGGTTGTTGAAGACGATCATCGCCTGCACCTGCAAGCAGTGACCTGCGGGTTCGTAACGTTTGCAGGTCAGGGACTTGGCCGGATAACGGCGCGGCAGTGTCCGGCCTAGCACACTCTCATACGCTCCGAGCGAGGCATAGGACTCGATGTGCCCACCAGGCCGACACTGCAACAGTTGCTCCTGCCCATTAACGCCATGCACAATCAGCAGATCAGGCAGCAGCAGGTTGATCGTAGGGCCCTCCCCGCTCACTACCACTTGGGCAAAGTAAACCTTGGGCTGCTCCCGATATCGCAGTTGCTGAAGCCGATCACTTAACAATGGGGTTCTGACGATGCCCCTCACCACCTGAATCTGCTCATCACTCAAACTGCTTGAGGTATTAGCGGCCGCCAACAAGGTGTCACTCAACCATTGCCCCAGCCATAAGGTGCGGCTCTGATAGCCGGGCACAGGCTCGTTCCAGAAATCCACCAAAGCCTGCTGAAATGACCAGATCCAGTGCTGCAACACATGGCGCATAGCCCGTTCAACAGTGGGTATATCAAGGAATGAAGGGGTCTGGGCATTCAGCACTTCACCTTCGGACAGTTGCACCAGATAGCATTGTGTTGGCTCGTAGTAGCTGTAATTCAGAGGCGTGCCGACTGCGATGTGCTCAAGCATGGCGTCCAGCAACGGTACGCAGCGCAGCGCAGGCAAAGGCTTGTCATTGGCGTCGACGGCCCAGACGATCTGCAGCTGCAGTACGTGGATTTTTAAAACCCAGCCTGCAAAGTGCTGCTTAAGGGCCTTTTCCAGCGCATTAGCAATGACCGCGCTCAAGGTTGGGCGACCATCGAACTGATGCATAAGGCTAACTTTAAGCAGTTCAGTGCGACTGATGGATAACGGGGGGGCGACCGGAACAGTCATAGCGGAGTACCTGCACATAGAAGGAGTTGGTCGGCGCCATTGCGTCAACCTTGCGCAGGTATCTAAAAATAAGTAGCAAGCAAAACTGCGGTATTCCGTTACCGACAGCCCTGACGTCGCTAACAGCAATGAGGCGCCGCAGTGACGCTTGACGCAGTAAAACGTTGCTGGCTGCCTCTCAACTCGGCTCCGCTGTTCAGCGACTACCGGTGTTCAATGCACACAAAAAAGGCGCTGACCGAATTACCGGCCAGCGCCTTTTCAGCCACCGCGTTTACGCGAGGCTTTTACTGACCACTTCAAATACGTCACTGGACAACTCGCCAGAGCTGCGAATGCGCTCAAGCTCTGCCTTCATCAGCGCCTGACGGGCACTGTCGTATTTGCGCCAGCGGGTCAGCGGGGCCAACTGCCGCGAGGCGATTTGTGGGTTAAGCGCATTGAGCTGGATAACCAGATCTGCCAGGAAGCGGTAGCCCGAGCCATCGGCGGCGTGGAAGTTGATCAGGTTCTGCCCGGCAAAAGCACCGATCAAGGCCCGGACCTTGTTCGGGTTTTTGATGGTGAACGCAGGGTGCTCCATCAGTTGCTGAACACGCTGCAAAGCACCCGGCAGCGGGCTGGCCGCCTGCACGCTGAACCACTGGTCCATGACCAGCGGATTGTCCTTGAAGTGCTCGGCAAAACTGGCCAGGGCCAGGGCTTTTTCAGCCTCGAACGGCGAATTGACCAGTATCGCCAGCGCGTTCAGGCGCTCGGTCATGTTGTCGCTGTTTTCGAACTGTTCCAGCGTTGCCGCCACAACTTCAGGTTTGCCACTCAGGCTCAGGTACGACAGCGCAATGTTTTGCAGGCTGCGGCGGGCGAAATGCTCATCTTCGGCCACATAGGGCGTGACTTTAGACACTTCACGGTTGGCCTGGTAACGCGCCCACAACTCGTCAAACAGGCTGTCGGCCAATTGCTTGCGCGCAAACTCGCGCGCCGCGTGAATGGCATCGACATCGGCCACTTCGCTGATTTCGGTCAAGTAGGCTTCACCCGGCAACGACAGCATCTCGGCCACCATCGCCTGATCCAGTTGCGGGTTGGTCAGCACGCTGCGCAGGGCTTCGACCAGGCGCGGGTCCATGACCAGGGTTTCGCCACGTTGATACTGACCAATCAGCGTCTGCAAGACTTGCACCGACAACTGCTGACCCGCATCCCAACGGTTGAAACCGTCGGTGTCGTGTTGCATCAGGAACACCAGTTGGTCACTGCTGTAGGCAAACTGCAACTTCACCGGCGCCGAGAAACCGCGCAGCAAGGACGGCAGCGGTTTTTCATTGATACCGACAAAGGTGAACGTCTGTTCTGCTTCGGTCACCGACAGAACACGGCTGGTGCCGACCGCCGCCGATTCGCCGGCCAGTTGCAGCGGCAACTCGGCACCCTGGGCATTCAACAGTCCCAGCTCGACCGGGATCACGAACGGCAGCTTTTCAACTTTGTCCGGGGTCTGCGGGCAGCTTTGGGCGAAAGTCAGGCTGTAGGTTTTTTGCTCAGCGTCGTAATGCTCGCTGACAGCCAGACGCGGGGTGCCCGCCTGGCTGTACCAGCGCTTGAATTGGCTGAGGTCCGCGCCATTGGCGTCCTCCATGGCCTTGATAAAGTCGTCGCAGGTCACGGCCTGGCCGTCGTGGCGTTCAAAGTACAGGTCGCTGCCCTTGCGAAAGCCCTCGGCGCCGAGCAAGGTTTGCAGCATGCGCACCACTTCCGAGCCCTTTTCATAAACGGTCAGGGTGTAGAAGTTGGAGATTTCGATAAAGCTCTCAGGGCGCACGGCGTGAGCCATCGGGCCTGCGTCTTCGGCGAACTGGTGCGTGCGCAGGAACGCGACGTCCTGAATGCGCTTGACAACCCGTGAGTTCATGTCGGCCGAGAACTCGGAATCACGGAACACCGTGAAGCCTTCTTTGAGCGACAACTGGAACCAGTCACGGCAGGTCACGCGGTTGCCCGACCAGTTGTGGAAGTATTCGTGGGCAACAATCGCTTCAACCCGCTGGTGAGCAGCGTCGGTCGCCGTCTCTGCACGGGCCAGCACGGCGCTGGAGTTGAAAATATTGAGGCCTTTGTTCTCCATGGCGCCCATGTTGAAGTCGTTCACCGCAACGATCATGAAGATGTCCAGATCGTATTCACGACCATAGGCTTCTTCGTCCCAGCGCATGGACTTTTTCAGGCTGTTCATGGCGTGCTGGCATTTGTCGATGTTCTCGGGCTCGACGTAAATGCGCAGCGCCACGGTGCGATTAGTCATGGTGGTGAACGTGTCTTCAACGCACCACAGGTCGCCCGCGACCAAGGCAAACAGGTAGGCCGGCTTTTTAAACGGGTCTTCCCAGGTCGCCCAGTGGCGGCCGTCTTCATCGGGGCCGCTGGCCAGCGGGTTACCGTTGGACAGCAGGATCGGGTAGCGATGCTGTTCGGCGACCACGGTAGTGGTGAACGTGCTCATCACGTCCGGGCGGTCAAGGTAATAGGTGATCTTGCGAAAGCCTTCGGCCTCGCACTGGGTGCAGAACATCGTGCCGGACTTGTACAAGCCTTCCAGCGCGGTATTGGATTCGGGGTGGATCTTGACGCTGGTGTCGACCACAAACTGCTCGGTGGTCGGATGCAGGGTCAGGTGGCTGTCTGTCAGCTCGTAGTCCGCTGCGGTCAGCTCGACATCGTCAAGCTTGACCGACAGCAGCTCCAGTTGCTGGCCGTCCAGCGCCAGGGCCGGGAAGCCCTGGCCACGGGCGGGATTGCGGCGCATCACCAGTTGCGCATGGACCAGCGTGTGGTCCTCGAACAGCTCGAAGGTCAGGTGCGTCTCGTCAATCAGGTACTCGGGCGCCTGGTAGTCCTTCAGGTAGATCATTTGCGGTTGTTCGGTGCGCATGCTGCAATCCTTTTTACTGATGCACGGCCAACTGGTAGGCCGTGTATTTGCGAATATTGATAACGCCGGTGTCGAAGATCAGGTATTGACCCTTGATCCCCATCAACGTGCCTTCAACGACAGGGTCTTTGTCCAGATTAAAGCTCACGATCTTGCTCGGGTATTGCTCGACCGGGTAGCGAATCTCGATGGGCTCGACGCTATGCAAAGGTTGTACCGCCTGTAGCCCGAAACGTTCCTGCAAGATCTGCAGGCCTTCTGCGCAACTGCCAAACAGCTCATCTCGCACCGCCGCCAGATCCACCGGCTGAGCATCGCCCTTTAGCAGTGCGCGCCAGTTGGTACGGTCGGCCACTTGGGTGCGCAGCAGGTCCTCGACAAACCCCGACTGCTGGCGCGTGGCCACACGCACGATCGGCAATGCCTGGCTCGCGCCCTGATCCAGCCAGCGGGTCGGCAGTTGCGTGGCACGGGTAATGCCGACTTTCACGCCTGACGAATTGGCCAGGTACACCACATGGTCAGTCATGCAGAACTTCTCGCCCCACGACGGCTCACGGCATGTGCCTGCGTCGTAATGGCAGCGCTCCGGGCTCATGATGCAGACATCGCACTGCGCCAGTTTAGTCATGCACGGGTAGCAATAGCCCTGACTGAAGCTTTTTTTGGTTTTGCGTCCACAGTGGGTGCAATTGATCTCCCCCAGGAACTCCAGACGCAGTTTAGTCCCGATCAACGGATTGACCGGCACCTCGGTATCGCCCAAACGAAACGCATATTGAACGGTCGGCTCTTGCAGGCTTGCCGACATTTTGCTGATTGCACCGCGACCAATCTCAATCAATGGATAGCATCCGACTTGAACAGGATGTTTGGCACGGGCGCCGACTTGGAGCTGCATTCTTGCGGGCCCATGTAGCCGGTTCGCTCATCTTCAGGCAGGTTCTGCACTTCCCAAGCGATCATCGCCTGCAACGACAGCTCGCGCTGCTCGGCGGTCAGCTTGTTGCCATCGGCCCACTTGCCGATTTCGACCGCCAGTTTCAGGCTCTGATAGATATCAGGGGTGATGTTTTTAATCATTTCATTGAAAGAGGACATGGTTCTTTTCCTGCTCGAGAACATTTGCATGAAATTAAACCCCTGCAGGAGCGAGCTTTTAAAGATCAAAAGATCGCGAGCAAGCTCGCTCCTACACGGTCTTAAACCTGTTTGCGGCTGGCCCAAAGCCCGCCCAGCAAGCCGGTGAGGCAACCTATCAACAACCCGCCGACGTGGGCCGCGTTGGCGATTTCGCCAAAGCCGATCATCGACACCAGCCCGGACAGGCACAACGCCAACCACACCAGCATCATCACCAGCACGCCTTTGGGCAGGTGGTAAACCGGGTTGGGCGCCATCACCTGGTAAATCCACACATGCCCTAAAAGGCCGTACAGCACACCCGACAACCCGCCGAACAGGCTGGGCCCGCCAAACAGGTATTGGGCAAAGTTGGACACCAGGCTGAACAACAAGCTCAAGCCCACCAGATTGATGCTGCCCTGACGTATTTCAACCCGGCGCCCGAGTTCCCAGAACCACATGCCGTTCATGGCAATGTGCAGGACGCCAAAGTGGATAAACATCGGGGTGATCAAGCGCCACCATTGTCCGGAAGCAAGGCTTTGCGACAAGGGCGTGAATTCTACGTACTGACCATGAATATTGAAGCCGACAAAGGTCAATGCGCTCAAGGTGGACAGGTTGTCACCCAGTTGCGTAATCACCGCCACGATGATGCAGATCAGCAAGATCACAGCGGTGGCCGGGCTGGCCTTCAATTGCTGGGCAAAGCCGGGGCGGCCCATCGCCGCCGGGCGTTCGGCAACCGGGATCTGGTTATCAGGGTCGCCCAGCGGGAATTGCTCATACAGTCTGCGCACATCGCCAGCAATCTCGGAGGGCGCCCACAACACTTGCTCGCCCGCCTCTTCGCTGACCCGATGGGGCACTTGCATGCGCTTGAGCAACGCCACAAAGCCCGCAAGGTCGACCGAAATAGGTAAACGTAAAACCTCCACCACACTCATTGCACAGCCTCCGGGCGCTCTACATCCACCCATACAAACTTGGCGGGATCGAGCCGGGTTTCTTGATCAAGCCTGTAGGCCACTAATTTTCCGTAAAGCACCGCGCTGTAGTCCAGGCAGGCCAGGTTTGGCCGTATGGGCGCTGGCTCACCGCTGCGCCAATAGTGGCCGACAAACAACATCGGCTCATCGACGGGATAGCGCAGCAAGGTGCCTTTTTCTGTCGAAGACAACGGCTTTTGCGCCACGCGTTCAGGCAATGCGTCGGGTTGAAAGACAATATCGCCGTAGGTCTTGGGGTCGTCTTCCCAGAACTTGGTCCGGAAGAACGCCCGCGTCAGGCCGTCACCACCCGTCAGCGTCAGGCCATCCGGCAAGCGCATGTCAGTGCCGCGCAGCAGCCGGTTGAAAGCCAGATGAGCAAAACTGTCTGCGTACGCGGCCGCCTGCACAAACGGCTGATCAATACAGCCGTCAGGGTATTGGGCGCGCAGCGGGCTTATCACATCTGCATCCCAACAGGCGTGCACTACCCGGAAACGCCCGGCGTCGACAAACAGCGGCATGTCATAAAACCACTGCACAAAGTCGTGCCACTCGCCGGGGTACTGGGCGAACTGCTCAAGGGTTTCGTGGATCAGCCGGGTGTGCCGCGCGTTGTGTTCGCGCACATACTCTTTGCCACTGCCTGGCGGGGCCGGTGTGCACCAGCCCAGCGCGTTGAATTCATGGTTGCCCATCAGGCACAGCGCCTGACCGGTGCGGACCATGTCGTAAACGATATGCAGCGACTCGCGAATTCGCGGGCCGCGGTCAATGATGTCACCGAGAAACACCGCTATCCGTTGCGGGTGTCGCCAGATACCGGCGAGTTTGCGATAGCCCAGACGTTCCAGCAGGTGCTCAAGGGTATGAGCACAGCCATGCACGTCACCGATCAAATCGTAACTGCGCGCAGGATCGAGCATCAGTCGCTCCTACCGCCCAGTCGGCTGCCCCAGCCAAGCTTGGTCCGACACACTTCATAGTAGTTGTGGTCCAACGGGTGGATCAGACGCAGCTTTTGCGCCTTTTTGCTGACGGTGATGGTATCGCCCGGCGCACAGGTGAAATGGTTCTGACCATCGCACGAGACTTGCGGGTAGATCTGCATGTCCTTGGCCACGACGATCTTCAGCTCGCTGTTGCCATCGACCACAATCGGCCGGCTGCTCAGGGTGTGCGGGTACATCGGCACGATCACGATGGCATCCAGCTTGGGATGCATGATCGGGCCACCTGCCGACATGGCGTAAGCGGTAGAGCCGGTTGGCGTGGCGACGATCAGACCGTCAGCCTTCTGGCTGCAGACGAACTGGCCGTCGATGTGCATTTCGAATTCGATCATCCGCGTCGACTTGCCGGGGTGCAGCACCACGTCATTCAAGGCATCGCCCTGACCGATGGCTTCACCGTGGCGGCGAACTTCGGCTTGCAACAGAAAGCGGTTTTCGACCTTATAGTGGCCATCGAGCACTTCGGCGACCTTGACCTCCAGCTCATCCGGGCGGATATCGGTCAAAAAGCCCAGGCTGCCGCGGTTAATGCCCAGCACCGGGACATTGTGGCGGGCCAGTGCACGGGCCGCGCCGAGCAAACTGCCATCACCACCGACCACAATCACCATGTCACAGACTTCACCGAGCATCTTGCGCGAGGAGGTCTGCAAACCGTGCCCGGGCAATACCTCGGCAATGGTGTCTTCGAGGATCACGTGCATGTGCCGCTCAAGCAGGAATTTTTTCAGTCGGCGAACCGTATCGAGCACCTGAGAACTGCCCAAACGACCAATAATGCCGATATTACGAAATTGCTCCATGAGGCTCCTGCAAGGTTTTAGGCGTGCGAAAACAGCGATTATGGTCGAAACAGGACAATAGACAAAACCCTTTCAGGCTACGGGAGCTATGCTCGCACAATGATCCTCTTTCCCGACTTGCTCAACCTGCCCCGCCAATTACGTCACCCTGAGGTGCGTGATTTGGCGTGGGTGATCCTCGCCCCGCCCATGCTCAGCCAAACCCCGTGGCCGCAGCGCCACCCGCTGGCCGGCAGCGACTGGGTGCAAGCACCGGACCAACTGGAACACTGGTTGCGCACGCTGGACCAGCACAGCGAGCCGCTGCAGCAGTGGTTGGCATTGGCCACCACGCGCCGACTGGGGCGCTATTACGAGCGGCTCTGGCAGTTTGCCGTCGAGCATGCGCCGGGGGTAGAACTGCTCGCGGCCAACCTGCCGATCCGCTTGGGTGGCCACACCTTGGGTGAACTGGACCTGTTGCTGCGCGACCGTGACGGGGTTCACCACCTGGAACTGGCGATCAAGCTGTACCTTGGCCCGCAGCAGGCCGATGGCCGCGACCCCGGCAACTGGCTGGGCCCCGGCAGCAATGACCGCCTGGACCGCAAACTCAAGCACTTCAGCCAGCACCAACTGCCAATGTCCAACCGCCCTGAAAGCCGGGAGATCCTGGCCGGGCTGGATATTCAGACCTTCACTGCCAGCCTGTGGCTGGGCGGCTACCTGCTGTACCCGTGGCCGGGACATGCGCTGCCGCCAGCAGGCGCACACCCGCTGCATTTACGCGGGCGCTGGCTGCATCAACGTGATTGGCCCGCCTTTATCCACCAGAGCGCTGAAGGTTGCTGGCAACCCCTGCCCCGCCACGCCTGGCTGGCCCCGGCGCACGCAACGCCAGAAGGGTTATGGAGCAAACAACAACTCGACGTGTGGCTGGCCGAACTGCACACGCAGGCGCCGGCACAGCTAATGGTGCGCCTGGTTGAGAACGGCAGCGGCGACTGGGAAGAAGCCGAGCGTCTGTTTTTAGTGGCTGACCTGTGGCCCAACGTGCCCGGCAACCCTGAAAACTGACCCACCTCAGCTTTTTCCCTCGCAGGCGTATTACAGTGTGAGCACTCCGTCGAACAAGAACGGAGGCCAAACCTGAACCGTGAGGAAACCCCATGTCCTGGAAAAGCACCGCTGAGCGCTACAGTCGTGTCTCCATCGCCCTGCACTGGCTGATGGTGCTGCTGTTTGTATTGATTTACGCCTCGATTGAATTTCGCGGAATCTTCCCGAAAGACAGCGACGGTCGCAACATGATGAAGGACGCCCACTTTATGCTCGGCCTGACGGTTTTTGCACTGGTCTGGCTGCGGCTGCTGGCGCGAACCCTGGGCGTCGCGCCAAAAATCATCCCCACGCCCCCGGCTTGGCAAACCGCGCTGGCCACGTTGATGCACTGGGCGCTGTACCTGTTCATGATCGCCATGCCGGTGCTGGGTTATTTGATCCTCAGCCATAACGACAAGCCGGTGTTCTTCTATGGCCTCGACATCCCGCCCCTGACCGCGAAAAACGTAGACCTCGCCAAGCAAATAAAAGGCTGGCACGAACTGGGCGCAACCATCGGTTACTGGCTGATCGGCCTGCACGCCCTCGCCGGGCTCGGCCATCACTATCTGATCAAAGACAACACCCTGCTGCGCATGCTGCCTGAACGCTGATTTTCACGCCTTAGGGGTGAGCTGTCTTAAAGATCAAAAGATCGCGAGGCAAGCTCGCTCCTGCGGGGGTGGTGTTTACGAAGCGAAGGCAAATCCCCGGCGGCCTTGCAAGCCGCCGGTGTGCACAAATACCACTCGCTGACCACGACCGATGCGCCCCAGCTCAACCGCCGCTTTGAGCGCCATCAAGGCTTTGCCGGTGTAAAGAGGCTCCAGCGGCAAACCACTGGCTGCTTCGCTGGCCTGGATAAACGCCAGCAAATCTTCATCTACCTTGGCAAAACCGCCGCGACTGGCGTCGGTCAGTTCAAAGTTGCGCCCCACATGCCCCGCCGCTTGCAAAATTGCTTCGATTTGCGGCGCGACACCATGATCGTCCGGCACCGCCAAGGCGCCGTACACCTTGTGCTGCCCCGCCTCACCCAACACCAGGCCGGCCAGGGTGGTACCCGTACCGGCAGCCAACCACCAGGCGTCGTAGTCATCCCAACCCAGCGCCGCCAGTTGCTCACGCACCTGATGCACCAGGGTTATGCAGCCCCGCGCACCCGGCAGCCCACCGCCACCTTCTGGCACCGGCTGCAATCCCGGGTATTGCGCCTGCCAGGGCGCCCAAAAGCCCGGTGCATGCCGCGCCCGATAACCGGCAAAGCCCAGCCAATGCAGTTGCATGCCATAGCGTTCAAGGTCCAGCGTGGTCGGGGTCTGCTGCGGATGGCCGCGCAACAGACCGACTGTCGCAAAATCAAAGCGCTTGCCCGCCGCCGCAAGCGCATGCAAATGGTTCGAATGAACACCGCCCAGGCTGATCAAACCCCGTGCGCCTGCGGCGTGTGCGGCTGTCAGGTGCTCGGTGAGCTTGAACCACTTGTTGCCACTGATCAGTGGGTCGATCTGGTCCAGACGCAAGACGGCCACCTCGACACCGGCCTGTTGCAGCCAATCCAGGTGTAAGCTCTGCAACACTGCGCGCGGGCGCCAGTCAATCAAAGGCAACATCGCCATCGTTCCCCTAAAAGGAAGCGAGTTTACAGCAGCCCGCAGCCACAGCAGACTGTCGGCTTTGGTTGAACAACCGACCAATAAACCGACTTCAACCCGAGCTTCTTGGTAAGGTGTGCGCCGACTTTTGTTGCCCGTTATCGTCCTGCGGGCTGCTGCACTTTTGTTTACTGACATGAGACACCCGGAACATGCCCGAGCCGATCCCTCTTAAAGATCACGACACCGAGAAACGGCTGGTCAATAAAAGACTGATTGCGTGCGCCCTGTTGGTCCTGGCGATCAGTTGCACGCTGATCGGCCGCCTGTATTTTCTGCAAGTCACCGAGTTCGACTACAACTCCACCGTGTCTGAAAACAACCGGGTCCACGTGCTGCCCATCCCGCCGGAACGCGGCCTGATCTATGACCGCAACGGCGTGCTGCTGGCGGATAACCAGCCCAGCTTCAACATGACCATCACCCGCGAACGCGCTGGCGACACCGCCAAGGTGCTGGACAACGTGATGAGCATCCTGCACTTGCCGGAAGAAGACCGCGCGGTATTCACCAAGGCCATGAAGCAGGCCCGGCATCCGTTTGATCCCTCGACCCTGCTGTACGAGTTGACCGAAGAGCAAATCGCCCTGCTGGCGGTCAACCAGTACCGTTTGCCGGGCATTGATGTCGAAGCCCAGTTCGTACGCCATTACCCGCAGGGCGATCACTTTGCCCATTCGGTGGGCTATGTCGGGCGCATCAACGAGAAAGAAGCCAAGCAACTGGACCCCACCGAGTATCGTGGCACTCAGTCGATTGGCAAGACCGGCATCGAGCGCTTTTACGAGCACGAACTGCACGGCCAGGTGGGTTTTGAAGAAGTCGAGACCAATGCCCAGGGCCGGGTGATGCGCGTGCTGCGCCACCACGACGCAGTCGCGGGCAAGAACATTGTCCTGAGCCTGGATATCCACCTGCAAGAAGCCGCCGAAGAAGCCTTGGGCGACCGTCGCGGCTCCATCATCGCCATCGACCCGAAAACCGGTGAAGTGCTGGCGATGGTCAGCAAGCCCAGCTTCGACCCCAATCTGTTTGTGACTGGCATCAGTTCCAAGGATTACTCGGCCCTGCGTGACTCGGTCGACAAACCCCTGTTCAACCGGGCCTTGCGCGGCCTGTATGCACCGGGCTCGACGATCAAGCCTGAAGTGGCGATTGCCGGCCTGGACAGCGGTGTGATTTCTGCCTCGACTCGGGTCTTCGACCCCGGCTATTTCCAGTTGCCCAATGTTGACCACAAATACCGCAACTGGAACCACAGCGGCGACGGCTGGGTCGACTTGAATGCGGCGATCATGCGTTCCAACGACACCTACTTCTATGATCTGGCGTCCAAGCTGGGCATTGACCGCATGCACGACTACATGTCGATGTTCGGCCTGGGGCAGAAAGTCTCGATGGACATGTTTGAAGAGTCGTCGGGCTTGATGCCGTCCCGCGAATGGAAGCGCAGCACGCGCCGCCAGGCCTGGTTCCCCGGTGAAACGGTGATTCTGGGCATTGGTCAGGGCTACATGCAGGTCACGCCGCTGCAACTGGCACAAGCCACCGCGTTGATTGCCAACAAAGGCGTGTGGAACCGTCCGCACTTGGCCAAGACCATCGACAGCACCCCGCCGGTCGATGAAAACCCGATGCCTAACATCGTGCTGCACGACCCCAAGGAGTGGGAACAGGTCAACCACGCGATGCAGTTGGTGATGCATGACCCGCGCGGCATCGCACGGGCGGCGGCACAAGGCGTGCAATACCGGATTGCCGGTAAAAGTGGTACGGCGCAAGTGGTGGCGATCAAGCAAGGTGAGCGTTACGACCGTCTGAAAACCGCCGAGCGCAACCGTGACAACGCCTTGTTTGTTGGTTTTGCCCCGGCAGAAGACCCGCAAATCGTGATCTCGGTGATGATCGAAAACGGTGAAGCCGGTGGCCGTGTTGCCGGCCCGGTGGTGCGTAAAGTGATGGACGCCTGGTTGCTGGACAACCACGGCGTGCTCAAGCCGCAATACGCCAGCCCACAGGAAAAACCCCACACCACCCCGCACGTTTGACATCACGCACTGGCGAATACCCTGTAGGAGCGAGCTTGCCTCGCGATCTTTTGATCTTTTAAAAGATCGCGAGTCAAGCTCGCTCCTACACGGGTTTACTCAGTAGCGCGCATCCACCGGTTTACCGCCCTTTGGCCAGTCCTTGGCCTTGTCGACGAAGTCTGGCCGGGGTTTGTGCGAGAAGTACTCGGCCACGTCCACAGCGTCCTGATCTGACAAGCCGCCCTGCCCCAACGGGAATTTCTCGTGAAAGCCGATCGGCATGTTGCGCTTGACGAACGCCGCCGCCGTGTAGGTGCGCGCCATGCCCGCGCCAATATTGAACGAATCATCGCCCCACAACGGCGGGTACACATAGCTGCCATCGGCGTGCTTGAGGCCTTGGCCATCATCACCGTGGCACACTGCGCATTGCTGCGCATACACAACTTTGCCGTTGTCGACATTAGGCTTGATGCCCGGGTCGATCTTGCCGACCCCACGGCCCGCCACTTTATCGCCGGGGGCGGTGTTCATTTTCATCCAGTCGAAATACGCCACCATGGCCTGCATGTCAGGGGACGCGACCGGCAGCGGCTTGCCGTCCATCGAGCGGCGGAAACAGCCGTTGATCCGCTCCTCCAGGGTGATTTCCTTGCCAGCACGCGGCGCATAACCCGGAAAGAACGCGGACACGCCCACAAACGGCGAACCATCCGCCACAGTGCCCGCATTCAAGTGGCAACTGGTGCAATTGAGCGCATTGCCGACGTTGTCCGGGAGCAAAGCCTTGGTTTGCAGGTGAAGACGCATGCCGCGCACCACTTGATCGGCGTTGGATGCGCTCAACAGATTGGCCAGGCGCGGGGTTTCAAAGGCGCTGGAATCTGTGGTCTGCGGATCCAGTTGCTTGCGCATCTTGGCCACTTGCGCAGGCTTGATGGCTGCGGCGTCATTGCCCCAACTGCTGCGCACAAAGCTCAGGATTTCAGCGATTTCGGCATCGCTCAGTCTGGCAAAGCCGGGCATGGTGTAGACCCGCGGATGATCCGCCGTTTGCGCGGTTTGCCAGCCGGTCAGGGTGATATGCAACAGCGAGGTCGGGTTAGGCGAAAGGATGCTCGGGTTGCCATTCAAGGGCGGGAAGATACCTTTGACCCCGCCGCCGTCCGGGCGGTGGCAGTCGGCGCAGAACTGCGTATAACCCAACCCGCCACGGGTGCTGAACAAGGTATCAGGGGCAAGGGCCGGGGCGTTGGCCACTGCGAGCATCGGCAACTCGTCCTTGCCTGCTGGCAACGATTTCAAATAGCTGGCAATGGCCGTCAGGTCGGCATCGGTGAAATGCTGGGTGCTGTGGTGAATCACATCGACCATGTTGCCCGCGACTGTGGCAAAGCGGTTTTGCCCGGTCTTGAGCAATTGCACGGTGTCTTCCACGGTCCACAGGTTACGCAGGCTCAATGCTTGCCACTCTTCGACCGTCTCGCCGGCCAGGTAGTGCATGCCACTGCTGCCGACATCGCTCATGGCTTTTTCCTGGAAAGCCAGACCGCGTGGCGTATGGCATGAGCCGCAGTGCCCAAGCCCTTGCACCAAATAGGCGCCACGGTTGATCACGTCAGTCCTGGCCGGGTCAGGCACAAACGGCCGGGTATCGAGGAACATCATGTTCCACAACGCCAGGCCCCAGCGCTGATTGAACGGGAAGCTCATTGCAGATTCCAGGTTGGCGTTTTTGACCGGGGTTACGCCCTGCATCAGGTAGGCATACAAGTCCTGCATATCGCCTTCGCTCATGTTCGCGTAAGACGGATACGGCATGGCCGGGTACAGGTGTTGCCCGCTCGGGGTCACGCCTTTGCGCATCACCTCATCAAACTGTTCAAAGCTGTAGTTGCCAATACCGGTGTCACGGTCAGGGGTGATGTTGGTCGAGTAAATAGTCCCCATCGGGGTTTTCAGCGCCTGGCCGCCAGACATGGGCGCCGCGCCTTTTGCGGTGTGACAAGCGATGCAGTCACCCAGTTGGGCAACATACTGGCCGCGCTCGGTCTGCGTGGGTTCGGAGGCGCTGCCAACTGCCGGAGTCGGCTCATTGGCGCAGGCTGCAAAGGTACTCATCAGCGTCAGACCGGCTATGGCCAGACGCGGGAAGGTTAAAACCATGGCGTTATTCCTTTAAGGCGCCGACCTGGGGTGGACCCCTCGGTGCGGACCATTATTTTTATGAACTCCTCATGGGTGGTTGTACCTGATAACAAAATGACATCGCTTGACCCGGATCACACCACACGCCGCAAGCCACGCTTAACCGCTGGCATAACAAATGCTTGGCTAGGTTCCAGCGCATCACACGTTGCGCAATGGGCAATGCAACGAACTGCGAAAACCCCGACGCTAGACGCGTCCTGGAGCGTAAGAAGGAACCTTGGAATGCCAGCACCTGTTACAGACTCGTCGATTAATGTGCCCACGGCTAAAACCGTGGGTTTTTTAGTGATACCGAACTTCACCACTATCGGTTTTGCCTCGGCGATTGAGACCCTGCGCATGGCCAATATGGCGGCGCGGCGGGAGTTGTTCCGCTCGGTGATCATCGCCCCCAACCTGGACCCGGTGACCGCCAGCAACGGCATGCGCATCCTGCCCGACTACGCCATTGGCGATGCACCAAAACTGGACATATTGCTGGTGGTGGGCTCAAACCCGATTGTGTCTCACCTCAGCAGTCGCCCCTTGCTTAACTGGTTGCGCAAGCTGGCCCACGAAAAAGTCACCTTGGGGGGCATTTGTACCGGCAGTTACTGGCTCGCCCGTGCGGGCTTGCTCAAGGGCTATCGCTGCACCATCCATTGGGAAGACATTGAAACCCTCAAGGACCACTTCCCCGGGATCATCATTTCCAACCAGTTGTTCGAGATGGACCGCGATCGCTTCACCTGCTCCGGCGGCGTCGCGTCCATGGACATGACCTTGCAATTGATCGCCCGTGAACCGGGTGGCCGGGAGATCGCCGCCCACGCCGCTGAGCTGCTGTTGTGCGATCGGGCCCGTGGCGCACAAGAGCAACAGCGGGTGCCTTTGCGGCAAAAGCTGGGGACTTCGCAGCCCAAACTCAGCCAGGTGGTGGCGATTATGGAAGCCAACCTGGAAGAACCGGTCAGCCTTGAAGACCTGGCCCGATTCAATGACGTGTCGGTTCGCCAGCTGGAGCGCCTGTTCAACAAACACCTGCAACGCACGCCAAGCCAGTACTACCTGGAACTGCGTCTTGCCCGTGCCCGTACTTTGTTGCTGCGCAGCGAGTCGCAAGTACGCGACATCGCCCTCGCCTGCGGCTTTGTCTCGGCGGCGCATTTCTCCAAATGCTACAGCCGCCTGTTCGGCGTCTCGCCGGTTGGCGAGCGTAAGCAAGTGGCGTTGCATTGATCCCGCAGACGTAGAAGCGAGCTTGTATCGCGATCTTTTGACTGTTTAAAAGATCGCGAGGCAAGCTCGCTCCTACAGATACCCGCGCGGTTTTTGTTAATCCTGCAGTGCCTTGTACGCGGTCTCGCGGCTGGCGAGCATTGCGATCAAGGCCACGGCGGCTGCCGCCAACAAGTACCAGGCCGGGGCCATTTTGTTGCCCGTCAGCTGGATCAACCAGGTCGCGATAAACGGCGCGGTGCCGCCAAACACGGCATTGGCGATGTTAAAGCTGAAAGCGAAGCCGCTGAAGCGCACCCGCGTCGGGAAAATCTCGGCCAGGAAACACGGCAAGGTGCCGTCGTTCATCGCCAGAATCGCCCCGAAAGCAATCTGAATCATCAAAATCACCACCAGCGACGGGTTGCCGAGCATTCCGAACAGCGGAAACGTCAGCAGCAAAAACAGTACCGATGCCGCCACCAGCATGGTCTTGCGACCAAACCGATCGGACATTTTGCCCATCAAAAAGATCAAGCCGATGTAGGTCGCCAAAGACACGGTAGAAGCGATAAATGAATCGCTTTCACTCATGCCCATTTCTGTCGACAGGTACGTCGGCATGTAACTGAGCAGCAGGTAAAACGCCACGGCATTCAAGCACGTCACGCCGATGCCGATGACCACCGCACGGCGATGCACCGTGAGCAACTCGCGAATCGGCGCGTGGGTCGCGCATTCCTTGGCCTCCAGGCGTTTTTCCATCTCCAGGAACTTGGGGGAATCCTGCAAGCTGACGCGGATATAACGCCCGACCAGACCAAACGGCGCGGCCAGCAAGAACGGTAAGCGCCAGCCCCAGTCATGGAGGTTTTCGACGGTCATGAGCGCATGCAGACCCGCGACAAATACCGCACCGAACAACAGCCCGGCGGCGGTGCTCGCCGGGACAATGCTGGTGTAAAAGCCGCGTTTGCCCTGAGGGGCGTACTCGGCCAAAAACGCCGAAGCCCCCGCGTACTCACCGGAGGCCGAAAAACCCTGCACCAGCCGAATCAACAACAGCAGCGCCGGAGCCCACAGACCGATGTGGTTGTAACCCGGCAACAAACCAATACAGAAGGTCGAGACAGTCATGATCAGAATCGACCAGGCCAAGGCGCTGCGACGCCCGTATTTGTCGCCAAAATGGCCCCATACCAGCCCGCCGATGGGACGCACGATAAACGACAGCGCAAACACCGCGAAGGTTGCCAGCAGACCGGTTGCCGCATCGGTCTGCGGGAAAAACGTCAAGGCGATGATGGTCGCCAGATAGCCATAAGCGGCGTAATCAAACCACTCGACAAAATTGCCCAGAAAACTGGCGGTGGCGGCGCGGCGCAAGGCCTTGCGTTCACTGCTGAGTTCGAGCTGTTGTTCGGCGGTCAGGGAAAGCGTGGACGAGACGGTGGACATGACAAATACCCTCATTGTGTTCTTGTTGGCAGGGGTAATGGGTCAGAAACACTGCGCGTCTAAGGCGCGCATGCGTTGAGAAGGCCTTTGTAGTCGCTGCCGCAGGCTGCGATGGGTTGCGCAGCCTGCGGCAGCGGATACAAGTGTTTTATTTCTTGATGATGTTGTGCTGCGGGCCATACGGGAAATGGGTGATGTTTTCACCGCCCTGTTCGTTCACGATCAAAATGTCGTGTTCGCGATAACCGCCGGCACCGGGGCGGCCTTCGGGAATCATGATCATCGGCTCGATCGAGACCACCATGCCTGGCTCCAGCACCGTGTCGATGTCTTCACGCAGCTCCAGCCCAGCTTCACGCCCGTAGTAATGGCTCAAGGTGCCAAACGAATGGCCGTAACCAAAGGTGCGATATTGCAGCAAATCGTGTTCCAGAAAGATCTCATTCAACTGCCGGGCAATGTCCGAGCAGCGCATGCCCGGCTTGATCAGCTTTAGCCCGGCCTCGTGCACCTTGACGTTCACTTCCCACAGGCGCAGGTGTGCGTCAGAGCAATGATCCAGGAACAACGTACGCTCCAGGGCGGTGTAGTAACCGGCAATCATCGGGAAGCAGTTAAGGCTTAGAATGTCGCCTTTGTTGACCTTGCGGGTGGTCACCGGGTTGTGTGCGCCATCGGTGTTGATGCCGGACTGAAACCAGGTCCAGCTGTCCATCAATTCAGAGTCCGGGAAGGTGCGGGCAATTTCCCGGACCATGGCCTGGGTCGCATGCAGCGCCACTTCGTATTCCGGCACCTGATCAGCCAAGGCCTCGACAACCGCCGCCCCGCCGATATCGGCGATACGCGCGCCATGGCGAATAATCGCGTGTTCTTCGGCCGATTTGATCATGCGCAGGCGCATGCAGGGTGCGGCGATGTCGACAAACTCCGCTTGCGGGTAACGGCTGGCGAGCTTGTCGCGATTGAGCAAATTCATGTGATCGAATTCGATCCCGATGCGCCCGGCCTTGGGCAACGCTTGCTGGATGGCGACAAAGTAGTTGTCGCGCTGCCAGTCGGTGTAAACGATGTTGTCAGTGCCCATGGTCCGGCGCCAGGGCTGGCCGCCATCGATGTTGGCGCTGATGGTCACCACGCGGTCCTGCGTGACAACCAGTGCGTAGTTACGGCCAAACGAGCAGTACAGGAAATCACTGTAATAGTTGAGGTTGTGGTACGAGGTAAACACCGCGGCATCGATATTGTTCTGCGCCATGTAGGCACGCAGCTTGGCCTGGCGATGGGCGTACTCCTGGGCCGAGAACGTTGGGGTGACTTTTTCGCCGTTCTTGATCTGGATGGTTTTAGGCATTTGCATGTCAGGTACCCTTGTCGTTGATCGCACTTGAAAGCCGCCTGCGGGGCCGGCCGTTGAGGATCATTCGAACAGAAGCAAGACCGCCCTTTTTGTGCGAATCCGACCTGTAGTTGATCAGATCCGCTGTGCATCCACCGGGCTAGACAGATGACAACGGTCATCCTGTCCGTCATAGCAATTGCGCAGCATCGGTATTAGTGGGATATTCGCGAATGTGAAATATTCTCATTGATACCTTTCTCCTATGCCTAGCCCCACCCACCTGCTGCTGGTCGAAGACGATTTCCGGCTTCGCCACGACCTCGAACGTCATCTGTTGCAGCGCGGCTTTGCCGTCACCAGTTGCCCGGATGGCATTCAGGGCCTCAACGCCCTGCAACAACGCTCTTTTGATCTGGTGCTGCTGGATATCATGTTGCCGGGCATCGACGGCTTGTCACTGCTCGAAGCCCTGCGCAGCCAGCAAAATGTGCCGGTGATGCTGATGTCGGCCCTGGGCAATGAACAGGACCGCATCACCGGCTTTACCCGTGGTGCCGATGATTACTTGCCCAAACCCTTTAGCCTGGCCGAACTCGACGCGCGCACGGATGCGCTGCTGCGGCGCATGGCCATGTTCAAGCCACCTGCGGTTGAGCGTGAGTACGGCTCAATGATCTTTGATGAGAGCGCCCAGGATGTGCTGCACAACGGCGAACTGGCCGGGCTTACCGGTTCTGAGTTTCGCCTGCTGCTCACCCTGCATGAACACGGCGGCGAACCCTTGAGCAAGGCGTTTTTATATCAGCAGGTGTTGCACCGTATCTACACGCGACTGGACCGTGGCCTCGATGTGCACGTGTGCAATGTCCGGCGCAAGCTGGCGGCGATCGGCGCGCAGCATATTCAGATCCAGTCGATACGCGGCCAGGGCTATATTCTGGTCGACACGGAAAAACACTGATGCGCCGTCACCCCTTGCTGTGGAAGCTGGCGCTGATACAAGTCAGTTTTTGTTTGCTGCTGACCTGGATCATCTGGATCTGGGGCCTGTCGACTGAACGCCAGACCTACTTTCTGACGCCTGAAGAGCGCGATTACCTGGCCGAGTATGCCCAGCAAGCCGAAGACATTTGGCAGCAGCAGGACCGTGACGCACTGCAGCGCTTTACCCGTCAAGTCGCCGCCAAAGAGAACACCTGGGTCACGGTGCTGGGGCCGCACCTGGAAAGCTTAAGCAACACCCCGCTGACGCCCGAGATTTATCGCCAGCTGACCTTTATGCGCCAACTGCATTGGCCCATGAGCCGACGCCTGCAGGACGAACTGCCTTATGTCAGCATTCCGTTCCCCACGCATCCCGAGCAAGGACAGTTGGTTATCCAATTGCCCGAACGCCTGTTGCCCAGCGGCCTCACGCCGTGGACCCATGTGCTCAGTCACGGCGTGATGCCGACCTTGCTCGCCGCACTGCTCGGCCTGCTGCTGTATCGAAATCTGGTGGTGCCGCTCAATCGCTTGCGCGATCGCGCCGATGCCTTGCGCGCAGATGATCTGGACAGCGAAGTGCCTTTGCCGTTGATCAAGCGCCGCGATGAGTTGGGCGAGCTGGCTCAAGCCTTCGAACACATGGCCAGCCGCTTGCGCCAAAGCCTGAATCAGCAGCGCTTGTTGTTACGCACCCTGAGTCACGAATTGCGCACACCGCTGGCACGTCTGCGCATCGCCCATGACAGCCAGTTACCGGCGCAGCAGTTGCGCCAGCGACTGGAGCGCGAAATCGACGACATGCAGCGCTTGCTCGAAGACACCCTTAACCTGGCCTGGATGGACACCGAGCGCATGCAACTGCCCAGCGAGCCAGTGCTGGTGCTGTCGGTGTGGGAAGCCTTGTGCGAAGACGCCTGCTTTGAAAGTGGCTGGTCAGCCGAACGCTTGCCTTGCCTGTTGGGCACCGAGTGTTATGTGCAAGTGCACCTCGACAGCCTGGCTCAGGCCCTGGAAAACCTGTTGCGCAACGCCATTCGCTATTCGCCGCCAGATAGCAACGTCACCCTCAGCGGCTGGCGCGAAGGCGATGCCTGGCATTTGTGCCTTCAAGATCAGGGGCCCGGCGTGGCAGAAGAAGACCTGCCCAACCTGTTTGTGCCTTATCAGCGCCTAAAAGGTTCGATCGGCGAAGGGTTTGGCCTGGGCCTGGCCATTGCCCAGCGCGCCATCGAGCTACAACAAGGGCGCCTGTGGGCGACTAACGGCGAGACCGGTTTGTGCATGCACCTGTTACTGCCCGCCCAGAAGTGTTTAGAAAGTTAATGCGCTTTACTCTCAATTAGCAGTCATTATCATTCGTGATCTTCTTGTATCTGGTTGTCTCGGAGATCACCCGATGTCGTTACATGCGCTGCGCCCTTTCGCCCCTTTTGTGTTATCCAGTTGCTGGCTGCTGACCAGCTCCGTTCAGGCTGCGACTCAGGACACCACGCCTGCGGCGCTGGAACTCGAAAACACCAACGTCGTCGCCACGGCCCTGGAAGAAACCAAGCAGATGCCCGGTGTGTCGATCATTACCGCAGAAGACATCAAAAAGCGCCCTCCGGCCAATGACCTGTCACAGATCATTCGCACCATGCCGGGGGTCAACCTGACGGGCAACTCCACCAGCGGCCAGCGCGGCAACAACCGCCAGATCGACATCCGTGGCATGGGCCCGGAAAACACCCTGATTCTGGTGGATGGCAAGCCGGTCAACAGCCGTAACTCTGTGCGTTATGGCTGGCGCGGTGAGCGGGACAGCCGTGGAGACACCAACTGGGTGCCGGCCGATCAGGTCGAGCGCATTGAGGTATTGCGTGGCCCGGCCGCTGCGTTGTATGGCAACGGTGCTGCTGGCGGTGTGGTCAATATCATCACCAAACAGCCGGGGGCTGAAACCCACGGCGAGGCCACGGTCTACAGCAACTTCCCGACCCACAAGGATGAAGGCGCCACCGAGCGCATGAGTTTCGGCCTCAACGGCCCGCTGACCGAGAACCTGAGCTATCGGGTGTACGGCAACATCGCCAAGACCGACCCGGATGACTGGGACATCAACCAGGGCCACGAGTCGCTGCGCACCGGCAACCAGGTCGGCACCCTGCCCGCTGGCCGTGAAGGCGTGCGCAACAAAGACGTGAACGGCTTGCTGAGCTGGCACCTGACCCCGCAGCAGACTCTGGAGTTCGAAGCGGGCTTCAGCCGCCAGGGCAACATCTATACCGGCGACACGCAAAACACCAACAGCAACGCTTACGTAAAAAGCCTGCTGGGCCATGAAACCAACCGAACTTACCGCGAGACCTATGCGCTGACCCATCGCGGTGAATGGGATTTCGGCAGCAGCATGGCCTACCTGCAATACGAGAAAACCCGCAACACGCGGATCAACGAAGGCTTGGCCGGGGGTACCGAAGGCATCTTCAGCAACAGCGGTTTCTACACCGCCGTACTCAAGGACCTGACCGCCCATGGCGAGCTTAACTTGCCATTGCACGCGGGGCTGAATCAGACCTTGACCCTGGGCACCGAGTGGACCCAGCAAAAACTCGATGACCCCAGCGCCAACACCCAACTGACAACCGAAGGAGGCGCAGTTCCGGGCTTGACCAGCACCAACCGCAGCACCAGCTCTTCTGCGCAGATTTTCTCGCTGTTTGCGGCCGACAATATCGAGCTGCTGCCCGGCACCATGCTGACCCCGGGCTTGCGCCTGGATCACCACAGCATCGTGGGCAACAACTGGAGCCCATCGCTCAACCTGTCACACGAATTGACCAACACCGTAACCCTTAAAGCCGGTATCGCCCGCGCCTACAAGGCACCCAACCTGTACCAGTTGAACCCGGACTATCTGCTGTATAGCCGCGGCCAGGGTTGCTACGGGCAAACAACCAGTTGCTACCTGCAAGGCAACGCCGACCTCAAGGCTGAAACCAGCGTCAACAAAGAGCTGGGCATTGAGTACAACAACGAAGGCGTTGTCGCGGGTTTGACCTACTTCCGCAACGACTACAAAAACAAGATCGAATCCGGCCTGTCGCCAATCGGCCACGCCGTGGGCGGTACCGGCGACTATGCCAATGCCGGAATCTATCAGTGGGAAAACGTGCCCAAGGCTCTGGTTGAAGGCCTTGAAGGCACCCTGACTTTGCCGCTGTCAGCGCAAGTGACCTGGACCAACAACTTCACCTACATGCTGCAATCGAAAAACAAGGAGACCGGTGATTACCTGTCGGTGACCCCGCGTTACACCCTGAACTCGATGCTGGACTGGCAGGCCACCCAGGACCTGTCGCTGCAAGCCAGCGTGGCCTGGTACGGTAAACAGACGCCGAAAAAATTCGATTACCATGGCGAACGCGTCACGGGGACGTCCAACAACCAGCTGGCACCTTACGCCATCGCCGGGATCAGCGGCACCTACGCCATCACCCGTAACCTGAGCATCACCGCAGGCGTCGAGAACCTGTTTGACAAGCGCTTGTACCGCGAAGGCAACGCCCAAGGTGTGGCCAATATCGAAGGCGCCGGTGCCGCAACTTACAACGAACCGGGCCGTACGCTGTTCACCAGCCTGACCGCGTCGTTCTGAGCCATAACGAGATCGCCTGATGAGAACGAAAATCCTCCCTCTGGCGCTACTGCTTGCACTGGCCCTGCCCGTGCAAGCAGCTCAGGCCCGACCTGCGCCTGACCAGCCCATGGACACCAGCCTGCTGCAGCGCAAAGACCTGAAATACAGCTTCAGCTCGCTACTGCTGGACTCGGCCGATGGCCAGCGCCACTACCAACTGTGGATTGGTCGCCCCGCCAGCGCAGCGCCCAAAGACGGCTATCCGGTGGTCTGGATGCTCGATGGCAATGCCGCAATGGGCGCGCTGGATCCTCAGTTGCTCAATACGTTGGCGGACGGAAAAGCGCCGCTGCTGGTGGCCATCGGTTACCAGACGCCGTTACGCATTGAGCGCAACGCCCGCACCTATGACTACACCCCGAACAGACCGGGCGCCGCCCGGCAAACAGACCCGCTGACCGAGCAACCCAGCGGCGGTGCTGACGTCTTCCTCGACCTGCTGCGCGAGCGCATGCGCCCGGCGGTTGCCGCCCAGGCGCCGATCAATCTGCAACAGCAAACCTTGTGGGGCCACTCGTATGGCGGCCTGTTGGTGCTGCACGCCCTGCTCAACCGGCCGGGCGAGTTTGCACACTACGCCGCGGCAAGCCCGTCTTTGTGGTGGACCGACATCAACGTGGATGCGGGCTTCAAACAGCGCCTTAAGGGGCAGCAGCCGCACCTGCTATTGATGCGTGGCACTGCCGAACCCGGCAACCCGCGCGGGCCGCGTGTCGGGCAACCGGATCAGCGCATGCAAACGCTCAAAAGCCAATTGAACGGCCTGCCGGGGCTGAGCGTCGACTACCACTCCTTTGAGGGCATGAGTCACGGCGAAACCCTGCCCGCCTCGTTGCGTTTCGTGCTGCAAGCCCTCTGACCATTCCCCAAACCGTAGGAGCGAGCTTGCCTCGCGATCTTTTAAAAGATCAAAAGATCGCGAGACAAGCTCGCTCCTACACAAAGAGATATGCGCAAACTCATTCCTACTCGGAATCCACTCTATAAAAAACATGAATTTTATTTATGGCATGCCTTTGTTTATCTTCACCTGACCTCCATCACCGGGCACAGCCATGACCAGCCAAGCACACTCGAACCCGCTGAATGAAGCTCCTGTCGAGGTCAACTGGCAGCGCAACCTGGCTGTGAGTGTGTTCGGCGCGTTCACCACGATTATTGCCATGACCCTGTTGCTGCCCTTTCTGCCGTTGTATGTCGAGCAACTGGGGGTCAGCGATCCGGCGGCTATCGTGCAGTGGTCTGGCATCGCCTTTGGCGCAACGTTTTTGACGGCAGCCCTGACGGCACCGTTGTGGGGCCGCCTGGGGGATCGCTACGGGCGCAAGTTGATGCTGATTCGCGCAAGCCTGGGCATGGCCATCGCCATGTCATTGATTGGTCTGGCTGAAAACATCTACCAACTGGTCGGCTTGCGGCTGTTGGCCGGTTTGCTCGGTGGCTACGCGTCGGGGGCAACCATCCTGGTGGCCACGCAAACGCCTAAAGCCCGCTCGGGTTGGGCGCTGGGCATGCTGGCGTCGGGGATCATGGCCGGTAACCTTACCGGGCCGCTGATTGGCGGCTTGCTCCCGCCGTTGGTGGGCATCCGCAACACCTTCTTTCTGGCCGGCGGCCTGATCTTTATCACCTTCCTCGCCACGTTGTTCCTGATGAAAGAAGTGCCCCGCAACAAGCCTGCCGCCGGTACGCCTAAAGCGACAGCAGCTAGCGCGTGGAGCGCAATCCCGGACAAACGCCCGGTCGTGACCATGTTTGTCGTGGCGGGCCTGATGATGTTCGCGATCATGTCCATTGAACCCATCATCACCGTGTACTTGATCCAGTTGCACACCCAGGATGTCACCCTGATGGCGGGCGTGGTCATGTCCGCCACCGCGCTGGCCAGCGTTTTGTCCGCGTCGCGGGTGGGTAAATTGGCCGATCGCATTGGCCACTGGAAAGTCGTCACGGGATGCATGAGCGTGGCCGCCCTGCTGCTGATTCCTCAGGCGTTCGTGACCAATGAGTGGCAGCTTGTGGGGCTGCGTTTTCTGATGGGGTTGGCGCTGGGCGGATTACTGCCGGGGATCGCCGCGATCATTCGCCACGCTGTGCCCGACAAAGTCGCCGGGCACATGCTCGGCTACTCAACGTCCTGCCAGTACATCGGCCAGGTGCTCGGGCCATTGACCGGCGGTTTTGTCGGCGGGCATTTCGGCATGCCCGCCGTGTTCATCATCACCTGCGTGTTGATGGCAGGCTGTGCTGCGGTAATGCTCGCCCTGCGCCCCCGCCACTCAGTTCAAGCGCATTAAGGGGCATTCGCGGCTTCTGAACGGGCAACCCGGTACATCGTCCATGTGTAGGCGGCCAGGGCCAGCCCGGCCAGCGTGCCGCCGATCAAACCGATGTACGAGAACCCCAAGTGGCTGCCGACCCAACTGCCCAGCAGCGCACCGCCGCCGATACCGATGTTATAGATGCCCGAGAACATCGCCATGGCCACGTCAGTGGCATCCGGCGCCAGGGTCAGCACTTTCGATTGCAGGGCCAGACCAAAGCCCATGATCGACATGCCCCAGATAATGCTCAGGACACTCAACGACTCGACCCAACCACTGGCCGGCAACAGCAGGAGCAGGCACAGCGCCAGCAAGCCGATGGCGATCAGCAGGAACAGGTGCGGGTTGTATTTGTGGAACAGGCTGAAGCACAGCGAGCCAATGATCCCGGCACCACCGAACAACAACAGGGTGGTGGTCACGATGGTGCCGCTCATGCCCGCCACGCTCTGCACGAACGGCTCGATGTAGCTGTAAGCGGTGAATTGCGCCGTGATCACCACTGCAGTCAGCACGTAAACCGCCACCAGCGCAGGCCGCCTGAACAATACCGGCAAGCTTCTCAGCGATCCCGAGTTCTGGCTCGGCAGCAGCGGCAAGGTCTTGAACAACCACAGCACCAACAAGGACGCCAACCCGGCGATCACCAGGAACGTGGTGCGCCAGCCCATCGCCTCACCCAGCAAACGACCCAGCGGCACACCCAGGACCATGGCCAGCGAAGTGCCAGTAGCGAGCAAACCCAATGCCTGCACCTGCTTGCCTTCCGGGGCCATGCGCACGGCCAGGGATGCAGTGATCGACCAAAACAGCGCATGGGACAAGGCCACGCCGATCCGGCTGAGCAGCAAAATGCCGAAATGGGTGGCGACGCTGGACAGCAAGTGGCTGGCGATAAAGATGCCGAACAACGACAGCAGCAGCTTTCGGCGCTCGACGTTACGCGTCAGCAGCATGATCGGTAGCGAGGTCAGGGAGACCACCCACGCGTAGATCGTCAGCATCAGCCCGACGCTGGCGGTGGTCATGTCGAAGCTGGCGCCAATGGCGCTCAGCAAGCCGACGGGGACAAATTCAGTGGTATTGAACACAAAGGCGGCCAGCGCCAATGCGATGACAGGTTGCCAATTTGCCTGAGGTGTTGCGCCATGGCTGCTCATTTATAGGGTGTTCTACTCGCATTCGGGAAGCTGACAGGTTCTTTTTGCTGCACTGGCGGTCACGCGCTGCACACACAACACGCCCCGGTGCCAGAAGCATAGCCAGAACCACACGGGGCGGCATTCTATAGCGTTCTTGTCGGTATGACGGTGAACATCGAGTGACGCCTGCGAGACATTTAGCCGCACGGGGGGGCCACAGCACAAAGCATCCGCTCAATGGATCCACTAAATTCACACCGCACCCAATTTTGTGTTCGTTAATCGCCTAAAACGACTGCTATTCACTTATTACAAATTGACTCACCCAAGACCAATCCCGCCTAATGGATCCATAAAAGCAATAACACCTGATCTGGAGATTGGTATGTATCCAAAAAATACGTGGTACGTCGCCTGCACCCCCGACGAAATTGCCGACAAGCCGCTGGGTCGGCAGATTTGCGGTGAAAAGATGGTTTTTTATCGCGGCCTGGAAAACAAAGTCGCGGCCGTCGAAGACTTTTGCCCGCATCGTGGTGCCCCGCTCTCGCTGGGGTATGTCGACAACGGCAACCTGGTGTGCGGCTACCACGGTCTGGTGATGGGTTGCGACGGCAAGACCGTCGAGATGCCCGGCCAGCGCGTTCGCGGCTTCCCCTGCAACAAGACCTTTGCCGTGGTCGAGCGCTACGGGTTTATCTGGGTATGGCCTGGCGAACAGGACAAAGCCGACCCCGACTTGATCCATCACCTGGAGTGGGCCGTCAGCGATGAATGGGCCTACGGCGGCGGGCTGTTTCATATCGGCTGCGACTACCGCCTGATGATCGACAACCTGATGGACCTGACGCACGAAACCTACGTGCACGCGTCCAGCATCGGCCAGAAGGAAATTGACGAAGCCCCGCCCGTGACCACCGTCGAAGGTAACGAAGTGGTCACCGCCCGGCACATGGAAAACATCATGGCCCCGCCGTTCTGGCGCATGGCGTTGCGCGGCAACAACCTGGCCGATGATGTACCGGTGGACCGCTGGCAGATCTGCCGTTTCACACCCCCCAGCCATGTGCTGATCGAAGTCGGCGTGGCCCATGCGGGCAAAGGTGGTTATCACGCCCCGGCGCAGGCCAAGGCCTCAAGCATTGTGGTGGACTTTATCACCCCCGAAACCGACACCTCGATCTGGTACTTCTGGGGTATGGCACGCAACTTCAACCCGCAGGATCAAGCGCTCACGGCGACGATCCGTGAGGGTCAGGGCAAGATTTTCAGTGAAGACCTGGAAATGCTCGAACGCCAGCAACAAAACCTGCTGGATCACCCGCATCGCGCCTTGCTCAAGCTCAATATCGACTCGGGCGGCGTGCAGTCGCGTCGCGTCCTGGAACGCATCATCGCCAGCGAACGTGAGCCCACCGAAAGCGTGGTGAGGATCCAGCCATGATCGAAGTTCAGGTTGTTTCGCGCAAAACCGAAGCCCATGGGATTTGCAGTTATGAACTGGCCCGTCTCGATGAAAGCCCCCTGCCCGCTTTCAGCGCAGGGTCGCACATTGACGTGCACTTGCCCGACGGGCTGATTCGCCAGTACTCACTGTGCAATCACCCGGATGAACGCCATCGCTACCTGATTGGCGTGCTCAAGGACCCGGCCTCACGCGGCGGGTCTCAACACCTGCACGAGCAGATCAATACTGGCGACCGCCTGCAGATCAGTGAGCCACGCAACTTGTTCCCGCTGGTCCACGAAGCCCGGCGCAGCCTGCTGTTTGCAGGCGGCATCGGCATTACGCCGATTTTGTGCATGGCCGAGCGCCTGGCCCACAGCGATGCTGATTTCGAGTTGCACTACTGCGCCCGCTCCAGCGACCGCGCCGCTTTTGTGGAGCGCATTCGCCACTCAGCGTTCGCGGACCGCGTGTTCGTGCATTTTGATGAACAACCCGAGACGCTCATGAACGCCTCCCAAGTGCTGGCCAACCCGCAACCGGATGTACATCTCTACGTGTGCGGCCCGGCTGGTTTTATGCAACACGTACTGGACAGTGCGCGCACCCAGGGATGGGCAGAAGACCGCTTGCACCGCGAATACTTCGCCGCCGCAGCCATCGACAGCAGCCACGATGGCAGCTTTAGTGTCAAAGTTGCGAGCAGCGGCCAGATCATCGAGATCCCGGCCGACAAAACCGTGGTGGCGGTGCTGGAAAGCCATGGCATCGACATCCCCATGTCGTGCGAACAAGGCGTGTGCGGCACCTGCCTGACCAACGTGCTGGAAGGCATACCTGACCACCGCGACCTGTTCCTGACCGAAGAGGAGCAAGCGTGCAACAACCAGTTCACGCCCTGCTGCTCACGCTCTAAATCGCCGCTGCTGGTGCTGGATATCTAGTCGGCACGCAAAATCACCCGCATCCGCTCACTGGCCACTGCCGAGCTGAAAATCTCGGCATAGCGCAACGTGGCATTGGCGTGCTCGCGCATCATGGCTTCAGCGCGAGCACCCTGGCCATTGACCAGCGCATCGAACACCGAATGGTGCTGCATGTGCGCGTAATTGAAGCGTCGATACTCGCGGGCCATGTCTTTACGATCAACCGCCAGTGCCGTCACCGAGGCAAACGGTAAATGATCATTGCGCGCCAGCGCATCGGCAATTGCCGGGTTGTGGCTACCCTCAATAATCACCTGATGAAAGCGCATGTTGAGGTCGTGATAGGCCTCAAGGTCATCTTCGGTCACAAAGCCTTTATCGAACAGCTCGTCGCCTTGCAGCAGGCACAGCTCAAGGGCTGCCCGGCCTTCTGGCGAAAGCCCGCGCTCAGCGGTCAGACGCGCCGCTAACCCCTCAAGCACCCCGCGCACCTCGACGGCACCGGCGATGTCATTGGCACTGACCGAGCGCACCTGAAACCCGCGACCGCCAAAACGCACGAGCAAGCCTTCTTGCTCCAGCGTACGAAACGCCATGCGCACGGGCATGCGTGAGACACCGAACAGTTCAGCGGTAGGGATTTCCATCAGACGTTCGCCTGCGGCCAGCTCGCCCGAGGCAATCATTTTGCGCAGTGCAATCAGCACCAGTTGGCCGGGCTTGCTCATCCAGGCGACTTCCAGAAAACAGGGGGCCAACATAGTAGCCCAGATCGACCTCAAAACCCTGTAGGAGCGAGCTTGCCTCGCGATCTTTTCAACATCAACAGATCGCGAGACAAGCTCGCTCCTACAGGGCGGGTTGAGTGCCGGGGTATTACATCGACAACGGGTAGCTGATGATTACGCGGGTTTGGTCAAAGTCGCTGTTGAAGGTGCGCCGGTTGGTCGAGTTGTTGACCCGCAGGCTGAGGTTTTTGAAGCTGCCGCTTTGAACGGTGTAACCGATCTCGGTATCGCGCTCCCATTCCTTACCGTTGGTGCCTTGCTTGGTGGTGGCGTTGTCACCGTGACCATATCGCACCATTGCCAATAAGCCCGGCACGCCCATGGCGGCAAAGTTGTAGTCGTAACGCGCTTGCCACGAACGCTCGTCCGCGTTGCTGAAGTTGCCGTTGAACATGTCGTTGCCCAGGGTTCGCCCGCTGCTGCCGTACACCGACATCCAGTTGGTATCACCACTCACTTTCTGCAAGCCGAGGTACAGCGTGTGCCCGCCAGTCGCTGCAGAAAGCAAGCCGTACGCCGTGCGGCTGCTGACGTTGCCGATGCGCGCGCTGCCGTCATCCTTGTCGATGAAGTAGCCCAGGTTGGCACCCAGTACCCAGTCACCCACCGGCTGCTTGTGCAGCAGGTTAAAGTAGCTCTGCTGGTAGATGTCTTTGAGTTGCGAATGCCAGACACCCACCTGGGTACGCTGCTCGTTGAAGCGATAGTCTGCCCCGGCATAGTTAAAACGGTCAGACGTCACGCCCGGTGCCGCCCACGTCGACAGCTCTTGCATGTCCGAAGAGTTACGCAGGCTGACCTTGCGGTATTGACCGGCCTGTACCGCCAGCCCTTCGATTTCTTTGGACACCAGCATCGCCCCGCGGAAGGTTTGCGGGAGCAGGCGACCATCGTCATAGCGCAACACCGGCACGTCCGGCATCAGCTCACCGACTTTGATTTCAGTGGCCGAGAAGCGCATTTTTGCCGCCACCCCGGCACGGCTGAAATTGTCTGCAGCGCGCCCATTGCTGCGCACCGGCAGCAGCTCCGAACCACTGGCCTCGCGGCTGCTGTCGAGCTTGACGCCGAGCATGGCAATGCCATCCACCCCGAACCCGACGACGCCTGGGGTAAAGCCCGAACTGAACTTGAGGATAAAGCCTTGCGCCCACTCATCGACCTTACTTTTGGTCGCGCCAGGGTCTCGAAAGTCACGGTTGAAGTAGTAGTTGCGCAACAGCAGATCCGTGCTGGAATCTTCAAAAAAGCCTTGATCCTGTGCCATGACAGGGGCGCACAAGGTCAACGACAACAAGCCAATGGTGTTCTTCATTATTATTGTTCTCCGTTTTTTGGACGCAGCCGCTCCCCGCAGCTGAAAAAGCCCGCCCAGCTCTGGTTGAGATGTAGGTGTGGAATGTGCCCGGCCAGGGCCGGGCATTAATCAGCGCCCGAAATCAGGCTGCCGAAAGCACCGGCTGCGCGGTAGGAGCGCCCGGTTTGAGCAGCAACAAACAGCCTGCTGCGATCACGAATACGATGGCGAACACCCCGTACAAGTGCAGCGGTTGCCAGCCGCCATCGAGCAGAAAACCGGCCACGATGGGCGACAGGATCGCGCCGATCCGGCCAATCCCGATGCCCCAGCCCACGCCCGTGGTGCGCACCGAGGCGTCATAAACGATCGGCGACAGCGCATACAGCCCGGCCACGCAGCCGTTGGAGAACATCCCGATCAACAGGCCCAGGCCCAGCGCCGCCATGACCGAAGAGGCCGAGCCGACAAACAGCACCAGCAAGCCCGCCGTCACCAGCATGAACAGCGACAACACCCGTGTCAGCGGCCAGCGCGAGGCCAAACCACCGACCAGCGCGGCGCCAAAGATCCCGCCCACGCTCAACAGCACGCCGCCGGTGATGCCCTGCTGCGCAGAAAGCCCGGCAGACACCAGCAACTTGGGCGTCCAGCTCATCACGAAGTAGAAGCCAAACATCACCAGGAAGAACAGCGTCCAGATCAACAACGTGGTGCGGCGCAGTGCCGGCGTCAGCAGCATGGTAAAGCCCTTGCCCTCGCCTGCCACGCTCGCCACCACGGGCGGCATTTGGCTCAAGGTCGGCAGCCCCATGCGCTGGGCCAGACGGTTGATACGTTGCAAGGCGGTTGCCGGGCGACGGGCCAGCAGAAAGTCCAGCGACTCCGGCAGCCACAGCAGCACCAGCGGGATAACCGCAAAGGTCACGATGCCGCCGAACAGAAACACCGAACGCCAACCCCAATGCGACAACAACCACACAGCGATCAGGCCGCCCAGCGTGGCGCCCAGGGCATAGCCGGTGGACTGCAAGCTCACCGCCAGACCGCGCCAGCGCTTGCTCGCGTACTCACTGGCAATCACGTTACTGCTGGCCAGAATGCCGCCAATCCCCAGCCCGGTCAGGCCGCGCAGCAGCGCCAATTGAGTGGGCGACTGGCTCATCGAAGACAGCAGCATGCCAACGCCGGAAACCACCAGGCACAGCAGGATCAATGGACGCCGACCGATGCGATCCGCCCAGGGAGCGATAAACAAAGAACCGGCGGCCATGCCGAACAAACCGGCGCTGAGCAGCATGCCGATTTGCGCCCCGCTCAACGCCCACTCGGCCGATACCGAGGCGGCGGTGAAGGCCATCACCAGCACATCGAAACCGTCGATCATGTTGAGCACAATGCAAATTCCGATGGCGAGCCATTGGAAAGAACTCATCGGGCCAGTGTCGACAGTGGTTTTCAGATCGATAGCCATGCGCGTGCCTCCTGCCCGGACATCACCGAAGCAAAAGAGCCGCATAACACGGCGTGACTCACAGGCATAAAGCATGCAGAACCCAGGCGGTTCTTTGCCCTTGCGAAGGCTTTCATGACGAGACCCTTTTTGTAGTTTTTATGGGTAACGGTCAGGGGCGAGACCCCGGACATCACCTGGCCGCTAGTCAACCCGTTAATGGATCCATAGACAAGATGAGGGCCGGGGCGGGACAGGGCAAAACGTCTCTATTAAACTTTTCAAATAACAAATATTTGCTTATTTATCAGATAGTTAGACGCTAACAACATGACCGATATTACTGTGCGATTATCGATCACCATCCGTTCTCTGTAGGAGCGAGCTTGCCTCGCGATCTTTTAAAAGATCAAAAGATCGCGAGGCAAGCTCGCTCCTACAGTCGTTAATTGTGCCCATTGTTTAGAACATCCCGACCTCAGGATCCAAAGGTTTGGATCCTGTGTGGCCGGACAAGTCTGGTATTAAGCACTTCACAATAACAATCGCCGTCCAAGGACTCCCTCCCCCATGTCATCTTCTGCACCTGCCACCCGCACTTCCAACGGCGTGTTCGGCCTGTTTTGTCTGGGCAGTTACTTGTTGTCCGTGTCGTACGGCACAACGTTTTTGTTGGCCATGATGCTCAGCGCCCACGGTGGCAGTGAGTCCGATGCAGGCACGATTATTTCGGCGGCCATGGTCAGCACGTTTGCTGCGGTGATTTTCTCCGGGCACCTGACCGATCTGTTCGGCGCGCCCAAATCCATTGCGGCAGGCGCCGTGCTGCTGGCCGCCGCGTGCCTGGGCTTCGCCAATGTGCAGACGTTCGGCGTCGCGGCTCTGTTGTTCGGGTTGCTGCTGGGCCTGGGTTGGGGGGTGTTTTACACCTTGGGCCCGATCATCGTGGCAATGATTATCGAACCCGCGCGCCGGGTTAAATATTTTGCCCTGCTGTCGGGCAGCATGATGACCGGCATCGGCACCGGCCCTTTGCTCGGTCGGGCCAGTGAAGCGCTGGGCTACCCAGTCGAAACCGCGTTTATCGCGGCCACCGTCGCCAGCTTGCTCGGCGGCCTGGCGTTTGTCCTGATCGGCCCGAAAATCAAGGAGCAAAGCGCAATTGTCGGCCCGGTCAGCGTGTGCAAAATCACACCGCGTGCGGCTGTAACGGTGCTGCGCTCAAAAGCGCTGTTCGCGATTGTCATGGTCGGTTTGGGCGGTGCGATTTTCGGCGGATTGTCGAGTTTTCAAACCTCTTACGCGACGCTCAATCAGCTGGACTATTCGCTGTTCTTTCTGGGCTTCATGAGCGCCGCGATTTCCTGTCGACTGTTCATCGCGAGCTTTATCGTCAAGCGCGACCCGTACTGGATGGCCTGTGCATTGACCGCCATGATCGTGCTCTCGGTACTGATGTTCATGTTCAGTGTCACTTCCAGCGCAACCTATGTGCTGGCGGCGGTGACGCTTGGGGTGGGTTACGGGCTGACCTATTCAGTGATCAACGGGCTGGCCGCCAACGAAGCACCCGCCGGGCATACGTCGCAATCACTGGTGCTGTTCAGCCTGGCGTATTTTGTCGGGGTGTTTGGTTTCCCATGGCTGGCCGGGCACATCATCGTCAGTTACGGCATCCCGACCCTGCTGTCGATCATTCTGCTGATCGCGCTGTGCAACTGGTCAATCACTGCGGGCCGTCTGTTGTGGCGCACACGGACCGCCACGTGCGCCAATGCCTGATCACGGGTCACTGTTCAGCGACGAGCGCCTCCAGCGGAATGATCTGCGCGCTGCCATGGCGCACGCCACGCTCGGCCATGACCTGACGCGCCAGCGCTGAAACCTCCCCTACTGCGCCCTTGAGCACCGAGACCTCCATGCATTTGCCCTCGTCGAGGTGCACATGCAGGGTCGACAAGGTCAGGTCGTGGTGTTCATGAAACGCGTTGTTCAGGCGCTTGGACAGCTCCCGCGTGGCGTGATCGTAGACATAACTCAAGGTCGCCACACAGGGCGCCTCGGGGTTGCCTGCCGCCTGTTCCAGCAAGCCGGCACGCAACAAATCCCGGATGGCTTCGGAGCGACCTTGATAGCCGTGCGCCGCAACCCGCTCGTCAATGACGGTCAGCAAGGCATCGTCCAGCGAAATTGTGACCCTTTGCATTAAATTTGCCTCGCAGTTATGAGCTTTTTACATAGACTTCACACCCAACGCGTGAATAGGCTACTGGCCATCAATCATTGGGAGACGCAGTGTGAAGCAGTCAAGTGTGAAAAAACAGCTTGCCCTCTGGATCATGGGCGCCTGCCTGAGCACCGGCACAATCCCGGCCTACAGCGCCACTGCCGCCCCGACCCTGACCTATTCATGGCCCACCAATGCCGGGCCGCTGGACCCCAGGGGCTACTCGCCAAACCAGATGTACGCCCAGGCCATGGTGTATGAGCCCTTGGTGCGTTACACCGCCGAGGGCACGCTCGAACCGTGGCTCGCCACACACTGGAGCGTCTCGCCTGACGGCAAAACCTACACCTTCACCCTGCGTGACCATGTGCAGTTCAGCGATGGCAGCCCGTTTAATGCGGCCGCAGCCAAGGCCAACCTGGATGCGGTTTTGGCCAATGCCAAACGCCATCAGTGGATGGAGCTGGTCTCGACCCTGGAACGCGTTGAAGCCCCCGACGAGCACACCCTGGTGTTGCACCTCAAGCACCCGTACTACCCGACCCTGATGGAGCTGGCGCAAGTGCGCCCGCTGCGTTTTGCCGCGCCCGACGCCAAACCCGGCACATCGGTCGGCACCGGGCCGTGGGTGTTGGCGCAAACCCGACGCGGCGAGTACGACCGTTTCGAGCGCAACGAGCATTACTGGGGAGCCAAACCAGCCTATGGCGCAGTGCTGGTCAAAGTGATTTCAGACCCGGACAGCCGCGCCATTGCCTTGCAAACCGGCGAACTGGACCTGATCCAGGGTGCCGAAGGCGAAATCTCCCCCGGGACCTTTGTACGGCTACGCGACGCCGGTTTCAAAACCGCCATATCCGCGCCGCTGGCCACCCGCACGGTGGCGATGAACACCGGACAGGCGCCGACGAACGAGTTGGTGGTACGTCAGGCCATCAATCAGGCGGTAGACAAAGACACCATCATCGCCAAGGTGCTGCACGGCCTTGAGCCGCGTGCCGACGCGCTGTTTTCCAGCAACATGCCCTACGCCAACATCGGCCTTAAAGCCTTGCCTTATGACCCCGATCACGCCCGGCAAGCCCTCGACGCTGCGGGCTGGAAAATACCTGCCGGTAAAACCGTCCGGGTAAAAGACGGCCAGCCGTTGAGCACCGAACTGGTGTTTCTGGGCACCAGCGCGCTGCAAAAAAGCCTGGCAGAAATCATTCAGGGTGAGCTGGCCAAGGTCGGCATCGAGATCAAGTTACGCGCCGAAGAAGAAGGCTCATTGGTGCAGCGCCAACGCGAGGGCCGCTTCGGCATGATCTTCGCTGATACCTGGGGCGCGCCGTACGATCCGCACTCGTTTGTAAGCTCCATGCGCTACCCGGGACATGCCGATTACATGGCCCAGCGCGGGCTGCCGATGAAGGATCAGATCGACCACACCATAGCCGAGGTACTGGGGCAAACCGACGAAAGCAAACGTGCCGAAGGTTACCGCGAGATCCTCACCACGCTGCATGACCAAGCGGTGTACCTGCCGGTGTCGTACCTCACAGCCATCAGTGTCAGCGCCAAAGGGGTTGATAACGTGCAGTTCGGCAGCACGCTGTTTGACGTGCCGTTTGAAGCCATGCGCCCTGCCACCGGGAAGCCTTGAGCCATGCTGCGTTATATCGTTTTGCGGCTTTTGCTGCTGGTTCCGGTGTTGCTGGGGGTGTCGTTGATCGTCTTTGTCCTGCTGCACCTGGGCAATGGCGACCCGGCGCTGGATTACCTGCGCCTGTCACAGATCCCGCCCACCGACGCGGCGCTGGCCGAGGCGCGGCATGCCCTGGGCCTCGACCGGCCTTTGGTTGAGCAGTACGTCAGTTGGCTATGGAACGCTGTGCATCTGGATTTCGGCACGTCGTATATCACCGGGCGCCCGGTACTGGATGACGTGCTCTATTACCTGCCCGCCACCTTGCAACTGGGCGGTCTGGCGTTGCTCGTGACCTTGCTGATGAGTATTCCGCTGGGCCTGGCGGCAGCCCGCTGGAAAGGTCGCTGGCCCGATCAAGTGGTGCGTTTCATCACTTTTATCGGGGTGTCGATGCCGAACTTCTGGCTGGCTTTTTTGCTCATCGCCCTGCTCTCGCTGTGGCTCGGCTGGCTGCCGCCCATGGGCCGTGGCGGCCCACAACACTTGATCATGCCGGTGCTGGCGATTGCCCTGATGTCGATGTCGATCAATGCCCGCCTGCTGCGCGCCAGCCTGCTCGATGTGCGCCAGCAGCGGCATGTGTTCTATGCCCGGGCCCGCGGCCTGAACGAGCGCCGGGTTTGGCGCGACCATATTCTGCGCAACGCCTGGATGCCATTGGTCACCGCCACCGGCATGCACGTTGGCGAGTTGTTGGGCGGTGCATTGGTGATCGAAACCATATTCGCCTGGCCCGGTATCGGCCGTTTTGCGGTGAGCGCGGTGCTTAACCGCGACTTCCCGGTGATGCAATGCTTCACCTTGCTGCTCACCACGCTGCTGGTGCTGTGCAACCTGGTGGTCGACATCTGCTACGCCTGGCTCGACCCGCGCACGCGTCTGTCGGGGGTGATGGCATGACTAGCGTGAACACTGTGTTGGCAGGTAAAAAAAGCGGCCTGCGTGTCGGCTATGTACTGGTTGCGCTGCTGCTGATATTCGCTTTATTCGGGGCCTGGATCGCGCCCTACGACGCCACCCTGGTCAACCTTGACGACCGTTTGCTCCCCGCCAGTACCAGCCATTGGTTGGGCACCGACCATCTGGGCCGTGATGTGCTGTCGCGGTTGATTGTCGGCACGCAATGGTCGCTGGGCAGCGTGGTGCTGGTGTTGGGTCTGGTGCTGATCTTGGGCGTAACCATTGGCGGCATCGCCGGGATTGTTGGCGGCAAGGTCGACATGTTTTTGATGCGCCTATGCGACATGTTCCTGACCTTCCCGACCCTGGTGCTGGCGTTCTTCCTGATTGCCCTGCTAGGCACCGGGCTGACCAACGTGATTATCGCCATCGCCCTGTCGCACTGGGCCTGGTATGCGCGCATGGTGCGCGGCATGGTACTGGCCCAGCGCAACCGTGACTACGTGCTGGCTTCCCGGCTGTGCGGGGCTTCACGTCTGACCCGCCTGCACCAACATGTGATGCCCAACGTGGTCGGGCAGTTGCTGGTACTGGCGTCGATGGACATCGGCCACATGATGCTGCACGTCTCCGGGCTGTCCTTCCTCGGCCTCGGGGTCAGCCCGCCGACGCCCGAGTGGGGCGTGATGATCAACGACTCCAAGGAATTTATCTGGACCCACCCGCAACTGTTGCTGTGGCCGGGGCTGATGATTTTTATCTCGGTGATGGCCTTCAACCTGCTCGGTGACGCCTTGCGCGACCGGCTCGACCCCAGCGTACTGGCGGAGATCAAGGAATGACCCGGACCCTGAGCATTCAAGGCCTGTGCCTCAAACATCAGCAACGCACATTGGTGGACCAACTCGACCTGACGCTCAAGGCTGGCGAGGTACACGCACTAGTGGGCGCCAGCGGCTCGGGCAAGTCCCTGAGCTGCCTGGGCATTCTCGACCTGCTGCCTCCCGGCGTGCACAGCCAGGGCGGCACGCTGCGTCTGGACGGCCACGTGGTGCAACCGGCACAGTTGCGCGGGCGCGAGGCCGCGCTGGTGCTACAAAACCCGCGCAGCGCTTTCAACCCAGTGCGCTCATTGCGTCAACATGCCCTGGAGACACTTGGCAGCCGAGGATTGCGCGGGGGGCACGCCGATCAATTGATTCTCGACACCCTCAACGAAGTCGGCCTCAACGATGGGCCGAGGGTGCTCGATTCTTTTGCTTTCCAGCTCAGCGGCGGCATGTTGCAACGCTTCATGATTGCCCTGGCGTTGCTCGCGGACAGCCACTTTTTGTTGGCCGACGAACCCACCAGCGATCTGGATGTTGTCGCCCAGGCACGCTTTCTCGACTTGCTGGAGCGCTTGGTCGCAGAGCGAAACCTCGGAGTGCTGCTGATTACTCATGACATGGGCGTGGTCGCGCGCTGTGCCGATCAGGTGTCGGTCATGGCCCATGGGCGCATCGTCGAACAGGCCGATGTCCACACCCTGTTCAACACCCCGCAAAGCGAAGAAGCACGCACGCTGCTGGCCGCGCACCATGCATTGACTCTGGAGACCTGCACGCCATGACGCTTATTCAGGTATGCGATCTGAACCATGGTTACACCGCTGGCGGAATGTTCAGCAAACGCCACCGCGTGCAGGTGCTCAAAGGCCTGAACCTCGACCTGCTCGCGGGCCAGAGCCTTGGCCTGCTGGGCGCAAGCGGCAGCGGTAAAAGCACCCTCGCCCGCTTGCTGATGGGCCTGGAAACACCCGTTCAAGGCAGTGTCCTGTTCGAGGGCCAGACGTTAGAGGGGCTGAACCCGATACACTTTCTGCGGCGGGTGCAAATGGTCTTTCAAGACGCCATCAGTGCCTTCAACCCCCAGCGCAGCATTGGCTGGAGCATTGCCGAGCCGCTGCGCCATCTTTCGGACATGCACGACGAAGCCATCCAGGCCCGCGTGGAGCGCCTGTTGCTGCAGGTCAAACTGTCGGCCAGCGACAGTGACAAGTTGCCAGCGCAACTCAGCGGCGGCCAGTTGCAACGCGCCGGTATCGCCCGGGCGCTGGCAATTGACCCGCAGATGATCATCCTCGACGAAGCCCTGTCCAACCTTGACCGGGTATTGCAGGTGCAAATACTCGACCTGCTGGCTGACGTGCGACGCGAATCTGGCACCGGTTTTTTGCTGATTACCCATGACCTGAGCCTGGTCCGGCGGTTTTGCCAGCGGGTGGTGGTGCTGGCCGATGGCAAGCTGGTCGAAGACCGCGAGGTCATCCCCGGCATGCGCTTCGAACACCCGGCGGCACGCACCCTGCAAGAGGCGGTATTGCCGGCCATGCCGTCCAAAGTCCGCGCCAGCTAAATACAAATGGTAAAGATTTGTAAATAGAAATGATTTGCATCCGTATAGATGTAAAACTTTGTAACCGATTTCGGCTACGCAGTTCCACATCCGGAGTACTCGCAGATCATGCACAAACTGTTCACCCTGCCGACGTCAGCACTGACGTTGGTTGCTTTAGGTATGTTCAATCACGCTTTCGCCGCTCAAGGCGCAGTCGACCTGCCCGCCACCACGGTCAATGCTGCTGACACCGAAGAGGACTCGCCTGAGGGCTATCAGGGCAAACCCAGCGTCACCACGACCCGCCTCAACCTGACGGCACAAGAAACCCCGCAAGGCGTTACCAGCATCAAGCGTGAGCAACTGGATGACTTCAAGCTCAACAGCATTCGCGATGTACTGGACAGCACGCCGGGGGTGAATGTGCAGAAGGTCGAAACCGACCGCACCTACTTCACCGCGCGCGGTTTTGACATCACCAACTTCCAGTACGACGGCATGGGCATGCCGCTGAACGGAGGATTACTGGTGGGCGATATCGACATGGCGCCCTACGAGCAAGTGGACATTCTGCACGGCGCCAACGGCTTGATGAGCGGCACCGGCAACCCGTCAGCCACGGTCAATTTTGTGCGCAAACGGCCGACGGCTGACACCCAGGCCACCGTCAGCGTCAGTGCCGGTTCGTGGGACAAGCGCCGGGTTGACTTGGACGTTTCCGGGCCGCTGACTGACTCAGGCAATGTGCGCGGCCGTTTTATCTACGCCAATGACACGGGCAACTCCTACCTCGACCGCTACTCCCGGGAAAAGAATATTCTCAGTGGCCTGCTGGCCTTCGACCTGACCGACAGCGACACCCTGACCGTCGGCATCGAAGACCAGAAGTCCAACTCCAATGGCGCCAGTTGGGGCGCGCTGCCGCTGGCCGATGCCAACGGCAACCCGATCCACTATCACAGCACCCGTTCGAATATTTCCCAGCCGTGGGTGTATTGGGACGTGCACACCACCCGCGCCTTTGCCGAGTGGGAACACCGCTTCGAGAATGACTGGAAGTCGACGCTGACCTTGACGGCGATGGAACACCGTGAAGACACCAACATGTTCTACGTCTACAGCAACAGCGCGTCGGCCACCGGCTATACCGGCCTGGCTTCCAAGTACAAGGACGATACCCGCGAGCTGGATGGCGATCTGTCTTTCAGCGGCCCTTTCAGCCTTGGCGGGCGTGAGCATCAATTGACCTTCGGCGCCAACATCGCGCGCTCGCACACCCAGGAAACCTCGTTGTACGGCACTTCGTCGTACTACACCTCGGTGTCGTTGCAAGACGCCCTGAACGGCGATATCCCCAAGCCGACGTACAACATTGCTACAGACGCCGCGACCTCCAACTACACCGATCGGCAAAAGAGCCTCTATGCCGGGGCGCGCTTCAACCTTACCGATGACCTGCACCTGATCACCGGCGCACGCATGCTCAGCGCTGACAGCGATGGCGAAAACTACGACACCGCCCGCGATGTGAGCATTCATGGCAAGGTCACGCCTTACGCCGGGGTGATCTTCGACCTGAGTGAGCAATACTCGGTGTACGCCAGCTACACCAAAATCTTTAACCCGCAGTACAACCTGAACACCCAGGGCAAGGTTATCGACCCGCTGGAAGGCAAGAGTTATGAGGCCGGGATCAAGGGCCGCTTGCTCGACAATAAACTGAATGTCACGGCAGCGGTGTTCCACACCCAACAAGACAACGTGGCGACGTATGCCGGTTACAACCCCGCACTGGGCGGCTATGTGTACGATGGCGAGTCGTACAAGAGCAGCGGCATTGAACTGGAGGCGTCGGGCGAACTGGCCCCCGGCCTGCAAGTCAGCGGCGGTTACACCTATGTGTACATCACCAACGCTGATGATCAGCGCGGCAACAAATTTATCCCGCGCAATGCGCTGACCTCCTCCATGACCTACCAATTGCCGATGGCGCCCAAGGTCAAGGTCGGTGGCAGCCTGAAATGGCAAAGCAAGGTCGAGAACGACACCACCCCGGCCGCCAGCCAGGATGCCTACGCGCTGGTGGGCCTGATGGCCAGTTACCAGATCGACCCGCACTGGAGCACCCAACTGAACCTCGACAACCTGACCAACCAGAAGTACCTGGACAGCGTGCGCTACGCCCAAAGCAACTTTGGCGACCCGCGCAACGTCACGGCCTCCGTGAGCTGGAAGTTCTAAAAGCACCCGGCAGGTTTGCCTTTGCTGGCAAGCCTGCCGGGCTTCAAGGCTCAACCCCGTGGCAGCACCGCCAAAATCCGCTGGGCGATGTGCTCGGCGTGGGTTTCCAGAGCAAAGTGGCCGGTGTCCAGCAACTCCACCACCGCGTTGGGGTTATCGGTTTTATAGGCGTGAGCCCCCGGCGGGATGAAAAACGGATCGTGCTTGCCCCAAATCACCAGCGTCGGCACCTGGGCAGCCTTGAAAAACGCCTGAAACTGCGGGTACAGGGTCAAGTTGTTGCGGTAGTCGAGAAACAGGTCCAGCTGGATTTCGTCATTGCCCGGCCGCTGCATCAACAGCAGGTCCAGCATCCATGACTCCGGGGCCACCCGTTCGGGCTTCTCAACGCCGTGCAGATACTGATAACGCGTGCCTTCCAGGCTCAGTACCGCGTTGCGAATCACCTCGCGATTAGCCGCTGTCGACTCGGCCCAATACGCACGAATCGGCGCCCAGGCATCGCCCAACCCTTCCAGATACGCATTGCCGTTTTGCGAGACCAGCGCACTGACCCTTTTGGGGTGCGCCATGGCCAGACGGAAACCCACCGGTGCGCCGTAATCAAACACATACAGCGCATACCGCGTGAGTTTCAACGCATCGACAAAATGCCCCAGGGTAATTGCCAGGTTATCGAAGCTGTAGCGATAGCCCCGCGCCTCAGGCACTTCGGTGAAACCGAAGCCTGGCAAATCCGGCGCTATGACCCGATAGTGAGCCGCCAGCCACGGGATCAGGTTGCGGAACATATGCGATGAGCTGGGAAAACCATGCAGCAACAACATCACCGGCGCCGACGGGTCACCGGCCTCGCGATAGAACACACGAACACCATCGGCCTCAATGTGTTTATAACGCACCTCGGGGTTTGAATTGGGCATACAGACGCTCCTAAAGTAACCATTAAAATCAAATATTCGGGTTAGCTTTTAAAAAGCTGCGCCCAAATCAGTAACCTGTCAAATTAATTATTATGGTTACACGATCCGATTTGGTAACTACCCAGATCACTCATTAACGGTTACGATAGCCCAGCTTTTTCGAGGACCGACTATGAGCGCCACCCCCGCTACTACACCGCTTGAGCCGTATGTGCTGGCCGATCACCCCGTGCTGGACATGCTCAACACCCGCGCGAATATCGAGGCCGTACCCGTCGACTTTTGGCAAAGCGATGCCGACGTCAAGCGCTGGCTCGTGCGTCTTGAATGGTTTGCGCCGGGGGAAATACCCGAGTTTGAGGAAGGCGCCCTGCTGACAGCCGCAAGGTATCTGCGAGAAGTGATCCGTGATCTGTTGGAGCAACGCAAGGCGGGGCAACAAGGGGATCCCGCTGCGCTGAACAGCTTTTTGCGCAAGGCGGTGAGTTACCCGCAACTGGCCTGGAATGAAGCGGGCGAACTCAGCCTGCAACGCCTGCACAAACAGCAAACGGCGGAACAGTTTCTGGCGCCGATCGCTGAAGCCGCCGCCGACCTGCTGGTGAATGCCGATGCCGAGTTGATTCGCACCTGCGAACACCCGGACTGCGTGCTCTGGTTTTATGACCGCACCAAGGCCCACAAACGCCGTTGGTGCAGCATGGCGCTGTGTGGCAACCGCCACAAAGTGGCTGAATTTCGTAAACGCAAACTGCAGCAATAGCGAGTACGCCAAGGGCGCACTCGCCAATTTCAGCTCACCCTTTGGCAGCCGTCGGCACCATACGGAACGCCACGCCCAATCGGTTGTAAGCATTCATCAGGCTGATGGCATAGGTCAGTTCAGCCAGCTCTTTGTCGTTGAACTCGGCGGTTACCGCGTCATAGTCAGCCTGAGGCACGCCGGTCTGCTCAACCCGGGTGACGCTTTCGGCCCATGCCAGTGCTGCTTGCTCGCGGGCGGTAAACAGCGACTGGGCTTCGTGCCACACCGGCACCAACAGCAGCTTGTCGACAGTCATGCCCAGTTTGAGCAAGTCACGCGAGTGCAAGTCGATGCAGTAACCGCAGCCATTTATTTGCGACACCCGGAGGAACACCAGGTCGATAAGCATTTTGGAGAGATCGCCGTTTTGCAGTGCAACGTGCACACCGCCGAAGGCTTTGAAGGCTTCAGGGGATGCTTTGGAGTAGTCGATACGCGTGCTCATGGTCTGCCCTTGCATTGATAAGTGGAGTGGCGCCATAGTGCGGTTTCTTGGCCCTGTCACAAAGGGCCATGATTCAGCTCCATGGCTGGACCATGATTGTGCTCACCCGTGCAGGCCTCACCATGCAAACCTCTGTCCCCAGCTTATCGGCGCTTGACCCCGGCTCCAGCGAGCCGATTTACCGTCAGCTCTATTGGCGCTTTCGCGAAGCCATCAACGCCGGCCTGCTCAAGCCGGGTGACCGCGTGCCCGCTGCCCGCGCATTGGCCAAAGAATTGGGGCTGGCCCGTGGCACCATCGACAACGCCTATTCCCTGCTCACCTCTGAAGGCTACCTGGTGGCATGTGGTCAGGCCGGTACGCGAGTGGCTGACGGCATTAGCGGCACAAGCTCTTCGCCCCCCACTTCTGCCGTTGCACAAGCCGCGCCCCATCAGGCGATCCGCCAACAGTCGGCTGTGCTGCCGTTTCAAATGGGTGTGCCGGCACTGGATGCCTTCCCCAGAAAAATATGGGCGCAAATCGGCGCCCGTTGCGTGCGCGGCACACAGCCCCAAGACATGGCCAACCCCTCGGTCTATGGCCTGCAGGCGCTGCGCGCAGCAATTGCCACGTACTTGCAGGTGGCGCGCGGCATCGCCTGCTCACCGGCTCAAGTTTTTGTCACCGCAGGTTATCGGGAGACGCTGTCGCTGATCACCCACACCTTGCTCAAACCTGCCGACCGCGTGTTAGTCGAAGACCCTGGCTATCCGCCGACCCGGCGCCTGTTGCAAAGCCTGCATATCACGCCGGTGGCGGTGCCCGTTGATCAAGACGGCCTGCGGGTTTCAACGGCGCTTGAAATCGGCCATAACGCCCGCGCCGCCATCGTCACTCCCGCGCATCAAAGCCCGCTGTGCGTGTCGCTTTCGTTGCCACGGCGGTTGGCGTTGCTGGAGTGGGCGAGCCAGCAAAACGCCTGGATCGTCGAGGACGATTACGACGGCGAATACCGCTACGTCAGCCGCCCGCTCCCCGCCCTCAAGAGCCTGGACCGTGAAGGTCGCGTGCTCTACAGCGGCACGTTCAGCAAGGTGTTGTTTCCGGGCATGCGCCTGGCCTATGTGGTCGTGCCTGCGGCGCTGGTTGATCGTTTTAAGGAAAGCTGTAAGACCTTCCAGGGCGGCTGCCCGGAATTGAATCAGGCCATCGTCGCAACATTTATGGCTGAAGGGCATTTCGGGCGCCATATCCAGCGCATGCGCAAGCTCTACAGCGAGCGTCGGGCGATGGCGGTGAACGGGCTTAACAGCGTGCTTGGCGATCGAATTCAAATTGACGCCAACCCCGGCGGGATGCACCTCATTTTGCGGCTCAACGCCTCCTGCGCGGACAGCCTGATGGTGCAACGCATGCGCGAGGCCGGGCTGTTTGCCGAAGCGTTGAGCGAATGGCACCAAGGTGCGGACAAGCCTTCGGGGTTGCTGCTGGGCTTCGCCAATATCGACTCGCTGGCCAGCGCTCAAGCGCTGGGCCAACGTATCCTGGCGTTGATGTAACCGCCGTGTCGATTCAGCTCGCCTATCAGCGCAACGACGGCAGACCGTAGGCGCCCAGATCAAACTCTGGCAACTGGCGAATAATCAGGTCCGCGTGGTGGTATTTACTGTCGGGCATGGCGGCATCGGGTACAGCAATGGCAGTCATGTTGGCGGCCTTGGCGGCGGTTACGCCAAACGGCGAATCTTCAAATACCAGACAATCTTGCGGTGCAACGCCGAGGCGGCGGGCAGCGGTCAAGAAGATGTCGGGCGCGGGTTTGGCGGCGCCGACCTCAGGGTCATCGGCCGTCACGATAGTGTCGAACAGCGCAAACCACTCGCGATGCAACGTGGTTTTGTGGCCAAAGCCGCTGCTGGTTGAACTGGTGCCCACGGCAATCGGAATGTTGTGCGCCTTCAAATGCCGCACCAGGGCTTCAGCCCCCGGCATGGCGAGGGCCTTGGAAAAGTACTCAGCCATCAGCGGCTCGCGCGCCTTCAGGAACTCTTGCCAGGTAATCGGCAGATCCAGCGCTTTGACAATGTACTCAGCCAGATCCTGGGCACCGCGCCCGATGATGTGCTGCTTGATGCTCCAGTCATACGTACGGCCATAGCGTTCGACGACGATCTGCGTGACTTCGGAGTAAATGCCTTCGGTATCCAGCAACAAACCGTCCATATCAAAAATCACGGCCTTGATCGGACCGACAACAGTACGCGGTGTATTCATCACAACAGATCCTTGGTAGAAGGCGAAAGGATTGCAGCACCTTAACTGGCCGGCTTGCCTGAATGCCAGTGGACACCCGTATTTCATTCACGGTGCAGGAGAGGCCGCCCCGTCTACAGAGGTCGTGTACGCCCAAAAAATTGCGGGATGTTTCGCACAGCTTTGCCAATTGCTGAGGCTGCAGTACGGCGCCTATAGTCAGCGCTCGCCCAAATGGGCGACCGGGTTTGGCGACTTGGCGTAATAATTTTTGCAGTACGGTTGTTGTATTTGGCTAAGCGTGTATTTTGCTCGCTGTGCTTTATGGCAGCTGTGCGTGGGAGATCTTCGGGTCTGCCGGGTTTTGCTTAAATTTACCGGTTCGCCAACCCGCGTACAGCGGCCACCTGTTTTCGTTTGGCGACGAAAACAGATGGCTTAATCCGTGAAATTTAAGAGATTCATCCACGACTAATTCAGCGTACATCCCGCTTACTGCCATCGACTGCACCATCCCCGCCTTGCTCATCGGCCGCAACGCCCCGCTCGACGTCTTGCACGCTAACGCCGCCGCTCGCGTACTGGCGGTAACCCAATTGATGGAAACCTTCTCCAGCCGCGACGTCCTCGACCTCAAACAACTCGCCGCCACCGCCATGATCTTGCTGCGCGACGGCTGCGACCTGCTCAACGTCTTGGGCTGGCGCTTACAACCAACCTGACCCGGCCACTGTAGGAGCGAGCTCGCCTCGCGATCTTTTGATCTGGCTTGTGATCTGGTTTTTGATCTTGATCTACCCGCCCCTTCGGGAGGCCGAGTGGAGGTTTCGCGCAGTGGGTCTCCCGGCATAGATGCCGACGCAAGGCCTTTCAAGATCAAAAGATCGCGAGACAAGCTCGCTCCTACCGTTGGATGGTGGTTGGGGTATTCCCACACAAACAACGGTATTGATAATTACTCTCAATTAAATTAACGTCGCCGCGCTTTCAGGCTCATCACTTTTGAGTTCACCCTTGAACGACTCCAACGCCAGGCTGCAACTCTATCTCGAGCATCGCATCGCTTTGATCAACTACGCCAAGGTGGTCGTGGGTGATCACGCGCGCGCTGAAGATGTGGTGCAGGATGCCTTTTTGCGCTTTTGCGCCAGTAATGAAGAGGTCGTCGAGCAACCCGTGGCGTATCTGTATCGCATCGTCCGTAATCTGGCCCTGGACGCCGTTCGCCGCCAGGCCGCAGAGAAACGTCAGCAGCAGTCGCCGCCACAATGGATGCGCCCCGGTCACGAGTTGTCGCCCGAGCAACGGGTGGTGCACAGTGATGACGCCAGCCGTATTGCTGCTACGCTGGCCAGCCTGCCCGAGCAAATGCGCATCGCTGTAGAGATGCATCGCCTGGGTGGTTTCACATTGCAGCAAACCGCCGATCATCTCAACATCTCGCTTTCCAGCGCTCATCGCCTGGTCAAGGATGCCATCGTTCACCTGGCCTCAAGCGTCGCCACCCACGACTCTGGCCACAGCGCGCACAGTAAGGAACGCCCGTATGCATAACGCCCCCCTGCCCCGGACTGTCTCGGCGCAAAGCCTGGAAGACGCCGGCCAGTGGATGCTGGACCTGCAACAGCAACCCGAGCGTTTCGAGGAGTTCGATCGCTGGCTGCACAGCCACGAGGAGCACTTTGAGGCCTGGGCGCAGGTCAATCGTGCGTGGGAAGCCCTCGGCTCGCACTCCCCAAGCACCGAGCAACAATGGCCGCAGGCGCCTGCGAACGTCACAACGATAAAACCGCGCCCACGCCTTCCGCTGCTGGCCGCAGCCTGCATTAGCGCTTTGGCGGTGTGCGCAGCGCTGGTGCTGAGCCCGAACTGGCGGACGGATTACAGCACCGGGACCGCGCAGACCCGTGAGGTCACCCTGAGTGACGGCAGCCGCCTGACCCTGGCGCCGCAAAGCGCGATTAACGTGAGCTTCGACGATCACCAGCGCCAGGTCACGCTGGTGCAGGGCGAAGTGTTTTTCGACGTGGCGCATGACGCCAGCAAACCGTTTGAAGTGCGCAGCGAAGAAGCCGTGATCAGGGTCTTGGGTACCGCCTTCGATGTGGCACAGCGCCAAGCTGGCCTGAGTGTCGAGGTGCGCGACGGCACTGTCGGGGTCAACAAACAGTACCGGCTGGGCGCTGGTCAGCGTTTGTGGATCGACCGCAACACCGGCAACGCCACGCAATCTCTGGTCATGCCCGCTGAAGTCGCGGGCTGGATCAAAGGCGCGCAGTTTTTTGAAAATGCCAGCGTTGCCCAAGTGGTGGAACAACTCGACCGCTACCAGCGCGGCTGGATCGTGATCAATGATCCGGCCCTGGCCAACAAGCGCGTCACCGGCCTGTATGACATGCGCGATACCCGGCGCGCGCTGCAAGCATTGGTCGCGCCGATTGGCGGTGAAGTGCGTCAATACTCGCCTCTGCTCACGGTCATTGGCACTGCCAAAAAAGCTAAATGAAAAATATTTTCGTTATCACTGAAAAAAATCCTGAAGGTGTTCGTCTTTGTAGCTCCTTGTATTGCGAATGACTCGTAATACCAAAAACAAAAGGCGATGAAGCATGGGTAACCGATCACACGTTGCGCACTCCAAAGTACCGGTGGCGCTGGCCGTACTGTGTGTGGCAATCAACAGCGCGATTTTCCAGCCGCCCTCGGCGGTGGCGGCAGAAGCCAACGCGCTGCCGAGTGATCAGGCTACCCGTTTCTTCGATATCCCGGCCCAGCCGCTGACCAACGCCCTCAGCGCTTTTGCGCGTCAGGCCAATCTGCAACTGGGTTTGGCGGCCGGGTTGGTAGATGGTCTGCAAGCCCCTGCTGTGCGCGGCAACTTCAGCAACGAACAGGCCTTGCGTCAGTTGCTCGGCGATGCGCCGGTCAACTGGAAAATCGACGGCCAGCGCAGCTTGATCCTCAGTCCGCGCAGCGAGGCCAGCACTGGCCTGAACGGTGATCTGGACGAATCTGAGCTGCTCGGCGCCGTGACCATCAAAGGTGGTCAGAGCAGCCGTTTGACCGGCCCGGCCGCGCAGGTTTACACCCAGGCGGGCTCCAGCGTGTACATCTCCGGCGAGACCATCAATCGCTTTCGCGGCTCCTCTCCGGCCGACATTCTCAAGGGCGTGCCTGGCGTGCAAACCGGTGACACCCGCAACGGCGGCGCGCTGGACGTGAACATCCGTGGCATTCAGGGCCAGAGCCGCGTGCCGGTGACCATCGACGGCAGCCAGCAAGCGATTGACGCCTATCGCGGTTACGGCGGCATGCAGCAACGCAGCTACATCGACCCCGACCTGATCAGCGACATCACCGTCGATAAAGGCCCAAGCCTGGGCGCCGATGCAGCGGGCGCCATCGGTGGCATGGTGAAGATGAAAACTCTGCAACCCAAAGACATCCTCAAGGACGGCGAAACCACCGGTTTCCGTCTCAAGGGCGATATCTCCAGCAACAGCGTCGACCGCCCGCACGAGTACAACGCCACCCCGCGCAAAGGCAGCAACAGCATTTTCGACCCGCAGGCGCATTCGGGCAGCGCGGCGTTTGCCAGCACCAGTGACACCATCGATTTTGTCGCGGCCTATACCCAGCGCGAAAGCGGCAACTACTACGCCGGTAAAAAGGGCTTCAAGGATTACCAGGTGTTCAAACAAGTGCGTCGCTGGGACCCGGCGACCAAGCAGTACGTCTATAGAACCGAAGAGGCCAACGGCCCGGCCAAAGTGTTCAAGGCCGGCAACGAAGTGCTCAACACCTCCACCGACTCCAAAGCGGTATTGCTCAAGACCATCATCAAGCCGTCACCGGATCAGGCCCTTGAGCTGGCCTATCGCTGGACCGATGGCGAATATGGCGAAGTGATGCCCTCGCGCATCATCCGCAACACCACCGGCACTGTGCCGCAGTGGCAGCCCGGCTCCATGCGCATTAACGCCTACACCGCACGCTACACCTTCAAGCCTGAAGACAACCCGCTGATCGACTTGAGCGCCAACGCCTGGGTGACCAAAGCTCAGAGCAAGGCCTACAACGGCTTGAGTACCGTGACCCCGCTGTTTGGCTATGAAGGCGAGCCGGATCAACTGAGCGAAGACGGCTATCAGGACGCCCTGCTTAACCGCAGTAAGGATTTGCGCTGGGGCACGGACGTGAGCAACACCTCACACTTCGACACTCAGGTCGGCAAATTCGCCTGGAACTACGGCGCCTCATACCAGAATGAAAAACTGCGCCCTGACGACAACTCGCCCGTGCTGCAATCTGACCTCGAACAAAACCGCTTTATCCGCAGCGGCGACCGCCAGGAAGGCAGCCTGGTGAGCTCGCTGCAATGGGCACCGATCAAACCGTTGACCTTTACCGTGGGCGGACGCTACAGCGAGTTCCACAGCAAAGACCACAACCAGTTGGCCAGCCCCGCAACCTTTGCCAACCGCCCGGTTCGCTGGACATGGCTGTACAAAGGCAATGACCGCTTCGGTTATGTGTACTGGCGCCCGGACCAGCAAGGCAACTTCACCAAGGACTCGCTCAACGCCACGCCGTACGAAAAAGGCACGGTGGGTGACACTGGCTACGATAACTTCGAAGCCAATGACACCGAGATGAAGAAATTCGCCACCAGCTACAGCTATGCCAAGCCGATTGAACGTCGCGACCATGCCTTTACGCCTTCATTCGGCGTGAAGTACGACATCAACGACACCAGCTTCGTGTACCTCAACTACAGCGAAGGCGTGCGCATGCCAAGCCTGTTCGAGTCCACCCTGGGATTGTTCACGGCGGCCGTGCCCGGTGCCAACCTGAAACCTGAGCGCAGCAAGAACTGGGAAGTGGGCGCCAGCACCCTGAAGAACGACGTGTTCCTCGACGGAGACAGCGCCGCTGCCAAGCTGGCGTACTTCGACAACAAGATCGAAAACTACATCACCCGCGACTATCAGGACATCTTCGCCGGCAACCTGCAAAACGTTGACAGCTTCAGGGTCAAGGGCGTCGAGTTGCAGACCAGCTACGACATGGGCCGCGTGTTCAGTGACGTGTCCGCCACCTACTACCTGAACGCCAAAACCTGTGCGCCGGACCTGGCGCAAAAACTGCGCGACGACGGTACCCCGACGCCTAACTGCGTGGACGGCGGTTTCCCGGGTTCGTACACCAACACCCAGAACCCGCCCAAGTACTCGGTCAACACCACGGTCGGAACTCGCTGGTTTGACAACCATCTGGTCCTCGGTGGGCGCATGGTCTACAACAGCGCACCGACCGCCAAGCTGAATAAACCGTGGAACGATGGCATTACCACCAACCAGATCTACTACCGCAAGTCAGCGATTTTCGACCTGTTTGCCAGCTACGAAATCTACAAGGGCACGCAAATCGACTTCGGCGTGCAAAACCTGACCAACGTGTATTACCTCGACCCGCTGGCACAAAGCTTTATGCCTGCACCGGGGCGCACGCTGCGCACAGGTCTGACAGTCAAGTTCTGACCTGATTGCGGTTAAAACACGGGATGCCCACGGGTATCCCGTTTTACGTTGATTACTATTGATGAGCTCATGACCTACCTGAACCAATCCCGCAAGGCGCTCTGGAGCGTGGCCACGCTGATCACCCTGAGCGTGTACACGGGCATCACCGTCTGGCTGTTGCACAGTTCACCGATTCCCTCGGCCGAGGCAGCACCGGCGGCGATGATGATCGAGCTGGCCGCCGTGCCCGTGGCACAAGTGGTCGAACAAGACCTGCAAGTGGCGCCTGACAAACTGATGCAAAAACAGATCAGCACACCATCGGCCAAACCGCCCAAAGAGGTGGTAAAAAAAATCACGCCCACCGCGCAACCGTCACCGGCCAAACAGGCCAAATCGCCCTTTAAGGACACCGCCCACGGGACCTATCAAAGCGCACCGCAACAGGGAGCGGAGATTCAGGCACCGCCGAAAAAGCAGGAAGAACAGCCAGCGTCGTCGACCACCACCGCCCCGCCCAAACTTGACGCGCAAAAGGCGGCGACCACTGCGGCGGCAGAGTCCTCGCGCGGCGCTGCTGATCCGGCGTTGAAAGTGCAATGGGAAGCGCAGTTGCTGGCACACCTGGAGCGCTTCAAGCGTTACCCGCAAAACGCCCGCGATCGGGGTGACCGGGGCGTGGCCTACTTGCGGTTTGAGATCGACAGCAATGGCAAGGTGCTAAGCGCCACGGTGGTGCGTTCAGCAGGTTTTAGCGAACTGGATAACGCCACCCTCGACATGATCAACCGCGCCTCGCCCGTACCGCGACCGCCAGAAGGCAGCAAGCTGCGGTTTACAGTGCCGGTGGTGTTTTCGAAATAGAGCTTTTGTGGGAGCCGGGTTGTACGTATCGCGAGCAAGCCCGCTCCCACCGGGCTTGGGGGCACGATTACACGCTGGCACAAAGAGTTACACATATGTGAGAATGATACGAATTCCTATTAACATCTATCTCCCCAGCGGCTCTGCATGTCATTCCTTACCCCGTCTTGCACATCCTCTTTGAACGCAGTGGTCGACGATCTGTTGGCCAGCTACACCGAGCTGCGCCGCTATTTGTGCGGGCGTTTGCGCAATCCTGATGATGCGGCGGATATTGCCCAGTCCAGTTTCGCCCAGGCCTATGCCCATGCGCTGAACAGCCCGGTGGCCAATCCTCGGGCGCTGTTGTTCAAGGCCGCGCGCAATCTGTGCATCGATCAATATCGCCGCCACAGCAGTGAGGTGGCGGCGCTGGATGACTGGATGAGCCGGCTCGATGTGCTGAGCCCCACCGTTGAAGAAATCGTCATTGCCCGCGAGCAGTTGCAGCATTTGATCGAGCGCATAGAGCGCATGCCGCGCCTGCGCCGTGAGGTGTTTGTGCGGGTACGGCTGGAGGGCTATAGCCATCGCCAGGTGTGCGAGGAGCTAGGGCTGTCGGCCAAGTCAGTTGAGTTGCACATTGCCCGGGCCGTGTTTGATCTGTCTGAACTGAGCCTGGCCTGCCGCCATGTCTGAGCCACTCTCTGCGCGCAAGGTGCAACAGGCACTGACGTATCTGGCCAAGCTCAATAGCGATGATCCTGTGCGGGTGGAGCAGGCCCACAAGCAACTGGCGCGCTGGCGCAGCCAAAGCAGCGAGCACGAGCATGCCTGGCTTGAGGCCGAGCGGCGCTGGCAAATGATCCATCGGTTGACGCCGCAGTTGCGCGGCACGGTACAGTCGCAGCCGATCAACCTGAGCCGTCGCCGCCTGCTGCGCCACGGCACCGGGCTGTTGGCGGTGATCGGCGCATCGGGCTGGTTGAGCTGGCTGTGGCGCGAAACCAGACCTTTCACCCAGTCGCTGCTGACTGAACACGCCGAGCCGTCGCGTCCGCTCACCTTGCCCGATGGCAGCGAGCTGCTGCTGGCCGCTGAATCCAACGTACGCGTTGAGTTCAGCCACGCTCAACGCCAGGTGATGCTGCTGCACGGCAACGTGTATTTCGACGTGGCCCACGAAACCTTGCGCAGTTTTGTCATCAATACCCGACTGGGCCAGATCAAGGTGCTGGGCACGGCGTTCAGTGTCAGCGACCGTGGCGGCTGTATTCAGGTGGCGGTGGCCCGCGGCCGGGTACATGTGCAGGGGCTCAAGGGGGAAGCGACAATCCTCACCGCCGGACAGCACGTCAGCCTCAATGCCCAAGGCGAGGTGATCGCGCGTAATCCGCACCGCCAGGCCGGGCCGGATATTGAAAACTGGCGCAAGGGCTGGTGGTCATACACCGATGCGCCGCTGTCCGAAGTGCTCGCTGAGTACAACGCTTACGCAGCCAGCCCTGTGCGGGTCAGCGCTGACGCCGCGCATTTGCGCCTGACCGGCAGTTTCCCCAGCGATAAACCGCAGATGCTGCTGCAAACGCTGCCGCGAATCCTGCCGGTGCAACTGGTCAACAAGGCCGGTGAGCTCTATGTGCAATTGCGTTGAATTTTTTGAGGGGTAAACGCGTCGAGGTCCGTCTTCACCCATAACTACACTCGAGTCAGGACTGACCATGTCGCATTACGCCTCCCCTTACCGCGCCCCACTGAGCCGCCTGGCACTGGCGTGCTCTCTGCTGTTCGGCGCCGGGACCGCTCTGGCGGGCAGCTACACGCCGCTCAACTTGAACCTGCCTGCGCAGCCGCTGGAGTCTGCGGTTCATACCCTGGCCCGTGAAGCGGGCGTCGCCATTGCCGCCGACAGCCAATTGCTCGCCGGGCGCAGTGCACAGCCACTGAATGGTCAGTACACCCTGCACGAAGCCTTGCAGCACTTATTGGCCAATACCGGGCTGGTCGCCAGCGAAGAAAACGGTGTGATCGTACTGCGCCAGGCGCAGATTGACGGCGCCCTGAACCTGGGTGAAACCCGGGTCAACGGTGCCGGCCTGGGCGCCAGTGATTTGCCTGAAGCCTACAGCGGCGGCCAGGTGGCCACCGGTGCTCGCTTGGGGCTGCTGGGCGATACCCAGATCATGGACACGCCGTTCAACATCACCTCCTACACCGCGCAAACCATCGAAAACCAGCAAAGCGGCACCGTGGGAGCCGTCCTGCGCAACGACCCGTCGATCCGCTTCAGCACCGGCGAAGGTCACGCGTACGAGAACTTCATGATCCGTGGTTTTTCCCTAGACTCGGCAGAGCTGGCACTCAATGGCTTGTACGGCATGGCCCCGGACGGCCACGTGCCGACCGAATTTCTGGACCGCGTCGAAGTGCTCAAAGGCCCGGGTGCCCTGCTGTCCGGCATGGCACCCAGCGGTGGCGTGGGCGGCGTGATTAACCTGGTGCCCAAACGCGCCGGGGAAAAACCGCTGACCCGCCTGACCACCAGTTATGTGTCTGACGGCTATTTTGCCGAGCACCTGGATTTCAGCCGTCGCCTGGGCGACGAACAGCGCTTTGGCATTCGCTTTAACGGCGTGTATGGCGACGGCGACACCGGCGTCGACAAACAGTCCAAAGAGCGCACGCTCACCTCGTTGGCCGTGGATTACCGTGGCGACGGCTGGAAGCTCGCACTTGACGCTTATGAAACCCACGAGCGGGCCATTAATGGCAGCCCGATGATGGTCGGCTTCAGCGACATTGGCCATGTGCTCAAGGCGCCGAAGGCTGACACCAACATCCTCAAAGGCATCAGTGCCAAGCAAATCAGCAAGGCCGTGATTGTGCGCGGAGAATATGAACTCAACGACGACTGGACAACATTCGCCAGCGCCGGCAGCTCGAAAAGCCGCTATCAGGGCTTTCTCAACGGCACCCGCCTGCGGGTCAACAATGACAAGGGCGACGCCACCGGCGAAACCTACAACCAGGCCGGCTATACCGCCAGTACCGCTTACGAGGCCGGTATTCGCGGGCATGTGACCACAGGCCCCATCGACCACAAGCTGGTGTTCACCGCCAGCCTGTTGCACCAGAACATTGGCCGGGCGCCCACCGTGACCGGCGCGCGCTACCCGAGCAACATCTACCACCCTGGCAAGCCAATTATTGCCGGGCACACGGGCTCCAACTCGAAAACCGGTGACAACACCCTCTCCAGCTTTGCCGTTGCCGACACCCTGGCCTTCGCTGATGGCAAAGTGCTGCTAACGTTGGGAGCTCGTTCACAACGGGTGCGCCAGCAGATGAGCAAGCCAAAAACCTACGACGAACAAGCCATCACCCCGGCCGTGGGCCTGGTGATCAAACCCTGGGATGTGCCCGTGTCGTTGTATGCCAACTACATCGAAGGCTTGACCCAGGGCAACACCGTCGGCGACGTGACGGCGGCCAACTACGGCGATCAGTTCGAACCGTATAAAGCCAAGCAAGTGGAAGCCGGTGTGAAATGGGACCTGGGCACGTTTACCCATACGTTGAGCGCGTTCCAGATCGAGAAACCCAGCCTGATTCTCAACAAGGCCAGCAACCTCTACAGCGACGACGGCAAGCAACGTAACCGTGGTGTGGAATGGAACATGTTCGGTTCGATCATTCCTTCGGTGCGACTGCTGGGCGGTGTCACTTACACCCACGCCGAGCTGACCCGCACGGCCAACGGCGCGCTGGACGGCAACACTGCACGTGGCGTGCCGAAGTGGTCGGCCAACTTGGGTGCCGAGTGGGACACGCCGTGGGTCGAAGGCCTGACCCTGAACACGCTGATCATTCACAGCAGCTCGCAGTACCTGAATGACGCCAACACCCTGAAAATCCCGCAATGGACCCGTTATGACCTGGGTGCGCGTTACAGCACGCGCATCCTGAGCAAAGACGTAGTGTTCCGCGCCAGCCTGGAGAACGTCGAAAACCGTTCCTACTGGGCAGGCGTGTTCAACGATGGCTTCGCCACGGTCAGTGAACCGCGCACGCTGAAGCTCTCTACCAGCATCGACTTCTGAGGTGAGCATGAGTCCATTCAATCGCTGGAGCCTTGGTTGCCTGTTTAGCGCCATGGCCTCTGCGTCAGCCCTGGCGGTCGAACCGCTCAGCCAGGGCCAAAGCGTTCGCGCAAGTGTTGCCAAGACCCTGCAGCCCAGCTGGAGCCTGGATCTCAAGGCCGGTGATCTGGTCCAGGGCAAGGTGGCAGGCGATGTCAGCCTGCGCCTGCTTGACGCGCGGGGTAACCCGCTGCGCCTGCTGGTGGATGGCGCGGACATGTCGCGGGACTTTATGTTCGTCGCCCGCGAAGATGGCCAGTACCTGCTGCGCGCTGAACAGTTGTCGACACGGCCACAGGCCGAGTTCACCCTCACCTTGAGCCAGGTGCTGGCGCTGAGCGAACAACAGCGCGCTCCGACCACCCTGCTCAGCCCGGCCTTGGGCCAATTGGCAGAGCAACTGAAACAGGGCGCCACCACGCAAGCGTTCTGGAAAGACCGCGAGCAACAAGGCACGCCACTGGTTGAAGCGCTGGCTGACAGTCCCAACGAGCGTCTGGTCACGTTTTTGTGGCGCGGGGCCCGGCAAAATGTGCGGCTGTTCGGCTCGCCTTCCGGCGGCCACGACGCTTTACAGCGCTTGGGCGACAGCGACGTCTGGTACGTCACGTACCGGGTGCCGTCCAGCGCCCGCTTGAGCTATCAATTGGCTCCGGACGTGCCAGAGGCTGGCGATCGGCGGACCCTCTTGGCCACGGCTCAGCGCGACCCGCTTAACCCGCACAGCTTCGGCAACCAGAAATATGAGCCGAGCCTGACCCGTTCGGTCATGGAATTGCCTGATGCACCGCCCCAGCCCTGGCTGAACAAACGCGCGCACGTGGCCCCCGGCACCGTTGAGCGCCAATCCCTGAAAAGCGAGATTTTGGGCAACACCCGCGATGTTTACGTCTATCGCCCGGCGGGCTGGAAAAACATCGACCAGCAGCCGGGCTTGCTGGTGCTGTTCGATGCTCACGCGTACACGCGCCAAGTGCCCACGCCGACGATTCTCGACAATTTGATTGCCGACGGCCTGATCCCGCCCACCGCAGCGTTGATCATTGCCAACCCCAGCGATGAAACCCGCCCTGTGGAGCTGCCGCCCAACGCGGATTTCGCCCGGTTTATGGCACAAGAGCTGATGCCGTGGGCCAAGCAACAAGGCCTGGCCACTGACGCCAGGCACACGGTGGTCGCGGGCTCCAGTTATGGCGGGCTGGCCTCGGCCTGGCTTGGGCTGCAACACCCGGAACTGTTTGGCAATGTGCTGAGTTTGTCCGGCTCGTACTGGTGGAGCCCGCCGAACACTGAAGACCAATGGCTCGCCCGCCAATACGCGGCCAGCCCGCGGCTACCGTTGCGCTTTTATTTGCAGGCGGGTTTGTTTGAAGACAAATCAGGTTCGCCGGGTGCCGGGATACTCGACAGCAACCGCCACCTGCGCAATGTCTTGCAGGCCAAAGGCTACCCGGTTGAACACGTTGAATACGCCAGCGGCCACGATTACCTGCAATGGCGGGGTTCACTGGCGTGCGGCTTGATCAGCCTGATAGGCAAGAGCCCCGAGACGCCCGAGGCGTGCGTGCCGGTAGCGTTGAGGTAACAACGGCCTGCGATCTTTTGATGATCAAAAGATCGCAGGCCGTCTACTCTCAGCTCAATCAAATGCCTTGCAGGGCAAGGTCCATCGCAAAGTAGGTGAGGATCATGTCGGCGCCGGCACGTTTGATCGAGCCGAGGGTTTCACGTACCACGCGGGCTTCATCAATGGCACCGGCCTGGGCGCCGAACTTGATCATCGCGTACTCACCACTCACCTGATAAGCCGCCAACGGCAGGCGTGAGGCTTCGCGCACATCACGAATGATGTCCAGATACGCGCCGGCCGGTTTCACCATCAGCACATCAGCGCCTTCCTGTTCGTCGAGCAACGACTCGCGGATGGCCTCGCGACGGTTCATCGGGTTCATCTGGTAAGACTTGCGATCGCCTTTCAAGGCACTGCCGCCCGCTTCACGGAACGGGCCGTAGAGTGCCGACGCAAACTTGGTGGAGTAGGCCATGATCGAGGTGTCGATAAAGCCGGCAGCGTCCAGCGCTGTGCGGATCGCTTGCACCTGACCGTCCATGGCGGCCGAAGGCGAAATAAAGTCGGCGCCAGCAGCAGCGGCAGCAACGGCTTGCTTGCCCAGGTTGATCAGGGTCGCATCGTTGTCCACACCGTGGTCGTGCATCACGCCGCAATGACCGTGAGAGGTGTACTCGCAAAAGCAGGTATCGCTCATCACGATCATTTCCGGGGCGGCGTCCTTGCAGATCCGCGCCATACGCGAAACCAGGCCATCCTCACGCCAGGAATCGCTGCCCGTCGCGTCCAGGTGGTGCGACACACCGAACGCCATCACCGACTTGATACCCGCGCGAGCATACCGCTCGATCTCGCCTGCCAGTTTGGACTCAGGAATACGCATCACGCCCGGCATGCTGGTGATGGGCACAAAGTCGTCGATTTCTTCTTCGACGAAAATCGGCAGCACCAGGTCGTTCAAGCTGAATTCGGTTTCCTGGAACAGGTCGCGCAAGGTTTGGTTACGGCGCAGACGACGGGGACGAACAGAGGGGAACTGGTTAGGCATCATGGTTCCTGAAGGGCAGGTTCATAAAACGAACGGCAAAACAGTAGAGCCTTGACCCAGGCTCGATGGCGAAACAAATACAGGAATGAACCTGCAATTGCAAAACTTGCGGCCTGCCTGCGTCCCGTTGTCGCGGGCCATGACCGGTTGATCATTTCGTTAAAAAGCGTAATATCGCTGCCCATGATTCTCGAACAGCTTAAAGCCTTGGGCAATGACACCCGCATGCAAATGATGCAGTGGCTCAAAGCCCCCCTCACGCATTTCCCGCCCCAGGACCATGGTGATCCTGCGATTGGTGTGTGCGTGACACATTTGCAGCACAAGGCCAGGTTGTCCCCTTCTACTGCGTCTGCCCATTTGGCGATTTTGCAACGTGCAGGCTTTGTGCTGACCACGCGCATCGGCAAGTGGACTTACTATCGACGCAATGAACAGGCGATTGCTGACTTTGCAGCTAGGCTGAAAATCGAGTTGTAATTTTTAACCAATCATTTCGTTATTTCGCGGAATGTAAAAACATGAGGAAGCCCCATGAGCAACAAAACCATCTTCGTCCAACCTGGCGGCGGCTATCACAATGTCGTGGTCGGCAGCAGCGACGTGCGTGCGCCGGCGAATGACGAAATCACCGTGCGCCTGCACGCCAACTCACTGAACTACCATGACTTCGCAGTCGTGAGCGGCATGTGGGGCCCGACTGAACAACGCATCCCGATGGCCGACGGCGCGGGCGAAGTGGTTGCTGTTGGCGCCGGTGTCAGCGAGTTCAAGGTCGGCGACTCCGTGGTCAGCACCTTCTTCCCTGAATGGATTGACGGCACGCCGCTGGTTGAAGGTTTCGTCACTGTACCGGGTGACGGCATTGACGGTTATGCCCGTGAGAAAGTAACCGCCAAGGCCACCGCTTTCACCCTCGCCCCTGTCGGCTACAGCCACGCTGAAGCCGCGACACTGACCACGGCCGGGCTGACCGCCTGGCGCGCACTGATGGCCGATGATTCGCTCAAACCTGGCGATACGGTGTTGGTACAAGGCACGGGTGGCGTATCTATTTTCGCCCTGCAGTTCGCTAAAATGGCCGGCGCCACTGTGATTGCCACCTCCTCCAGCGACGAAAAACTCGAGCGCCTTAAAGCGCTCGGCGCGGACCACGTAATCAACTACCGCAAAGACATTAACTGGGGCGAAACGGCACGCGCATTGACCGGCGGTCGTGGTGTCGACCACGTGATCGAAGTTGGCGGCCCATCAACGCTTGAACAGTCGATGATTGCCGTGCGTGTGGCCGGGCATATCTCGGTGATCGGTATTTTGAGCGGCGTCTCGGGTGCCATGAACTTCGTGCCTGCACTGATCAAGCAAGTACGCCTGCAAGGCGTACTGGTCGGCAGCCGCACTCAGCAACAAGACATGGTCCGTGCCATCAATGCCGCTGGCATGCGCCCGATTATTGATCGCCACTTCCCGTTAAGCGAGATTGTTGACGCGTTCAAATACCAGGAAACCAATCAGCATTTCGGCAAGATTGTCCTGGATATCTAACCCGCCTCTACCGGATGGCGCATTGACAGTGCGCCTCCGGCTTTACTAGATTCGAGGTTTTGCCCAGCGAGCAGAACCTTATGAGCCTTGAATCCGTACGCGCTTTCTTCACTGCCAATGCCCCTGACTTGCACATCATTGAATTGGCCACCAGCACCGCGACCGTTGCCTTGGCGGCTGAAGCCCATGGCGTTGAACCGGGGCAAATTGCCAAGACCCTGGCCTTTCGCGTGGGTGAGCAGAATGTATTGTTGGTGGCCCGTGGCGATGCGCGTATTGATAACAAGAAGATCAAGAACGCACTGGGCAGCAAGGCCAAGATGCTTGATGCCGAGACAGTGGTTGCGCTGACCAGCCACCCGGTGGGCGGCGTCTGCCCGTTCGGCCTGGCCACTGACCTGCCGGTGTATTGCGATATTTCCCTGCAGGCGTTCAGCGAAGTCATGCCCGCCGCTGGCACCACGAATTCGGCCGTGCGCATCAGCCCGACCCGTATGGCACAACTGGTGAATGCCCAGTGGGTGGATGTGTGTCAGGAACTTGAGGCACCGTGCGCGGTGTAGCACGAGCCTTCCTCAGGCGGTAAAAAAAGGCTGGACCCTTGCGGGATCAGCCTTTTTAACACGTACTGATTTTTACGCGATGGCGTTATCAACCAGCACTTGAGCTTCTGCGACCAGACGGCCGAGGTGCTCGTCGCTGACAAAGCTTTCAGCGTAGATCTTGTAGATGTCTTCGGTACCCGACGGGCGTGCAGCAAACCAGCCGTTCTCGGTCATCACCTTGAGCCCACCGATTGGCTGGTTATTGCCCGGTGCATGGCTGAGGATCTGGGTAATCGCTTCGCCCGCCAAAGTCGTCGACTTGACTTGCTCCGGCGACAGCTTGCCCAGCAGGGCTTTCTGTTGCGGGGTGGCTTTAGCGTCGACACGGGTTGAGAACGGCAAACCGAGATCTTCGGTCATTTTCTGATACAGCTGCGAAGGATCGCGGCCTGTGCGAGCGGTCATTTCGCCGGCCAACAGCGCAGGGATCAAGCCGTCCTTGTCCGTCGACCACACCGTGCCATCCAGACGCAAGAACGAAGCCCCGGCGCTTTCTTCACCACCAAAGCCCAGCGAGCCGTCAAACAGGCCATCGGCAAACCACTTAAAGCCGACCGGCACTTCGTACAGGCGACGCCCCAGACGCGCAGCCACACGGTCAATCAAACCGCTGCTGACCACTGTTTTGCCCACTGCCGCATCGGCGCGCCAGTGCGGACGGTTCTGGAACAGGTAATCAATGGCCACCGCCAAATAGTTGTTAGGCGCCAGCAGGCCGCCAGACGGGGTCACGATGCCATGGCGGTCGTGGTCCGGGTCACAGGCGAAAGCCACGTCGAAACGCTCTTTAAGGCCGATCAGCCCTTGCATTGCATGGCTGGAGGACGGGTCCATGCGGATGCGGCCATCCCAGTCCACGCACATAAAGCGGAAGGTTGGATCGACCGAGGTGTTGACCACTTCGAGGTTCAACCCGTAGTGCTCGCCGATTGCCGACCAGTAACGCACACCGGCACCGCCCAGCGGGTCTACGCCCAGGCGCAGGTTGGCACCGCGCAGGGTGTCCATGTCGATGACGTTTTTAAGGTCTGCGACATAGCTGTTCAGGTAGTCGTGGCGGTGCGTGTTGCTGGCTTTGAGCGCCTGCTCATAGCTGATGCGTTTGACACCGGCGAGTTTGGCGGCCAGCAGTTCGTTGGCCTTGGCTTCGATCCACTTGGTGACATCAGTGTCTGCCGGGCCACCGTTAGGCGGGTTGTACTTGAAACCGCCGCTTTCCGGCGGGTTGTGCGAAGGCGTAATCACCACGCCATCAGCCAGCCCGGAAGTGCGGCCACGGTTGTAGCAAATAATGGCGTGGGAAATGGCAGGCGTCGGGGTGTATTCATCGTTCGCAGCGATCATGGTGTCGACACCATTGGCCGCGAAAACTTCCAGCGCGCTGGCACCCGCGGGGGTGGACAAGGCGTGGGTGTCGATACCGACAAACAGCGGACCATTGATCCCTTTGAACTGGCGGTACAGGCAAATGGCCTGACTGATTGCCAGAACATGCCACTCATTGAAGCTCAGCTCAAACGAGCTGCCGCGGTGCCCGGATGTTCCAAAAGCGACTCGCTGGGTGGCAATCGCTGCATCGGGTTGACCGGTGTAGTAAGCGGTCACCAGTCGCGGAATATCGACCAGCAATTGAGCTGGAGCCGGTTTGCCCGCAAGAGGACTGAGTGTCATGCAAAACCTCAAAAAGAAATGATTCGGAGGAAAAACCGCAGTTTACTGGCACTTCGACATTGGCGCGAAGCAATTGTCCTGACACAACGTATCAATTATGTCTTGTCAGCAAATTCTGGTTTATATGACGGCACAATTTGCATCCTGTTCCCGCTCATGGCAAAAACTGCCTCATCCCGGTGCGTCTGCAATGTGTTTACGGATGCGTATGTTTAAGTTCGAAAAAGGAAGCAGCATGAAACCACTCGTTATCAGCGCGGCCCTGACCCTCTCGTTGAGTACGCTGTGCAGCGTGGCCAACGCCGCCAAACTGGAAGATGTGGCACCCTACCCTAAAGCCGATGCGGGTTTCACTCGTCAGGTCATTCGCCTGCCGTCACAAAAGAACGAAGAGGATTACAAGGTCCAGATCATTGCCGGCAAGACGCTCCAGGTTGATTGCAACCAGCAGCGCCTGACCGGCAAGTTGCAAGAAAAAACTCTCAAGGGCTGGGGCTACCCGATGTACCGCCTGGAGAAGGTCAGCGGCCCGTTGAGCACCCTGATGGCCTGCCCTGACGGCAAGCCGCACCCCGACTTTGTGCCGGTGGTGGGCGATGGCTTTATGCTGCGTTACAACAGCAAATTGCCGATTGTGCTCTACGTCCCTAAGGGCGATGAAGTGCGCTACCGGATCTGGTCCGCGTCCAAACAGATCAAGCAAGCGACCGCTGAATAATCCCTACACAAGCCTTCGGGCGAGCAGGCATGCGTCTGCCCGTCCGACGCTTAGGTTACTCCAGGCCGACGCGATACACCGCGCCCTTGTCCTCATCGGTCAGTACATACACATAACCGTCCGGGCCTTGGCGAACATCACGAATTCGCGCCTTCAAGCCACCCAGCAAGCGTTCTTCGTGCACTACTTTGTCCCCGTCCAGCTGTAGACGGATCACGTCTTTATCGGCCAGGGCACCGATAAACAGGTTGTGCTGCCAAGGCTTGAAACGCTCGCCGTCATAAAATGTCATCCCGCTGATCCCGGGCGACTTCTCCCACACGTGATACGGCGCAACCGTGCCCTCGACCACTTTGCCCTTGGCCTCCGGAATCGGCTTCGATGAATAATCAATGCCGTGAGTCGCCAGTGGCCAGCCGTAGTTTTGACCGCGTTCGATCAGGTTGATTTCGTCGCCGCCCTTTGGCCCGTGCTCATGGGTCCAGAGCGTGCCCGTCCAGGGGTTCAGGGCTGCGCCCTGCTGATTACGGTGGCCATAAGACCAAATCTCGGGCCTTGCGCCTTTTTGCCCGACAAAGGGGTTGTCCTCGGGGATGCGCCCGTCCGGGTAGATGCGCACCACTTTGCCCTGCAACTTGTCCAGGTCTTGTGAAGTGGAACGCTGGTTGTTTTCGCCCAGCGCAATAAACAGGTAGCCGTCGCGATCAAAGACCAGCCGTGAGCCAAAATGATTGCCGGTTGAGAGCTTGGGCTCCTGGCGGAAAATCACCTTGAAGTCGCTCAGCGAACTCATGTCATCTGACAAACGCCCGCGCCCGACCGCCGTGCCTGCGTTGCCGTTCTGGCCCTCTTCAGCGAATGACAGGTAAACCAGTCGATCGTTGGCAAAGTCCGGGGACAAGACCACATCCAGCAAACCGCCCTGCCCTTGGGCCCAGACCTTGGGCACGCCCGCCAACGGCGCCGACAGCTTACCCTCTGGGCTCACCCAGCGCAGGTGGCCGGGGCGCTCGGTGACCAGCATGCCTTTTTTATCAGGCAAAAACACCAGTGCCCAAGGATGGTCAAGCCCCTGCACCACAGGTGTGGCGGTGACGGGGCCCAACTCTGACTTGAACGTCTGCGCCTGCCCGGTCTGGGCATTCGCCGTCAACGCAAACATCGAGGTGATCACACAAGTCGCCAAAGCGGTTTTTTTCAACATCCGAGAGTCCTTTTTCGATTAACGCGCATCCCTGGGCTGTACCGAGGGTGCCGTTGGCTGCAAGGTTTGAGGTACGGGTGGATTTCGCGGGTAACCATTGCCGATCTGGCCATTCTCAATCGACGGCCTTTGCCCTTGAGGCACAGGTTGACCCGGGCGAATCAGACCGGGAGCGGGGCCTGTGCCTTGTCGACTGTTAGGGTTGATGCGCCGGATGGCGTTGTTGTTGGAAGGCGCCACACCGGGGGTAAGCGTGTTCTGCGCCAACAACACGGTGGCCGGTCGTTGGGCATGACCACCGTTGGCTATGTCGGGTTGAGCCTGGGCTGACGCGTGGGCGGCCATTGCGGCCAGCAGCAAGAGCCCAAAAGCACTGTGTCGCGTACTGATCATTGTGTGCTCCAATTCAGGGAAGCCTGAGCGTTGGAGTGCAGTTTGCCGATCCGGTTCGCGATTAATCCAGTGAACGCTTCATGCGCACCCGCTCAAATGTCACATCTTGTTGCCAGCGCGCTGAGTCCGCGTCATTGGTCGTCCGTTTCGGGGCCGATAACAATGACCGTCGATTGCCGGGCTTCCTCCAGCAACGCTTGACGACAGACTTCATAGCAATCGTCGATATGCCCGTTACCGACCATCTTCATGACCCCAAAACTGATGCCCGCCGCCACCGCCTGCCCGACAAACGGGACGAAGCGCACCACAGACTTGGTTGCCACCTTGGTGCCCATCTTCTTGAGCATCGACATGACCAGGGTACGGCTGATGAATTTACCGATGGCTTCGCTGCCAATGCTGCTGACCGCCACGATCACCAGGCGCTTGGAGCGTGAGTCCATCTGTTCGATTTGCTGCGGGGTCAGCCCGAATTTACTGTTGATCGCCGGGAGCATCTCCACCAGCAGCGCCACGTCGGTGCCAAGGTCCAGCCCCGGCACGGGAATGGCGGCAGCCCCCGCAGACACAGCGGAACGCTTGGTAACCATGGACTTGCACTCGTCACGAATGCGGTCAAGCTCGGCTAATGACCTGATTAACATAAGATTCCCCAACAAAAAGAGATAACACGCAGGCAGTCTACTACGTCACCCCTGCGCACCAGGCAGCAGGTCTTTATATAGAGGGCGTGTCGCTCAGGAAATTCAGGTGGGATGTGGCAGTTTTTGCAGGTGAAGGGCTCAAACTAACAAGCGGGTGCAGCCTGTACTTGGGGAAAGTACAGGCTGAAAAGACGTTAAACGTCTTTTTTGACCTTGCTCCAGGCATCTTTGATTTTGTGCACGAAGGTGGCTTTTTTGTCTTGCTGGCAAGCAGTGATGACTTCAGGAGTCACTTTTGCCACACCATCAACATCGAGCACAGCGTCTTCTACCTTGCCACTTTTGTTAACGGCTTCACCCAGGCCGACAGCGACAGGCTGGAAGCTTTCATTGACGGCCAGAAAATCTTCGCAAGTCCACTGCGCCAATGGCTTCTTGGCGTCTGCCTGAGCCAGTGTCGACATCGCCAGCAGGCTTGCTGCGCCAATCATCAGAATGTGCTTCTTCATATGAATATTTCCCTATTATCAATGAGACAGTTACGTTGGTTCTGCCGCCAAAGACCATAGTTGTGGATATGGGTTCTGTCAAACCACACCCCCGGCTTTTTGTGATCGCTAAAAGACAACTTTGCACGCTAGACAAGTGATAAAAAAACTATAAACAACAGACGGATATCAAACATCGACTGAACGTCAGTTATATAAAGTTACGGGTCAGCACCCGAGGTATATAAGCAACTGACTCAAGTCAACGCCGCCACTATAAAAGCCGGTTATATTGACGGCGCACCGCCTTAATTACTGAGTCAAGATGACCTTCATGGCTTTTTCCTGGGCAGCATTACCGAACACTTCATAGGCTTTGAGAATGTCGTTCAACGCAAAGCGGTGGGTGATCAGTTGCCCGGCATCGATCTTGCCCGACTGCAGTGTTTTCAACAGCATCGGGGTGGTGTTGGTATTTACCAGGCCGGTTGAGATATTAACGTTCTGGATCCACAGTTTTTCCAGGTGCAACTCAACACTTTTGCCATGTACCCCGACGTTGGCAATGGTGCCACCCGGTGAGATCACCGACTGGCACGTGTCGAACGAAGCGGGAATACCCACCGCCTCAATGGCGACATCCACCCCTACCCCGTCCGTCAATTGAAGAATGCGCTCAACGGCGTTTTCGGTCTTGATGTCGATCACATGGGTTGCCCCAAAACGCTTGGCAACGTCCAGGCGATTGCTATCGCCATCGACCACGATCAACGTTGCCGGTGAGTAAAACTGCGCCGTCAGCAGCGCGGCCATGCCTACCGGCCCGGCGCCGACAATCACGACGCTATCGCCTGGCTTGACCTTGCCTGCCAGAACGCCGATCTCGAACCCGGTGGGTAAAATGTCGCTGAGCATCACCAAGGCTTCTTCATCGGCCCCTGACGGGACCGGATACAAACTGTTGTCGGCATGGGGAATACGCACATATTGCGCCTGGGTGCCGTCGATCAAATGGCCCAGAATCCAGCCGCCATCGGCACAATGCGAATACATCTGGCGACGGCAATTGGCACAGCTGCCGCATGAAGTAATACAGGAGATCAGCACGTGATCACCCTTTTTAAAGTTGCGAACCGCCGAGCCGACCTCCTCAACCACGCCGACGCCTTCATGCCCCAGCACGCGGCCTGCCGTCACTTCAGGCACATCGCCCTTGAGGATATGCAAGTCGGTGCCACAAATGGTGGTGTGCAAAATCCGGATGATGGCGTCGGTGGGTTTATTGACGACAGGCGTGGGGATTTCCGACCATTGTTTTTTGCCGGGGCCCTGGTAGGTGAGCGCTTTCATGACAGCCTTCCTTTAGCAGTTCAAGAATCAGCAGCCCTGCCAATCGGTACTCCGTGATCAGCAGACCGAAAATTACTCGATGCAGTTAAGCAGTCTTTGGCAGATATGCCTTCGTCCGCAGTAAAAAACGCCCTGTTCCCGACGAGGAGCAGAGCTTTATTGAATAACCTGCGCACAAGACTTTAAGGTTGCGGCGAAACCGAGAAGTCAGTCTCGCCCTTGTCATCTGCCCGCATCACCACATTGAAAGCCTTTGACGTCCCGCAACCGGAAACCAGCCAGGTCTCCTCTGCCTTCTGGACTGCGCCACTCGGTGACTGATCTATCTTGGCAATACGGCTATCAACGGCGCTGATTGAACGACACTGGGTCACCGCTGAAAACAGACGCTCGACTGTTGCATATACATCCTTGCGTAGCAGCGGATCAGTGACCGATTGCCCCGAGAACTGAGGACTGCTGGCGCAACCTGCCAATATCGTCCCGGCCAAAGCGAGGCTAATAAGGGCGCTGTGTTGCTTTGTCTTGGTCAACATAATCATTCCTTGAGACGGCGTCATGCCGTGTTGATATCCCCTGTCGTGGCTATTCACGGGGTGACGCACCGCAGAGCACAGCCACCATTTCGTGTATTGCAGGGAGCATCGCCGGGGCAAATCCACTCACCTGGGACGTGACGATAAGACCTTCGCCAATCACAAAGAGTTGCATCGCCACCGCCGCCGGCTGCGTCAGGCCTGCCTGCGTGCAAATACCTTGCAGGTAATTCAGGACCTGCTGCTTGTGTTGACTGGCCAGGACATGAGGAGGAGCGCTCTGAGCGCTGTATTCAGCCGAAGCATTGATGAACGCGCAGCCATGGAAATCAGCCGACTGCACCCAACAGATAATGAAATCAATATAGGCCTGGGGCCTGTTCGCTTGGTCAGCGCCCTCTACCGCCGTGGCCATTTGATTCATGAACTCGGCGTGCCGCAGTTGCAGCGCAGCCTCGACCACGTGTTCCTTGCTCGGAAAATGCCGGTACAGGGTTTTCTTGGTCACACCAGCACTCTGGCTGAGTTGCTCGACCCCCGAGGCATGAAAGCCCTGGCGATAGAACAGATCGAGGGCCGCCCGGGTGATCACATCTGCAGTACTCATCACGCATCCCTTTGAAGTGAATGCGGCCAGTGTATACCGATCGGTTGACTTACAGGTAAACCGATCGGTATCCTTTTATCACTGTCCACTCTCCGAGTTATCGCCATGCCTCTTATTCGCCTGCCTAAATCAAGCGCTCCACCCGCCCCCGACCTGCGTTTCAGCCTGATGTCGTTCATCGGCGTGGTCATCGCCATCGGCGTCACTGGCTGGCTTAGCCTGATCAGCGGAACGCCTTGGCTGATGGCCTCGTTTGGCGCCAGTTGTGTGTTGGCCTTTGGCGTGCCCGACTCCCCGTTGGCCCAGCCACGCAGCATCATTGGCGGGCACATGGTCTCGACACTGGTCGGGCTCGTGGTGCTTCACACCCTGGGCAATGAATGGTGGGCGTGCGCATTGGCTGTCGGGCTGGCGCTGGTCGCCATGCAGCAGACGCGTACGGTGCATGCCCCCGCAGGCGCCAACCCGTTAGTGGTCATCACTGCCGGGGCACCTTGGAGCTTTTTGCTGACGCCCGTATTGGCAGGCTCGCTGGTGGTGGTAATCACTGCCTTGTGCCTTAACAACGCACGCAGCAAAGGCAGCTATCCCAAATACTGGCTGTAACAGCCGCCCCGGTTAACGATGCGGATGAACCGTCATGGCCACCAGTTTAATCACGATGGGGCGCACCACAAGGATGCACAGGAAGGCAGCGGGCATAGCCAACTTATAAGCCTGCAAGGTGTTGTTCAGGTAATCCGCATCGATCCCCGTATTCGCCGCAGTAATCACCAGCGACATCAAAAAAGCCATGATCGTGGACATGTACAACGCGAATACATAGGGCGTTGCACGCACCGAGAACTTTAGACGGCTTGAAACTAACGTGTTTGAAGTGCTTTTAGCGTTCATATGTGACCCTTTTGATCCTGACAGTAATGGATGGCGCACCTTAACAAGATCAAAAACACGCAACTAGACGATCATTTCTAGTTTGTTTATAAAGCAGATCTTACGAATACGCCCAGTTCAGGATCAAAACATGGATCTGTTTGCTGCGATTAACAGTTTTATCAAAGTAGTTGAAGCCGGATCCATTGCAGGCGCGGCGAAAAATCTCGGCCTCAGTGCCGCCGCCGTCAGCCAGACCATCAACCGTCTTGAGGCACATCTGGGCACACGTCTGCTACAGCGCACTACCCGAAGCATGGCGCTGACCGAGGATGGCGCCCTTTACTACGCCAAAGTGCAGCGCATCGTCACGGATGTGGAGTTGGCGCACCGGGCCATCAGCCACAGCGACAGCGAACTGCAAGGGCGATTGAGCATCGCCTCGACTGCCGCTTTCGGGCGCCATGTCGTTGCCCCGCTGGTCGCGGGTTTTGCCACGCGTTATCCGCGCCTGACCCTGGAACTGAACATCACTGACAACAAAATCAGTCACATCCACAGCGGTATTGACCTGAGCCTGAGAATCAAGCCGCAACTGGAAGACGGGATCATTGCCCGCAAAATCGTCTCGGTGCCTTTTATTGTCTGCGCCTCACCGGCTTACCTTGAGCGTGCGGGCTGGCCAGACTCCCCTGACGACCTGCAGCATCACGCCTGCCTGGGTTTTCGCTATCCCCTGGATGGCCGCTTTCTGCGCTGGGGTTTTATCAACAATGGCCAGCACACTTATGCCGCGCTCAATGTCACAGCCACCAGTGACGATATTGACGCACTTGCGCAAATGGCCGTTCATGGCGCCGGCATTGCGCGGCTGGCAGAGTTTATCGCCGCACCTTACATAGAATCCGGTCAGCTTGTCCCTCTGCTTCAGCACAGCCATTCACCGACTGAGTCTTATACCAAACCCCTGGATATTTATGCCTGCGTTCAGGACCGTGCGGCCATGACGCCAAAAGTTAAAGCCTTTATCAGTTATCTGAGTGAATACCTGGAAAAACGCTGGCCAAAAGAGAACATTTTTAACGATGTTTGATCCCCGACACAGGGCACTATTGATCGACAAAATTTAACGTTTAACACTGGCCTGCCGTAACCCTAGACACCAGGCCCGGCCAAGCGAATCGCCCGCAAACCCGCAGACTGTCGCGATCAGCAATGACGCCTTGGCGGTCTGATTGTGTCGGCCAGTAGGACTCTGTAGCCGCAAAGCTCTTTGCCCCCCAATTAAACGGCCCTAGTTGCCTGATTTGGCGTATTGACTCCCCTCTCGAGGGTAAGTAAAACAACAAAGCCGTTTAGGCTGATTAGTTCTCGATAAATCCCGACAATACATAACAAAACACGCAACTTACGACTTTTAAATAAGCTCATTTGGCTTATCTGCGCATCAGCAAGTGTCATCTTTCGTCGCTAGCATCTAACAATAATAGATGCTCCTTGTGTGAGGCTGAGGGTATGGAGAATAAAAGCAAACGCGGCTGGTCATGGGCTTACAAAAAGATCCGGGGCTTGCACTGCTCAAAGTTTACTTCGGCCTATCGGGCAACCCGGTACGCCCTGTTGGGCGACACAGGCACCTTTTACAGCAAGGTGAGCTGGCAGAAAATTCGTATTTATCGCTAACACTCAATTACCTGGCCCGCTTGACGCGGATTGATTGATAACGTTCTTCGCCGGTCTATCACGAACAGTGCGTAAAACCCTCGCCAATATTTTTGAACTTTCTCTCTGACGATTTATCGAAACGCTCGTTCGATATTTTTCAAGTCATGGAGACTCTTGCGAATGTTTACAAAAAAACTGCTACGTCACTCCTGCGCCCTGGCGCTTTTCAGCGCTCCGCTGACAGTGATGGCCGCCCCAAGCACCGACCCGCTGTTCAACGTGGGCTTGCTGGGTTCCTACACTGACTTCAAATTCGAAGGCGGCAGCAGATCCGACAAGGAACACATGGGCCAAGGCGGCGTATTTGCCAACTATGGCAACAAAATGACCGCTGAATCGGGTTTCATCTACCAACTGGGTGGCGAAGCCAAATACAGCAAGAAGGATGGCAACAAGCTCAAGGAAGCTCAGGCTGATCTCGACCTTGGCTGGCGTGCCGCGCTGGACGCGCGCAACTTTGTCGACGTGATCGTGGGTGGCGGTTACACCTGGACCCGTTTCGAGCCAGAGATCAACGATATCGACACCAAACTGACCTACAAATCGCCGTTCGCCAAGGCAGCCCTGGGTTACAACCACCAGTTCGACGCCTCGACCCTGCGCGTTGAAGTGGGTGCCCGTCAGACCCTCGATGGCCGTGCCAAGGTTAAAGTTGAACACTTCGGCAGCGACACCGTCGACATGAAAGACCGCACTAACCCGTACGCAGAAGTGTCATTGCTGATGAACCAGCAAGGCGACCTGCCGATCCAGGCAGGCGTGTACTACACCCGTACCGAGTACAAAATCGACGAGGATTCACCGGTCGCTGACAACACCAAACTCAAACGTGACGAGTTCGGCGTGAAGGTTGGTATGGTCTTCTGATCCGCCCGGTCAGGCCCCGGCGTTGCCGGGGCTTGCACCGCTTAGATCAAGCTTACTGACTGGCGTTGGCGAGCTGCACATAGATACAAAAACTGGCCAGAAGCAGCCAGAAAATCACAAATAGCCAAGGTGTTCTCATTGAGAACATGAGCGACTTTCGATAGCCCTTCTGACTGGATTCTTTTTCGTTAAACAAGGGCGAGTCATCGTAGGCTTTACCCATCACCGGGTCACTTCGCAACAAATGGCTTTGTTTGAAATGCCAGTGATCAATAATCACATACGAAGCCCGGAACCCCGGCCAGGCATGCAGTGAGCTAAAAATGCCCAGAACGGCCATCAAACTTGGCACCACCAATGTGAACAGCTCTCCCCATTCAGGGTTGAGATTGGCCATTGACGATGCAAACGCAATGACCAGGAACGACTGGGCCGTTAAATAGGCGTTCGTTCTATTGGAGAGCAAGGTGGTCTCGTACTGAATTTCCCTGCGATAGAAGTCCAAACGATCTTTCGGGGTGCCAAATAACAAGACGTCATCCGTGCACGCCTGTTGAAGACGAGTATCTTCAGTGATGATTTTGACCACAGCGTGCCTCCGATGGACTGAATCATCTTAGAAGGCCTTTTTTTCAAGGGGTTCACTCTACTGTCTGTACAGACGTACCCTTCCACGTTGAGGTGAAACCCAAAGTCGCACCAATGGCCCTGCGAAACAGAGCTTTAGCGCAGTGCTCACTGTGCGGTCATTCGGTTTCAATGGTCGCCTGCCATACAACTGTCGTCACACCTATGCGACAATGCGCGCCATGTCTGGCATGAACCCCGCTTTTATTCCTCAGCAGCTTGGCCTAAGCGTCCAATTGTTGCTGTCGACTTATGCGCGTTGGATCAACTCAAGCTCAGATCGGAGTGGGCTTGAAAAGCTCCAGGTTGGTACCAAACGGCTACCAGCTCAAATACGCGCTCTCTAAGTTATTGATAGGTAAAGTAATTGATCTCCACAGCTAACATCACGATGCAGTTCGGCGCAAAGCCGCTATTCGAGAACGTTTCAGTAAAATTCGGCGCAGGTAACCGCTACGGTTTGATCGGTGCCAACGGTTGCGGCAAATCCACCTTCATGAAAATCCTCGGCAGCGATCTCGATCCGTCGGGCGGCCAGGTCATGCTGGAACCGAACGTGCGTCTGGGTAAGCTGCGCCAGGATCAGTTCGCTTACGAAGAATTCACCGTGATCGATACCGTGATCATGGGCCACGAAGAACTGTGGAAGGTCAAGGCTGAGCGCGATCGCATCTACTCGCTGCCAGAAATGACCGAAGAAGACGGCATGGCCGTTGCCGAACTCGAAACCGAGTTCGCAGAAATGGACGGTTACACTGCTGAGTCCCGCGCCGGTGAATTGCTGCTGGGCCTGGGTATCGGCATTGAACAGCACAACGGCCCGATGAGCGAAGTGTCGCCGGGCTGGAAGCTGCGTGTGTTGCTGGCTCAGGCGCTGTTCTCTGATCCTGAAGTGCTGCTGCTCGACGAACCTACCAACCACCTGGACATCAACACGATTCGCTGGCTGGAAAACGTTCTGACTCAGCGCAACAGCTTGATGATCATCATCTCTCACGATAGACACTTCCTGAACAGCGTCTGCACCCACATGGCTGACCTGGACTACGGCGAGCTGCGCCTGTTCCCGGGTAACTATGACGAGTACATGACTGTCGCAACCCAGTCGCGTGAGCAACTGCTGTCTGAAAACGCCAAGAAGAAAGCTCAGATCAACGAGCTGCAAGCGTTCGTCAGCCGCTTCTCGGCCAACGCCTCGAAATCCAAACAGGCAAGCTCGCGCGCCAAAGCGATCGACAAGATCACCCTGGCCGAGGTCAAGCCTTCCAGCCGTGTCAGCCCGTTCATTCGTTTCGAGCAGACCAAAAAGCTGCACCGCCAGGCCGTCATTGTTGAAAACATGGCTAAAGGCTTTGATGGCAAGACGCTGTTCAAAGACTTCAGCTTCACCGTTGAAGCCGGTGAGCGCGTGGCAATCATTGGCCCGAACGGTATCGGTAAAACGACGCTGCTGCGCACCATGGTCAATGAGCTGACGCCGGATGCCGGTTCGATCAAATGGACTGAATCTGCTGAGTTGGGCTACTACGCGCAAGACCACGCACACGACTTTGAAGACGATGTGACCCTGTTCGACTGGATGGGCCAATGGACTCAAGGCGAGCAAATGATTCGCGGCACCTTGGGCCGCATGCTGTTCTCCAACGACGAAATCCTCAAGTCGGTCAAGGTGATTTCCGGTGGTGAGCAAGGCCGTATGCTGTTCGGCAAGCTGATCCTGCAAAAGCCGAACGTGCTGGTGATGGACGAACCGACCAACCACTTGGACATGGAATCCATCGAAGCGTTGAACCTGGCGCTGGAAAACTACCCTGGCACGCTGATTTTCGTCAGCCATGACCGCGAGTTCGTATCGTCGCTGGCCACTCGTATCATCGAGCTGAGTCCAAGTGGCGTGATCGACTTCAGCGGCACCTACGACGACTACCTGCGCAGCCAAGGCGTGGTGTTCTGATTTCAGACACCGGCAAAGCCCTGTAGGAGCGAGCTCGTCTCGCGATCTTTTGGCCTTTTCAAAGATCGCGAGGCAAGCTCGCTCCTACAGTTGCTTGTGCAGGCAGAGCTGTGATCAGGCGCTCGGTCATGTCTTCCTGTGCTTTTCCCCGGCCTATCAACCAGCGCTGAAACGCCCGGCATTGTGCTTTCTGTAGTGTGTTCGGGTGCCAACTCAGGTAATACGGCGATGGCAGTGCCATGGCGCGCGGCCACGGGATGATCAAACGCCCCTCAGCAATGTCACGGGCAATCATCGAGTACTGCGCCAGTACGATGCCTTGTTGATCGATAGCAGCCTGAATGGCCATGCTGGCCGAAGAAAAGCTTCGACGCACGGCAATCATCTGCTCCACCACCTCGCCTTCCAGACCAAACCATTCAACCCACGACGGCGGCGAATCAAATTTCGGCCGTGAGTCAACGCGAATCAGTGGGTACTGAAGCAAGTCAGCGGCCTGCCCCACCATGCCCGAATGGCCTAAAAGCGCCGGTGAACATGCTGGCACCACACAATCGTGAAACAGCACAACGCTGCGCTCGGCGTATTGGATCGGCTCGCCATAGCCAATCCGAAAATCGGCGTTTTCCTCCTCCGATGTATCCGCAAGCGTGCCATCCAGATAGATGTCGAGATCATCATGCTCGTGCTGCCATTCGTAGATCAGCGGCCCCAGCCACTTGTTCATCAATGAAGGCAGACCACTGACATACAAGTTGTTGGGGTTTTTCGAGCGTTCGACTTCAGCCACAGCGGCTCTCAACTCTTCAAAGGCTGTCGAACATCTGGCATGGAAACGCTGGCCAATGGCATTCAGGCGCAAACGCTGGCCGTCCTTGACCGTCAGGCTCATGCCCAGCGCCTCATCCAGCAGTTTCATCTGCTGGCTCACCGCCCCCACCGAGAGGTTCAAGCGTTTTGCCGCCTGGGAAATACCACCACAGTGGCCGACGGTTTCGAATATTTGCAGGGCGCGCAAAGGCGGTAAGCGACTCATGGCAAGGTGCAGCCTCACGGGCATTTAAAGTTTAGAAATACTAATAAAACTGACAGAAATCGCCATATTTTCTTCACTCAAAAATCGCTTTAGCCTTCTCCCACGCTCAATCGAGCGACGGCTTGGCCGGTCCAGCCCCTTATTCATTTGGTTTCCCGGGAGTTCGCAATGAAAGCTCATCCTCAACAGATCACTCAGGTTGTTCTTGGCGATAAAGAGCCTTCCATCGAAGAGTTTGTGGCGGTCGCCCGTTATGCAGCCAAGGTCTCGTTTTCTGAGGCCTACCAGCAGCGCGTGAAAAAATCCCGTGGCCTGGTGGAGCGTTTTCTTGATGAGAATCGCTTGGTCTATGGCGTGACCACCGGGTTCGGCGACAACGTTCGGCATGTGATTTCTGCGAGCAATGCCAAGGAGCTTCAGGTCAATATCGTGCGCTCCCACGCGGTGGCGGTAGGCGAGCCGCTCAAACGTGAGCAGGTGCGGGCGATCCAGTTGATGGTGTTGATCAGCCTTGGCAAAGGGTATTCGGGGGTACGCCTGGAGTTACTGGAACTGATTGCCGCCTTGCTCAATAACGATGTCGTACCGTTTGCACCCGGCGAAGGGTCGGTGGGTTACCTGGCGGTCGAGGGGCACTTGGCTCTGGTCCTGCTGGGCGAAGGCAAAGCACGGGTCAATGGCGGTGAATGGGTCGACGGCGCCACCGCGCTGAAACAGGTTGGCCTGCAACCCACCGATCTGCAGTGCAAAGAAGGCCTGGCCATGCTCAATGGCACCACCTCGGTGACGGCCATCGCCATTCTGGCCCTGTACAACGCCATGCAGGCCGCCTCATTGGCAGACGTCGCTGCGGCGCTTTCCATGGAAGCGTTAAAAGGCACGATTCGGGCCTTCGACCCGCGCTATCACTCGATCAAGGCGCACAAAGAGCAGGCGCAAACCGCCCGGGACATAAAGGCGATGCTGCATGACAGCCAACTGATCGCTGAAAACATCGACTACCGGCTACAGGACGCCTACAGCCTGCGCTCCATCCCCCAGGTGCACGGCGCGTCGAAACGCTTTATCGAGCACGCGCGGGAAAATATCGAAAACGAAATTCACTCTTCAGGCGACAACCCGGTGATCTACCCGCTTGAAGACGGTGACGGCATTGCCATCTCGGGTGCCAATTTCGATGGCACCTACATCGGCATGTCAGCCGACTCCTTGTGTGTGGCTCTGGCCAACCTGGCGAAGATTGCCGAGCGCCGTATCGATCGCATGGTCAACTCGCACTTCAGTGAAATGCCCGCCTTTTTGGTGCGCAATCCGGGCCTGAACAGCGGCTACATGATCCTGCAATACACGGCGGCAGGCCTGTATGCAGAAATGAAGTCGCTGTCGTTCCCCTCCTCTGTCGACAGTTTCTCGACCTGCGCCAACCAGGAAGACCTGGTCAGCCTGGCCTATAACGCCGTGATCAAGGCCTGCAAGGTGTCCGAAAAACTGGAATCAGTGCTGGCCATCGAGCTGCTGGTGGGTTGCCAGGCCCTGGATTTCCATGACGTGGGCAAAGCCTCCAGCGTGACCAGAGCGGTGTATGACCTGGTGCGCAGCCGTGTACCGGTGGCTGAGCATGACCGCGCGTTCTATACCGACATTGCCAGCGTGACCAAGCAAGTGCGCAGCGGCGAAATACTCGCCACCGTGCAGAAAAACCTGAAGTAAAGAGGCCGCGTTCCAAGGGAGGGCTGGCCGATGTGGTATGGCCCTCCCCACACACACAGTCGTTGCCGTTACCCCTCGCCGCGCACCACTTTAATCCACACTGTCACCGTTCGTACCACCGTGGTGCACTTTCAAACCCAAGCCTCCGTCCTGCCACTGCCAGATTAAAACCCCGCAACCAATAAAAACCCATAACCCGCTGTTTCTAAAGCATTTTCACTGAATTTAAAACGGATTGATCGATGAGAAATCAAGTTGGCCGATTGATTGCATATGCTTGTATGTACAAGCAAATACATGTTCGCACGTACCTCTCTACCCAGCGGGTTTGGTTTGATCGAGTCGAGTGACAGAAAAATGGACGTTCCAACGCTCAGGCCCGGTAACGACATCCGTCAGATGGCCCAGGACGTCGGCGTGGAAAATGCATTCGCCCTCACAGGCTTAGTACCGGTTTGCATCCGTTTGCAATCCCAGAAAAAACGGTGTGTACCGACCTTGGCGATTCGGCCTGAGCCGGATCAGTTCGCAACACTCAATTGATTAGACAGGAAGTACCATGATGTCGAACAAATCAAGCTGGTTGGGTTCTGTAGCGCTCAGTGCAATGGTGTTGGCCTGTGCCCCGGCACTCCAGGCCAAAGAGTGGACATCGGTCAATATCGCTACAGAGGGCGCCTATGAGCCCTGGAACCTGACACTGCCAGGTGGAAAAATCAGCGGCTTCGAGCCAGAACTGATGGACGTGATCTGTCAGCGCATGAAGCTCAAGTGCAACATCGTCGTGCAGAACTGGGACGGCATGATCGCCAGCCTCAATGCAGGCAAATTCGACGTGCTGATGGACGCCATTGTCATCAACGACGAACGCCAGAAAGTCATGGCCTTCTCTACGCCTTACGCCCAGACCCCGGCCAGTTTTGTCGCCCTGCAAGCCGACTTGCTACCGGGCAAAACCGGTACCGACGCAGCCATCACCTTGGGCACCGACCCCAAGGAAATCCGTGCTGGCGTTGAAGACCTGCGCAAGGCGCTCAAAGGCAAAACCATCGGCATCGCCTCCGGCACCATTTACACCTCGTTCATTGATCAAAACTTCAAGGATGTAGCGACGATCCGTGAATACGGCAGCTCGTCCGAGGCCATCCTCGACCTGCAATCCGGGCGGATCGACGTTGCATTCGATGACGTGACCTTCTTCAACTCGCTGATGGACAAACCGGAGAACAAGTCACTGGTGTACACCGGCCCGGTGATCAAAGGCCCGATCTGGGGTGAAGGCGAAGCTCTGGGCTTTCGCCAGAACGACGTGGAACTCAAAGCCAAGTTCGATGCCGCCCTCAAGGAGGCCATGGCTGATGGCACGATCAAAACCCTGAGCGAGAAGTGGTTCAAGCAGGACCTGACCCCCAAACAATGATCTGAATGGCCCGGCAGCATGAAAGGTGCCGGGCTGCTTAACCCTTTTTAGACGTGGGATCCTCTATGAACCTCTTGCAGCTACTCAGTTTTGGTGACTCAGGTTGGGGAATGGCGCTGCTCAAGGCCACCGGCATGACCGTGATATTGACCCTCGCAGCACTGCTGGTGGGGGCGGTATTTGGCAGCCTGGTGGCGGCGGCCAAACTCTCCCGCCGCCGCAGTTTGCGCGGGCTGGGAAATCTGTACTCGATACTGTTCAGGGGGATTCCCGAGTTACTGGTGATCTACCTGTTCTACTTTGGCGGGGCCAGTGTGGTGACGGCGGTTGGCCATTGGTTCGGCGGCGAAGGCTATATCGACGTGCCGCCTTTTCTGGTCGGGGCGTTGGCGGTGGGGCTGATTTCCGGCTCTTATCAGGCGGAAGTCTACCGGGGCGCCTTTATTGCAGTGTCGCGGGGCGAACTGGAAGCCGGGATGGCCATCGGTATGAGCCGTGCCATGCGCTTCAAACGGATTTTGGTGCCGCAGATTTTGCGCTACGCGCTGCCGGGGCTGGGCAATGTCTGGCAAATGAGCCTGAAAGATTCCGCGCTGATTTCTGTGATCGGTCTGGTGGAATTGATGCGCGCCAGTCAGGTCGCAGCCGGGTCCACCCGTCAATATTTCACCTTCTACATCATCGGGGGCGCGCTGTACCTCATTCTCACCGGCCTTTCCGGTCGGCTGTTCCACATGGCTGAAGCTCGCGTGCGCCGTACGCGGCAGCGCAGCCCAGTCTAGTTCGCGTCGGGAGCGACACCTATGATTGATTTTCCGTTCCTCGCAGACACCATGCTCAAGCTGCTGGCCGCCCTGCCCACCACCTTGTCGATCTTTTTTTGCTCGTTGGTGCTCGGCCTTGCCCTGTCGGTCGGCATCGTCAGCCTGCGGGTCAGCCGCTGGTGGTTTTTCAGCTACCCGGCGCGGTTCTACATCATGCTGTTTCGCGGCACGCCGCTGCTGATTCAAATGTTCTTGATTTACTACGGGCTGGGCCAGTTCCCGGCCATCCGCGACAGCTTTGCCTGGGTCGTGCTGCGCTCCCCTTATGGCTGCGCAGTGGTGTCACTGGCCTTGTGCACCGCCGGCTACACTGCAGAAATCATCCGCGGTGGCCTGCTCAGCGTGCCCCAAGGTCAGATCGAAGCTGGCAAGGCCATTGGCATGTCGCCCTGGGAGTTGCTGTACCGGATCATTGCCCCGGTCACCCTGCGCCAGGCACTGCCGGCCTACTCAACAGAAGCCATTTTGCTGGTCAAGTCCACCGCCCTCGCCAGCCTGGTGACGGTCTGGGATGTCACGGGCGTAGCCCAGCAGATCATCCAGCGCACCTACCGCACCATGGAGGTGTTCATTTGCGCGGCCCTGATCTACCTGGTGCTCAACTACCTGGTGGTGCGCGCAGTCGCCTGGCTCGAATATCGCCTCTCGCCACACTTGCGCGAACGCCCTGCAGACGTCGTGAAAAAATCCAGCCCCACACTGCCTACCCATTCCTGATTTGATACGGAGCCTGCCATGAGCATTCAGTCCGCTTCAGCCTTGTCGGTCATTAACATCCAGAAGTCCTTCGGCAGCGCCCATGTCCTCAAGGGTATTGATCTGGACGCACACAAAGGTGACGTGATCTCGATCCTCGGCGCCAGCGGGTCCGGTAAAAGTACGTTCCTGCGCTGTATCAACCTGCTGGAAACCCCCGATCAAGGCATCATCCGCGTCAACGGTGAAGTGATCGAGATGAAACAGCATGTCGACGGCCGTCAAACGCCGAGCAACAACCGTCAGGTCGAGCGCATGCGCAGTAGCTTGGGCATGGTGTTCCAGAGCTTCAACCTGTGGTCGCACATGACAGTGCTGCAGAACGTGATAGAAGGCCCGATGCGCGTGCTCAAACGCCCACGCGCCGAATGCATCGAAGAGGCCGAAGCCCTGTTGCACAAGGTCGGCCTGTACGAGCGTAAGGACTACTACCCGGCACACCTGTCCGGCGGGCAGCAACAACGGGTCGCAATCGCCCGCGCATTGGCGATGAACCCGCAAGTGATGCTGTTCGACGAACCCACCTCGGCACTCGACCCCGAACTGGTTGGCGAGGTATTAAGGGTAATGCGCTCGCTGGCCGAGGAAGGCCGCACCATGCTGGTGGTCACCCACGAAATGGGCTTTGCCCGGCACGTGTCGAATCGGGTGGTGTTCATGCACGGCGGTTTGATCGACGCCCAGGGCACGCCAACCGAACTGTTCGAAGGCTTGCCCACCGAACGTTTTCGCCAATTCGTCTCTAGCCATAACGATAGAAGCGCCGAGTAAACAGGCCCCAAGCTTGATGCGACGCTGCGAAACCCTGCGCAACCCCTTGCTGGAGCAACTCATAAGCTGCTGCCGATTCGGGGTTGTATTTAACTGGAAAAAGGCAGGTTGTGAACCGATCGACGTTAGGGCTCAAGAGGTAAAAAGGGTGCCCCAAACAAACTATCGTTAGCCTGCTTTCATTTACCCGGCAGGCACGCCATGATAGCGGCGCCCAAACGCCAGCCGGAACCGCTGCTCATGTCTGCGCAACACCCTCCTCATCCGAGTTCTCTGTCGGTTACGCTGCAAATCCTGTCGATTGTTTTTTACACCTTTATCGCTTTTATCTGCATTGGCTTGCCCATCGCGGTCTTGCCGGGCTATGTGCATGACCAATTGGGTTTCAGCGCTGTGGTTGCCGGCCTGACCATCGCCTCGCAATACCTCGCCACCCTGCTGACGCGTCCTTCGGCCGGACGCATCGTCGACAAACGCGGGACCAAGCCTGCGGTGGTGTACGGCCTGATCGGCATCGCCATCAGCGGTGTACTCACGTACGTCGCCATCATGCTGCAAAGCTTCCCGGGGCTAAGCCTTGGCATTTTGATCGTCGGGCGCATTTTTCTGGGCATTGCCCAAGGGCTTATCGGTGTCGGCACGATCAGTTGGGGCATCGCGCAAGTCGGCTCGGAACACACCGCCCGTACCATTGGCTGGAACGGTATCGCCTCTTATGGGGCGATTGCCCTGGGAGCCCCGCTGGGGGTGCTGATGATCGACACACTGGGGTTTTCCAGCCTGGGCATTGCGCTGCTGGGGTTGGCCTTGCTGGCACTGCTGACCATCCGCAACAAAACCTCGATCCCGGTGATCGCCGGGGTGCGCCTGTCCTTTTGGTCGGTACTGGGGCTGATCGCGCCCTATGGCCTCAGCCTGATGCTGGCATCTATTGGTTATGGCACCCTGACGACCTTTATCACGCTGTTCTATATCGACCAGGGCTGGACGGGCGCCGCCTACTGCCTGTCGGTGTTTGGCGTGTGTTTTATCCTGGCCCGACTGATTTTCACCAACAGCATTAACCGCTTGGGTGGCTCCAGCGTCGCAATGACCTGTATGGCCATGGAAACCCTGGGGCTGGTGCTGTTGTGGCTCGCGCCGTCTACCGGCTATGCCTTGATCGGTGCCGGGTTGGCAGGGTTTGGCCTGTCACTGGTGTACCCGGCGTTGGGCGTGGAGGCGGTCAAGCAAGTCCCCAGTTCGAGCCGGGGTGCAGGCTTGGGCGCTTATGCGGTGTTTTTTGACTTGGCGCTGGCCATGGCCGGGCCACTAATGGGCGCCATCGCCTTGAACCTGGGGTATCCCTGGATTTTCTTCAGCGCAGCACTGATGTGCCTTGCGGGCCTGCTGCTTACCCTAGGGCTCTCGCGCCGGGCCCGTTAGTGGTCTGCGGTACGTAAAAGTGTGTGGGCGTTGTTGTTCAGCGCCTTACTGAAAAAGCGCCCTGATTCGTAAATCAAATCGCGATGGATATCCTCACGATCAACCCCGTCGGCATCGGTGCAGGCCCAGGCCATGGTTGCGCGCTGTTCATCCGAGCAAGGCGCCAAAAACACAAAATGCCCGGCACCGGGGATCAGATTGAACTCCGGGGCAACCGGTAATTTACGCGCCAGGGCTTCGGCATTTTTATCCGGGAACACGGTTTGATCACCCTCACCGCTGTACAGCAAAACCGGCACATGCACTTGGGCCAGGGTGTCGCGGCCAAACATCAGGCTCAGCGGCGCCATCAGCAGCAACGCACGCACACGCGGGTCCGCGACGGGCAACAAATCATCCCGATCAGCGATCAGTTCACCTTGGGTCGTGCAGGCATCGTGGTCGTCCGGCCGCTCTTGGCAGTAACGCCGCAGACGGTTCAAGTCCGGCTCGGCCCCAGCCAGAATCAACGCCGTTTCACCACCTGCCGAATAGCCGATCACCCCGACCTGATCAGCGTCGACGTAAGCAGACAGGCTGTTTTCATCCAGCACGGCGCTAATCGCCGCCGATATTTGCATCGGCCGCCCGTAAAGGTTGCTCAGGGTGCCGGTGCGGCTGTGGTCTTTGAAGTTGTCACCTGGATGCAGCACCGCCACGACAACAAAGCCTTTGCGCGCCAGCGCGGTGATCAGGTCGTGCAGCGCCAGCGGCGTGCCGACATTGCCATGGGACAGCACCAGCAACGGGTAGTGGCCGATGGCAATTTTGGCATCTTCGCCGGCATCGATGTCGTAGACACCAATGCGGCTGTGCACCTCGTCATCGGTAGACGGATAAAACGCAATGGCGTTCATAGGCTGGCCGTCCACCGGGTCCAGAAAGCTGAGGCGATGAAAGCCCACGCTCCATTGGTTCAGAGGCTCGGCATGCACCAGCACAGGGCAACTAGCCATTATGAGAAACACGACAGCGCATAGACGCATCATGGCGGCTTACCTTTAATAGCGCTCAGCTTGCAGCGGGCAATGAAAAAAGACGGTCACCCTCTCCTTTGCATAACCCAAGCCATTAAAGCCAGATGCAAAAAACTCCGTACTCTGGCCAATGACGGTATCCAGAATACAGAGTTTTGTTATGCGGGCACTACAGGGCAGCTTACGCGGCGCTGAACAGGCCCTGACTAATGTGCTGATGAGCATCGCTCAGGGCTTTGCTGCGCACTTCATCGCCATAACCCAGGCCCTGTGCACGAACAAACTCAACATCAGTGATGCCGAGGAAACCCAGCAGCACTTTCAAATACTCTTCGTGCGCCACGCCTGTCGCCTGGCCCGCGTGAATGCCGCCAGAGGTCGAGACCACGATCACTTTCTTGCCGCCGCACAGGCCAACCGGGCCGGTTTCGGTGTAACGGAAGGTCTGACCGGCCACCGCAATGCGGTCGATCCAGGCCTTGAGCTGGGTTGGAATGGTGAAGTTGTACATCGGCGCGCCGATCACCACTGCATCCGCGGCCAGGAACTGCGCCAAGGTGTCTGCGCTCAATTGCGCTTCGTAGTTTTGCGCCGCATCACGCAGTTCAGCCGGGGTGCCAGCCGCCACCAGAGTGGCCGCCGAGAAGTGCTCAATGCCTTCGCTGGCCAGGTCGCGGTAGCTCACTTCAACACTCGGCTCAGCCGCTTGCCAAGCCTTGACTACTTCACCGCTCAGCTGACGCGAAGCCGAATTGTCGCCCAAGATGCTCGAATCGATATGCAAAAGTTTCATGCGGATCTCCAAATTAAGATCGCCGTCAGGCGTTCAAGTGAAGGTGATGCTACCGATGAAAGCAATCGACGATAAGTCAGCGAGCATGCGATAGTTCGTCCCACCTGTAGGACAGTGAGAAAAGCAATGCAGGACCTTAACGATCTGTACTACTTCGCCAAAGTCGTCGAAGCCGGTGGGTTTGCGGCGGCAGGCCGTGTGTTGGGCATCCCCAAGTCACGCCTATCAAGGCGTGTGGCCGAACTAGAAGAGCGTCTGGGCGCGCGTCTGTTGCAGCGCACCACGCGCCAGTTGAAGCTGACCGCTGTAGGCGAGCGCTACTTGAGCCATTGCCAGGCCATGCTGCTGCAAGCCGAAATGGCCGACGAGGCCGTGGCAAGTATGTCCAGCGAGCCCCGAGGGCGCCTGCGGGTCTCGTGCCCGGTGGGCCTGGCTCACCAGTTTATGCCCGACGTCGTCAGCTCTTTTCTGCGCGCCTACCCCCATGTGCAACTGGAAGTCAGCCTGCTCAACCGCCGCGTAGACTTGATCACCGAAGGCATTGACGTGGCCATGCGCGTTCGCGAACTGGGCGATGAAGACCCGCTGCTGGTGACGCGGCGCTTGCGCAAGGCGGTGACCGTGATGGTCGCCAGCCCGGCCTTCGCTGAACAGTGGGCAATCAAGACCCCGGACGATCTCAAAAATGCCCCGGTGCTGGGGGCGCTTGAGGCCGATCGCATGGTCCATTTGCGCATGCTCGATGAGCACGGCAAAGCCTCAGACCTGGTGCTTGAAGCACGCTTGGGCATTGATGACTTTAACGTGCGTAAAGCCTGCACACTGCAAGGTCTGGGCTTCACCGTGCTGCCCTTGATGTATTGCGAGCAGGAACTTGAAACCGGTGAACTGGTGCAGCTCCTGCCTCAATGGTCACTGCCCGGCGGCTGGCTGCAAGCCGTGTACCCGCACCGGCGCGGCGTCATGCCAGCGGTGCGGGCCTGGATCGAACATTTGGCTGATACCTTCGAACGCTGCGGAGAAAAAACCCTATGACGCGTACGTCCAACACCCAAAAAATCATGTCCAAGCAACAGGTTGCCGAGTTCTGCCGCAGCCTGCCGGGGGTCAAGGAGGATGTGAAATGGGGCGGGGTTGAAGTGTTCTCTATCGATCAGAGCAAAATGTTTGCCCTGTTCAACCTCAACAGCAACGGGTTGTCGTTCAAGGTCGAGAAAGAACTGTTTCTGGGTTACATCGATCGCCCGGGGATACGCCCTTCGCCGTATCTGGCGCGGGCCCACTGGATCAATATGCAGGCGCCCTACCCGATGGGCGCTGAAGAACTGCAAGACTTGCTGCGCCGTTCCCACCAGTTGGTGGTCGGCAAACTGCCGAAAAAGCGTCAGATCGGCTTATTGATCTGACGCTCATGGCAGCCGCTTACAGGTTCAGAAAGGTGATTTTCAAGAACAGCACGTCAACCCAGACCGCTTGATGCACGGTAACGATCAACCAGAACCAGACCTGAAAAGGCACCTTGCGGGTCTTGTGGCGGAACACTTGCTGGGCTACCAGCGCGCCCGGCCAGCCGCCCAGCAACTCAACCCCGTGCAGGAGCTTTTCCGGGGTGCGCCAGCGGCCATGCCGGGCCTGCTGTTTGTCATAGCCATAAAGGATGAACGCCACGACACTGGCCACGGCATAAACAAGCAGAGGCACCCGGGTGATGCCGGTGAGCAACAGGCTCAGCGAGCCTCCCAGCGGCATCGCGCACAGCAGCAGTAATACCAGCAGTTTGAGCTTCACACCACGCATGGGCCCAGCTGGCTGCTCATGCACACCTGCCGAGCCGCGACGATCGTTGGCCGAGGTCTTCAACCTGCTGCAGCCCAGTCAATCCAGCCGAACTTCCAGGTCGCCAGAATCAGCATGCCGAAGGCAATGCGGTACCAGGCGAACGCGGCATAGCTGTGGTTGGAAATAAACTTGAGCAATGCACGGACCGCGATCATGGCGAAGATGAACGCCGTCACAAAACCGATGGCGAACACTGGCAAGTCGTCAGGCTGGAACAGTTCACGGTACTTGTAACCCGAGTAGACCGCCGCGCCGACCATGGTTGGCATCGCCAGGAAGAACGAAAACTCGGTGGCCGCTTTACGCGACAGGCCGAACAACAGGCCGCCGATGATGGTCGAGCCCGAACGCGAAGTCCCCGGAATCATCGCCAGGCATTGTGCAAAACCGATCTTGACCGCGTCTTTCCAGGTCATGTCGTCTACGGTTTCGGCGCGAATGACGTGAGTACGGCGCTCGGCCCAGAGCATGATCACACCGCCGATAACCAAGGCAGAGGCCACGGTAATCGGGTTGAACAGGTATTCGTGAATCATGTCAGCGAAGATCACCCCCAACACCACCGCCGGCAGCACCGCGATGATCAGGTTGACGGTAAAGCGGCGCGCACTGGGTTGCGTCGGCAAACCCACGACAACGTCGAGGATCTTGCGGCGAAACTCCCAGACAACCGCCAAAATGGCGCCCAGCTGGATAATGATGTTGAACGCCATGGCGCGTTCGCCGCCGAAGTTCAGCAAGTCAGCCACAATAATCTGGTGGCCAGTGCTTGAGACCGGCAAGAATTCCGTAAGGCCCTCAACGACACCGAGTATCAACGCCTGTGCGGCAGTCCAAAGATCCATCATTCCCCCATTAAAGCGCGGCGTCATGCCGCACTGATTAGCCAAAAAGTAAGTGTGTGCAACCGGTGCCGACCCGTGGTTGCGGGTGTTGCATGTTCACTGACGTGATGTGAAATAACTGTCAGAAAACAATAAAGATTCAGCTTTCTGAATTTCGGCCGAGATCCTATCAGACACGTTCCACTTTCGCTGCTCTGAGTGCGAGCGTTGACAACAAGAACAACAAAGGAGTGACCGCTGTATGAATACCCTGCGCACGTTGTCCATCAGCCAGCGTCTGTGGCTGATCTTGATCGTGGCAATGGCCATGCTGCTGGCGTTGGGTTTGCTGATGCTAAAGCAGATACATGACGATTTGAATGAAGGCAAAGCGCAGAAAACCCGCCACGTGGTGCAAGCCGCCAGTGGCGTTCTGGACTACTACCATGGCCTCGAAACTGCCGGATCGTTAAGCCGTGATGCTGCGCAACAACAAGCGCTGCAGGTCATCAGCAAGATGCGTTATGACCAGGGCGACTACTTCTGGATCAATGACCTGCGCCCTTTTATGGTCATGCACCCGACCAACCCCAAACTCGACGGCAAAGACCTGTCTGCCATCAAGGACCCGGACGGTGTTGCGATCTTCAATGAGATGGTCACACTGGCCAAGACCCAGGGTTCAGGCAACCTGGCCTACCGCTGGCCCAAACCCGGCGCTGACGAGCCGGTGGCAAAAACCTCTTATGTGCAACTGTTCGAGCCATGGGGCTGGGTGATTGGCTCCGGGGTGTACATCGACGACATGCAGGCCGAATTTCAGGCGCAAGTCTGGAAAGCCAGTGTCGCTGGCCTGACGATTGCGCTGATCATGGTCGTGCTGGTCAGATTGATCGCCCGCAGCATTGCTCGCCCGTTAAAAGAGGCGGTGCAGGCCATGGCCAATATTGCCAGCGGCGAAAGTGACCTGACCCGCAGCCTCGACACCCACGGGCGCGATGAAGTCACCGAACTTGCCCGGCACTTCAACACCTTCACCACCAAACTGCGTACGGTCATCCGCCACTTGCAGGCCACCGCCACGGCGCTGGAGCAGTCGTCGACGCAGATCGGCAACGATGCGACACAAGCCCAGCAACGTTGCCAGCAGCAAGCCTCGCAGATGGATCAAGTGGCTACGGCGATCAACGAAGTCACCTACGCCGTACAAGAGGTAGCCAAAAACGCCGAACACGCCGCCGGTGAAATGCGCGGTGCGCAGACCCAAGCCGAGCTGGGCCAGCAGAACATCGACAGCAGCCTGAAGCAGATCGACCAACTGTCGATCACTATTGACCAGGCGGTCGAGGTGATCCGCACACTGGCCACGCAAAGCAGCGGCATCGGCAGCGTGCTTGAAGTGATCCGCTCGATTGCCGAACAAACCAACCTGCTGGCCCTGAACGCGGCCATTGAAGCGGCGCGCGCCGGCGAACAGGGTCGCGGCTTTGCCGTAGTGGCCGATGAGGTGCGCTTGCTGGCCCAGCGCACGCAAAAATCCACGGCTGAAATCCAGACCATGATTGAGGCGTTGCAGCAGCACTCCGACGCAGCCGTGAATGTCATTGCCAGCAGCAGTCAGGCGTCGCAAGCGACCATCGAACAAGCCACCCAGGCCGGCAACAGCCTGACCACCATCGGCCAGGCGCTGAGCAACCTGAACGAGCTCAACGCATCAATCGCCAGCGCCACGTTGCAGCAGGCGCACGTTGTGGAAGACATCAACCAAAACGTCACCCAGGCCGCCGGCCTCTCGCAAAACACCGCCAAGGCTGCCGAGCAATCGAGTGCCGACAGCGCTCACCTCAAGGAACTGAGCGTGCAACTCAACGGATTATTGGGCCAGTTCAAGGTGTAAAAACCTGCAAAACTTGTAGTCGCTGACGAAGCATGAGGCTGCGAGGGGTTGCGAAGCGACCCTAATTGGCGATCCTGCGGCTCGCATCGCAGCCTCGTGCCTCATCAGCGGCTACAAGGTCATTCAGCGGTTTATTGAAATCGAGTGCACGCAAAACTTGACGACACCGGGTGATTTGAGTTTTCCTGAAACCGGTTTCATCACCCTTTGATCGAAACCGCCTGCGATAACACCAATAAAAGGTTTCAGGCCGTGAACAGTTTTTCTGCAGCCCAGCGCACCCGCGTGACCATGCTTGATGTTGCCCAGCGCGCTGGCGTCTCCAAGGCCAGCGTGTCGCGCTTTATCGGTGAAGACCGGGCCTTGTTGTCCGCGGCCATCGCTGAACGTATCGAGCAAGCCATCAACGAGCTCGGCTATCGCCCCAATCAAATGGCCCGCGGCCTTAAGCGCGGCCGTACCCGGCTGATCGGCATGCTCGTGGCAGACATTCGCAACCCCTATTCGATTGCGGTGATGCATGGCGTTGAAACCGCCTGCCGCCAGCACGGCTACAACCTGGTGGTGTGCAACACCGACCGCAATGATGAGCAAGAGCATCAGCACCTCGCGGCGTTACGTTCTTACAACATCGAAGGCCTGATTCTGAACACCCTTGGGCATCATCCTGACGCGCTGCAAGCGCTGCACCAGGAGATGCCCATCGTGCTGATCGACCGAAAAGTCGAGCAACTGCACAGCGACATGGTCGGCCTCGACAACGCCGGTGCCGTGCGCATGGCCCTTGAGCACCTGCAAGAGCAGGGTTATCGCGATCTGTTGCTGGTCAGCGAGCCGATTGACGGCACCAGCTCACGCAGCGAGCGTATCGAGAGCTTCAATCAGTACTTGGCCCAGCACCCGTCGCTCAGCGGCGCAGCGGTGCAAACCGGCCCGCAACTCAACACCGATATCCAGGCATTTCTGCAAGCGGCTGGCCCCGGCCCCAAGGCCATCTTTTGTTCCAACGGCGTGGCCGCCCTGGCGTGCACCCAGGTTTTGCGCGAGTTGAACTGCCGCCTGTTTGAAGACGTTGGCCTGATCGCCCTGGATGACCTGGACTGGTTTGCGTTGGTGGGCAGCGGCATCACCGCCCTCGCCCAACCGACGCAACAGATCGGCGCCAGCGCGTTCGACTGCCTGCTCAGGCGCCTCAAGGGTGACACCGGCCCCGCGCACAACCTGGACTTCGCCGCCCGCCTGATCGTTCGCGGCTCAACACAACACGCTCCCCCCTGACGCTTGAGGGGCTGACAGCCGTTATGCGGTCGTCAGCCCTTAACGCTGTAAAAAAATGAAACCGGTTTCAGAGAGCAATAACAATGAACACATTTCCCGTTTCCATCAGCCTGTCGAGCTACGGCGCCGACCTTGTTCGTGAACGCGGCCAAGCGAGCTTCATCGAGCTGCTGGCCAAAGCCGGCGCCACACGTATCGAGCTGCGCGAAGAGTTGCTCACCGGCGAAGACCCGGCCAGCTTTAGCCAGGCGGTTCAACAGCACGATCTGGAATGCCTGTACTCATCGCCGATGGAACTGTGGGACGCCGGCCAGTCACGCCCTAACCCGCAACTGCTGCCAACCCTGCAACGGGCCCAGGCCTTCGGCGCCAAGTGGCTGAAAGTCTCGCTGGGGTACTTCACCGAGCATTGCGACATGCGCCAACTGGCCGCCTGCCTTGAGCAGCAATCCGTAGGCTTGCTGGTGGAAAACGACCAAACCTCCCAAGGCGGGCGCATCGAGCCCATGCAGCGCTTTTTCGACAGCGTCGAGCAGTTGCATGCCCCCGTCAGCATGACTTTCGACATTGGCAACTGGCAGTGGCAAGACCAGTCGGCCAGCACCGCCGCGCGCCTGCTGGGCCGCCACGTGACCTATGTGCATTGCAAAGGCGTGGCCAGACGTCCAGATGGCAAATTGATTGCCACCCCGCCGACGGCCACCGACCTGCAAACCTGGCAACAGCTCATGGGGCACATGCCCCACGGCCTGCCCCGCGCCGTCGAATACCCGCTGCAAGGCAACGACCTGACGTGGCTGACCCGCCAACACGTGCAGGTTCTGTCCCGACTCAGTCACACCCAACAGGAGCCGAGCTATGTCTAACGTCGATGTGTTGTCATTTGGCGAAACCATGGCCATGTGGGTGGCCGAGCAAACTGGCGACCTGGCCCAGGTCGAGACATTTCACAAACGCATCGCCGGCGCGGACAGCAACGTGGCCATTGGCCTGGCCCGTCTGGGGTTCAATGTGAACTGGTTGAGCCGCGTAGGGGCTGACTCCCTCGGGCGCTTTGTGCTCAACACCCTGCAAGGCGAAGGGTTGGACTGCCAGCATGTGGCGATTGACCCGCAACATCCCACGGGTTTTCAGCTTAAATCGCGCGTCGATGACGGCAGCGACCCGTACGTGGAGTACTTTCGCCGGGGTTCCGCCGCCAGCCACCTGAACCGCTCGGTGATCAGCGACGCATTGCTCAGCGCCCGACACTTGCATGCCACCGGTATTCCGCCTGCGCTTTCAGCCAGTTGCAATGAGTTGTCTTTTGAACTGATGCGGGCGATGCGCGCCGCAGGCAAAAGCGTGTCATTCGACCCGAACCTGCGCCCTTCGTTATGGGCCAGCGAACAGCAGATGATTCGCGACATCAACGCCCTTGCCGCCCACGCGCACTGGGTGCTGCCAGGTCTTGCAGAGGGCCGCCTGCTCACCGGCTACGACGCCCCTGCGGACATTGCCGCGTTTTATCTGGACCAAGGCGCCGAGGCGGTGATCATCAAACTCGGCGCCAAAGGCGCGTTCTTGCGCACCGCCACCACCGAGCACTTCGTGCCCGCTGTGCCTGTCGCCCGCGTGGTCGACACCGTGGGCGCGGGCGATGGCTTTGCCGTGGGGGTGATCAGCGCCCTGCTGGAAAACCTCAGCCTTGCCCAAGCGGTGCAACGCGGCAACTGGATCGGCAGTCGCGCCGTGCAAAGCCGTGGCGACATGGAGGGCCTGCCGACCCGCGCTGAACTCAACCAATTCTCAACCGCCGCCTGATTTTTAGCTCGACCCGTTACCTGCTGCGACAAAAACAACAAGCTCAGGAGCATCACCATGCACTCACTGAAACTCGCCACCCGCCGGTGGTGGTACATCATGCCGATTGTGTTCATCACCTATAGCCTGGCCTACCTGGACCGCGCCAACTATGGCTTTGCCGCCGCCTCGGGCATGGCCGCCGACCTCAACATCACCCCCGGCCTGTCGTCGTTGCTGGGAGCGTTGTTCTTTCTGGGGTACTTCTTTTTCCAGGTTCCCGGTGCGGTCTACGCGCAACGCAACAGCGTTAAAAAGCTGATTTTTGTCAGCCTGATTCTCTGGGGCGGGCTCGCCACCTTGACCGGCGTGGTGTCCAACGCCTACAGCCTGATCGTCATCCGCTTCATGCTCGGCGTGGTTGAAGCCGCGGTAATGCCCGCCATGCTGGTGTACTTGTGTCATTGGTTTACCCGTGCCGAACGCTCGCGCGCCAACACCTTCCTGATCCTTGGCAACCCGGTGACCATGCTCTGGATGTCGGTGGTGTCGGGCTACCTGGTGGAGCATTACAGCTGGCGCTGGATGTTCATCGTTGAAGGCTTGCCTGCCGTACTTTGGGCGTTTATCTGGTGGCGCCTGGCCGATGACCGCCCAAGCGACGCCAAGTGGCTCAGCCAGCAAGAGAAGCAAGACCTGCAAAGCGCGCTGGATGCCGAGCAAGTGGGCATGACCCCGGTGAAAAACTACGCGGCGGCCTTCCGCTCGCCAAAAGTCATCCTGCTGGCCTTGCAGTTCTTTTGCTGGAGCATCGGCGTGTACGGCTTTGTGCTGTGGCTGCCGTCGATCCTTAAACAGGGCGCGCACATGGACATGATCGAGGCTGGCTGGCTCTCGGCCCTGCCCTATCTGGCAGCCGTGATCGGCATGCTCGTGGTGTCGTGGGGCTCGGACAAACTGCAAAAGCGCAAACGCTTTGTCTGGCCGCCGCTGCTGATTGCCTCTATCGCCTTCTACGGTTCCTACGCATTGGGCGCCGAGCACTTCTGGTGGTCCTACACATTGCTGGTCATTGCCGGGGCCTGTATGTACGCGCCGTATGGCCCTTTTTTCGCCATCATTCCGGAAATTCTCCCGGCTAACGTGGCAGGCGGCGCCATGGCGTTGATCAACAGCATGGGCGCCCTGGGCTCATTTGGCGGCTCTTACCTGGTGGGTTACCTGAACAGCGAAACCGGTTCGCCGGGCGCGTCGTACCTGCTGATGAGCGGCGCCCTGCTGATTTCGGTGCTGTTGACCTTGATGCTCACCCCAACCCACAAAGATCCGGTTGCCCCTAAACGCCGCGCCCCGCAGCACCTGGCCCACTCTTGATTTGAAAGACGGTGAACCCCTTGAAAAAACACGTCGTGCTGTACAAAGAACTGTCTGAACCGCTGATGCAGAGACTGCAAGCCGAAACAGACGTCACGCTGATCAAGCGCCTTGACGCTCAAGGGCTGGAGCAACTGCGCGCCGCCCTGCCTCACGCCCACGGTTTGCTCGGCGCGAGCCTTAAACTCGACGCGCAATTGCTCGACCTTGCCCCCAAGCTTGAAGCCGTGGCCAGCGTGTCTGTGGGCGTTGATAACTACGATATTGACTACCTGACCCGGCGCAACATCGTGCTCACCAATACCCCGGATGTCTTGACCGAGACGACGGCAGACACCGGTTTTGCGTTGATATTGGCCAGCGCCCGGCGCGTGGTGGAACTGGCAATTAAGGTGCGCAATGGCCAGTGGCAGAAAAACATCGGGCCCGAATCTTTTGGCACCGACGTGCATGGCAAAACCCTGGGCATTATCGGCATGGGCCGCATTGGTGAAGCCCTCGCCCAGCGCGGTCACTTTGGTTTCGGCATGCCGGTGATCTACCACAGCAATTCGCCAAAGCCTGCGGTTGAGGCGCGCTTCAATGCGCGCTACCGCAGCCTCAACGAGCTGCTGCAAGAAGCCGACTTTGTGTGCCTGACCTTGCCGCTGACGGCGCAAACCCAGGGTTTGATGGGTGCCGAGCAGTTCGCCCTGATGCGCCCCGAGAGCATCTTTATCAATATCTCGCGGGGCAAAGTGGTGGATGAAGCGGCGCTGATTAAGGCCTTGCAACAGGGCCAGATCCGCGCCGCCGGGCTGGATGTGTTTGTACGCGAGCCGCTGGAAGTGGACTCGCCGTTGCTGCAACTGGACAACGTGGTGGCCACACCGCATATCGGCTCGGCTACCGTTGAAACCCGAGAAGCGATGGCACGCTGCGCCGTCGATAACCTGCTGGCCGCCCTCACGGGTGAACCCCCGGCCAATCGGGTGAACTGAGCTGAAACTGTAGGAGCGAGCCCGCCTCGCGGTCTTTTGATTTTTTGAAAAGATCGCGAGACAAGCTCGCTCCTACAGAGTTACTCGCCCGCCTTGATTTTGGTCCACACGCGGGTGCGGACCCGGTCAATTTTTAGCGGCATGGCTTCGAGTGCAAACAACTTGCCCATCATTTCTGGCGTCGGGTAAATCTTGGTGTCGGCCTTGATCTCAGGGCTGACCAACGCGTCCGCCTGCTGGTTGCCGTTGGCGTAATGCACGTAGTTGCTGATGCCCGCCATCACATCCGGGCGCAGCAAGTAGTTCATAAAGCTGTACGCGGCTTTTTCGTCCGGCGCATCGGCGGGCATGGCAACCATGTCAAACCAGATCGCCGCCCCTTCCTTGGGAATCGAGTAACCAATCTCGATACCGTTTTTCGCTTCTTTTGCCCGGGTCTCAGCCTGCAAAATGTCCCCCGAGAAGCCTACCGCAACGCAAATATTGCCGTTGGCCAGGTCGCTGGTGTATTTCGAAGAATGGAAGTAACTGATGTAAGGCCGGACTTTCATCAGCAAATCTTCGGCTTTTTTGTAGTCATCCGGGTTTTTGCTGTGGGGTGGCAAGCCCAGATAATTCAGAGCAGCCGGGAGGATTTCAGGGCCGTTGTCGAGAATCGCAACACCGCACTTGCTGAGTTTGGCCATGTTCTCGGGCTTGAAGATCAAGTCCCAGGAATCGACCGGCGCGTTATCACCCAAGACCGCTTTGACCTTGGCCACGTTGTAGCCAATCCCGGTGCTGCCCCACAAGTAAGGGAAGCCATGCTCATTGCCCGGGTCGTTGACTTCCAGCGCCTTGAGCAGCACCGGGTTGAGGTTTTTCCAGTTGGGCAATTGGCTCTTGTCGAGCTTCTTCAACGCCCCGCCTTCAATCTGCCGGGCCATGAAGTGGTTGGACGGGAACACCACGTCATACCCGGAGTTGCCGGTCATCAACTTGCCGTCCAGCGTCTCGTTGCTGTCGAACAGGTCATAGGTAAAACCGATGCCGGTATCGCGTTGAAAATTCTTCATCGTGTCGGGCGCAATGTAATCCGACCAGTTGTAGACCTTCACCGTCTCGGCGGCCTGACACAACGTACCAACCAGCATTAGGGGCAACAGGGTAGTCATACGCTTCATGATTCGATTCCTAGCATGTTTTGGGCAGCTTTTTTATAGGCAGGTATCGGCAGTGTTCAGCGATCAAAAGATCAATACATAGGTCTTGCGCACGGTTTCCTGGATGTCCCAGATACCAGTGCTGTTGGCAGGCAACATCAGTGCATCGCCCGCTTCTATAGTCAGGGGTTCACCGCCATCGGGGGTGAAGGTGCAGCGGCCTTGAATAAAGTGGCAAAACTCCTGCTGGACGATTTGCCGGCGCCAGCGCCCAGGCGTGCACTCCCAGATTCCGGTTTCAACGCCATCGGTGCGCTCAACACAGGTGACCGAGGTGACCGATACCGGCGTTCCCAGCGGCACAGCCACCGGGAAGGACTCTTGCAGCACAGCATGGGCGGTGTTTTTAAAGTGCGTGATGCTCATGAAAAACTTCCTGATCAAGACAACAAGGGTTACTGCATGAAACCTTCCATAAAATCCGCCATACGGCTGGCAAATTGCCTACGCCACGGCGGGCTATCGAGATTCGCCAGGGTTTTGTCTTCGTACACAAAGCTGCGAATGATCGCGTTGTAACCCAACCAGCGGCACGGTTCGGGCTCCCAGGCCTTGAGCGCTTTTAACCCGCCTTCGGTTAACACCCAAGGCTGTTTAACCTCTGCCGTGTCCCGTTGCAGAATCAGGTCGGCCAAAGTTCGGCCGCCTAAATGACTGGCACCCACGCCTTCACCGCCGTAGCCCCCGGCCAGCGCAACACCCTGCTGGCGATCACAGAGCATGTGCGGCTGAAAGCGCCGCGACATGCCCAGATTTCCGCCCCAGGCATGGCTGATCTCGACGTTTTTTAATTGCGGGAACAGTTCACCAAACAGGTAGCGGCGCAGCTCGATTTCGCTGGCGGTGAGGTCGAAGTTTTCGCGCAGGCGCCCGCCAAACTGGTAGCCCCCGCGCGCGCCGAACACCAGGCGGTTATCCGCCGTGCGCTGGCCGTAGGTCACTTGGCGGCTGCTCTCGCTAAAGGCTTGCCCCTGCGACAGGCCGATGCTGTCCCACAGCGCCCCGGACAACGGCTCGGTGGCGACAATCAAGCTTTGCACCGGCAACTGATAACGCCCCAGAGGCGCCAGGGTGTTGGCATAGCCTTCCACCGCCGGCACCACCCAGCGGCTGCGAACCTGCGCCTTGGCCGTGCGGGCCTTGCCGGGCTGCCAATCGGTCACCGGGCTTTGCTCAAAAATCTGTACGCCCATACGCTCGACAGCGCGGGCCAGCCCGCGCACCAGCTTGGCCGGGTGAATCGTTGCCACGTGGGGTGTAAAGATACCGCCGTAGGGTTTGGCGACACAGATCTGCTGCGCCAGCTCATTAGGGCTTAGCCAGCGGTAGTCGGCGTCATTCAAGCCTTGAGCATGCAGCTTGCCCAAGTACCGGCGCATGCTGGCTTCTTGCTCCGGGTAGCGCGCGGCACAGTACAAGGCGCCGCCTTTGCGGTAGTCACAGTCAATGCCCTCGCGATCAATCACGCTTTTGACTTCGTCCGGGATGCCGTGCAGCAAATCGAATGAGGCGCGCCGTTGTTCGGCCGAGAGCCCGGCAAGCAAGCGGTCACCGCCCAGCAGGTTGCCCATCAGCCAGCCGCCATTGCGGCCCGACGCACCAAAACCTGCGGTCTGCGCCTCGACAATGGCGACGCTCAATTCGGGCGCATGGCGTTTGAGGTAGTACGAGGTCCACAACCCGGTGTAGCCAGCGCCAATGATCAGCACGTCGACCTCCAGGTCGTGCTCAAGCGAGGGCCGAGGCGTCAGGGTTTCCTCAAGCTGGTCCATCCATAAACTGATCGCGCGCCATGCTGGCATTACCGACTCCACCTTGGGTTCAAGAATGGGTCGATCCTAGCGTCAGTGCTCAGCCAGCGTCTTGCGTGCGTGCACGCAAAGAAATTTGCTTGGCGTAGGCCTTGGGTGACTGGCCGGTGTGCTGGCGAAAACAGGTGTAAAAGGCCGATATCGAGTTGAAGCCCGCCGAAAACGCCACCTCATCCACCTTGATTGGTGCAACCGCCCTATCCATCGCCGCTAACACATGCTGTAACCGCGCCTGATTCACATAGCGATAAAAGCTTTGGCCCAGCACCTTGTTCAACAAATACGACATCTGGTTGCGCGTGTAGCCGCAGGCCTTGGCCACCTGTTGCAGGTCCAGTTCGGGGTCGAGATAGGGCTGCTGATGTTCGAAGTAGGTTTGCAGGTCTTGGGCCATAAAGCTCAATTGCCGGGCCGAGAGCCCGAGGCGACTGACCGCCGGGCGCAGCGGCGGTTGTTGTGCGGTGTCAGGAGCGGTTTCGTGCACCAGCGAGGCGTATTCATTGACGCGCCAGATCAGGCCGTCGCGGACGGTAATCGCTTCACTGGCGCGAAACGATACCAGCCCCTGACTGCCGCGCAAGGTCATGCGGTATTGAATGAACGCGGTATTGCCGTCCAGACGAATCCGGTCGCTGTGTTCCAGCGCCTCATCTGCCGCCCTGGGCATGGACTTTTGCACGTACTCGCGCAATTCAGAGAGGACCATGACGCGGTTCTGGAAGAAGTCGTGGTAGCGCACGTCAGGATGATAAAGCGCCATCACTCCGTCCAGATCGCGGTACTTCCAGCACAGGTGGTAGCGCATGACCGTTTCGCCAGTCGCCTGGGTCTGTTCAGGGCCGTCGTCGGGGAGTGACATAGAACGCTCAACTGGCAAAAAACACAGAATGCCGAGTTTACCCGCACGCTTCAATAACAGCTGGACTGAGCCAAATCAGCTGCAGCGCATGACACATATCAAATCTGGCGCCATTAAACCGACGAAGGGCAAAAAAAGGCTTATCGCCATCACTTATGAGTGCTAGGTTAAACACGAAAGACTCGCAAACCCTCAAGGAGAGGTTCGCGCCTCGCCATCACGTCAGAGCAAAAGGAATCGCTCTTAATGAAAACTGTCAGCTCCATCGATAAATTCAGCTTCCCCAACGCCTGCCAACTCATGCGCTGGCACTTTCACCCCATTGGCTTCGAGGCGACCATGGACGCGCCCAAGAGCATGGTTGCCCGGTTGTTTGACCGCGCCACCGGAGAAACCATGATTGCCATTGCCGGCATCCCCTGCGCCACCAGCATGAGCACCGGGGAAGTGGCGCGCATCATCCAGGCCGTAGAAGACGAACTCGAAAGCTTCGTTCCCCCTTTGGCGTGGCAGGCGTAAAAAATGCCCCTGTAGGAGCGAACTTGCCTCGCGATCTTTTGATCTTTAAAGATCGCGAGACAAGCTCGCTCCTACACGTTCACGTTAGCCAGCAGGAACCTTCAAACCCCGCAAATCCTCAAAAAACGCCTTGCCCTTGGGGATCCGGTCCGAGGCCTTGGGCATGTTCGGCCCTTGGGCGTCCTGGCTTTCCAGATACCAATAGCAATGCGTCACCGCCCGGGTAATGCCGACATAGGCCAGTCGCAGGATTTCATCCTTCTGCGCCACGTCGTAAGGGTCCGGCTCGCCGTCCTTGCCCAGGCCCGCCATGCGATAGACCTGATTTTTATACGGTGACGAGGTCAGATGCTGGCAATCGCCCAGCAGGAAAACAGCGTCGGCCTGCAGGCCTTTGGAGCTGTGATACGTCAACTGTTTGAGCCGACGATCTTCAGGCGCCAACCTCGAATCCACATTAACTACGGACTGTATATCCTTTTCAATCAACAGCTTATCGCTGCTTTTTCGATACAACATTAAGACTCGATCGCCCGCGTTGTAGTGCTCGATCAATCGGGCGGCCAAATCCTGGTCATCCCGATTGAGGACATTCACCGGCACGGGCTGCTTGGGCTCGCCGCTGGCCTTGGCGCGTTTACCGGCAATCGACGGCGCCGCCCGCACGATGTGTTCAGCCGCGTCGATGATGTGCTGATGGCTGCGGAAGTTATCGCTGAGCATCACGCGCGTGGTGGCGGGCGACGGGAATTCTTTATTGAACTCCATAAAGTACTTGGGCGAACTGCCCCGCCAGCCATAGATCGATTGCCAGTCATCCCCTACGCACAGCAGCGAGGAACGCTGGGCGCCCCGCCCAACGTGCATTGCAGGCCCACGGCTGCGGATTTCTCGCAAGCTGGCGCGCAGCCACGAGACGATCTGCGGTGATACGTCCTGGAACTCATCGATCATCAAATGCGACAACGGCCGAAGTTGCTCGTGGCTCAGCAGCTTGAAGTTCTGCGGCGTGTTCTCACCAAACAACGAGAACATGCGGTTGTACGTCATCACCGGTGGCGTTTGCGCCAACAGATGGTCTTCCAGCGCCCGCCAGTAAAGGCTCAATGCCTCGAAGAAGAAACGGTCCGGGTCATCCTTGGCAAAGCGCATTTCGCCCACCGCCGCCGCGACATCGAGGCCCAGGTTCTCGATAAAGCTGGCAGCCGCAACAAAACAATCGAGCAACGGCGCTGAAGTCAGCTCGCCCTTGAGCTTGTAATCAAAACCAGGCCCGGCACTGGCATCCCCTGCCAGCGAAGCAATGACTCGCTTGGCATCCGCATAACTTTCTAACCAAATCAGCGGCTTACTGCAAAAAGCTCGAAACAGTGTGCGTTTGACTGCCCACTCGGCACGTACCGTCAGTTTGGCCCCGGGGCGAGAGATTTGCGGGTTTTCACGCGGATCAAAGCCCAACACAACCCAGGCATCCAACTGCGGGATATACCCGTGGCAATGAAACTGCGAGCCGTTGATCTCCAGGGTTTCCCGGTTCGGCTCGATCCCTTTGATCGGCCAGGCCCCGGCGGCAAACCACAAATCTTCAAGAGTGTCGCACAACTCTTCATCGCGCTTGGCTGCCAGTTCGGTGACCGCCATGCGTTTTTGCACATCCGGGTGATCACGCTCCAGTTCTTTGAGCTGCAAGGCATGCCGACACAACGGCGCCAGTGTTTCGCGAAAACGCGCATCGCGGGTGTACAGCCCGTGGTAACAGGCATTGAGCTGCTGACGCTGAGCGTCGTTGATGCGCAGATCAAACGGATTGCTGTCGGCGTCGTCTTCACTCAGCAGATTGCGCGAGTTCAGGGTTTCAAAGGCCTGCAACTGGCCATAGCCGGGCAAGCTGCGCACCATCGGCAAGATCCGTGAGTGGAAGGTTCGCACCACATCGCGGGCCTCCTTAAGGCTCAGGGTGCGGCCCCACAAGGCGAAAATCTCTTGCAGCTTGCTGATGAAGTCTTTTCGCGACTCGCGGGTGAAGGTCACCACCGTCATGGAGTCGAGTTCAAAGCCCAGGTAGTGGGTCAATAACAGGATGCGCAGCACCAGCGACGTCGACTTGCCCGCCCCGGCGCCAGCAACCACGGAGGTCGACGGGGTGTCACTGAAGATCATCTTCCACTGCGCCGCGCTGGGCTGGGCGTGCTCGGGCAATAACGCCTCGACATCGGCCTTGATCTGCTTTTTCAGCTCAGGGCTCAACGGCAGGCGCCAATCGTCGAACAGATTGTCATCAATCCCCGGTGCACGCAGTACCTGCGGGCGCGTGTCGCTGATAAACAGCACTTGCCGCCCTTCTTCCAGCCCTTCGGTATGCCCTTCCTTGAAGCCGTAATCGAAGCCTGAAGTGTGCCCGCTGCGAAATCCGTCAGCCTGCCCTTGTAACCACGAGGCCGCATGCTGGGCGCGCAAACGGCTTAAGCCGTTGCCAAACAGGCGAGCAGCGAGGCGTTTTAACCAGGGCAGTTGGGCTAGGGGGACAAGTTGTTCAGGCACATCGGGGGTGTTTTGCGTCACGCTGACTCCATGGGGTGAGGCTGTCTGGGCACAAAGGCTATGGTCGCCGCATTACGCGCAGATTTCTAGCAATTGCTTGAGCATCAGCTGTTTAGGGCTTGTTGTGCAGGTAAACCCCACTAGGTAAACAACCTGAAACATCAAATTAACTGATAGCTTTTAAGCATTTTTTGCGCTTTTTATCGATATGTTCATGCAGGAGAATCAGTTCCATCATCAATCGGGTAACCGTTTACACCCTTCCGGCGACCTGAACAGGAGAAGAATCATGCTTGAACTCAGACCCTTCAACACCCTGGGCGGCGCACACCACGGGTGGCTGGATGCCCATCACCATTTTTCATTCGCCAGTTATCACGACCCAAAACGGATGAACTGGGGCAACCTGCGCGTCTGGAACGATGACATCATCGCCCCCGGCACCGGCTTCCCGCAGCACCCGCACCGCGACATGGAAATCATCACCTACGTGCGTGAAGGTGCGATCAGCCATGAAGACAACCTGGGCAACAAAGGCCGCACCGAGGCCGGTGACGTGCAGGTGATGAGCGCTGGCACCGGGATTGCCCACAGCGAGTACAACCTGGAGTCGACACCGACCAAGATCTTCCAGATCTGGATCATTCCTGACCAAGCCGGCCAGGCACCGTCATGGGGCGCCAAACCGTTCCCGAAAGGCCAGCAAGAAGGCTTTGTGACCTTGGCCAGCGGCAAACAGGGCGACCACGAAAGCCTGAGCATCCGCGCTGACGCCCGCGTGGTAGCCGCCAACCTCAAGGCCGGGGAAAGCGCCGAATACCGCCTGGACAGCGGCCGCCGTGCTTATTTGGTGCCGGCGACCGGCGTGATTGAAGTCAATGGCCTGCGAGCGCAAGCCCGTGATGGCGTGGCCATCGTCGACGAAAGCGTGTTGCGGGTGACGGCAATTGAAGACAGCGAAATCGTGCTGGTGGATGTCGCCTGATATCACCGACACACATTTGCCTCGCGATCTTTTCGAAAATCAAAAGATCGCGAGGCAAGCTCGCTCCTACAGGGCGACTGTTGGCTTCAGGACGTGGCTAGCGCCTCGGCATTGGCCTTGCGCCGCTGGATCACATACCCCAGTACCGCCAGCGGCGCCGTCGCCAGCATCACTTCGACGGTGATTTGCAGCGGCTGACTGATGTAGGTCGAGACCAACAAGCTGCTCAGAAAGCACAAGCCAAGCTGTAAGGTGTTTTGCAGCCCGGCCGCTTTGCCCGAGTTTCCGGCAAAGGGCATCAGTGCGTTGGCCACCACAATCGGATAGCTCGCGCCGTTAACCAGCGCCATCAGGCAAAACGGTATCAGCAAGGTCGCCAGCGTCGGCTCGGTTTGCGTCGCCACCCAATACAACCCCACCATGCTCGCGCAGTACGCCACCAGCAGCCACGGCAACAGCGTGCGGCCCTTGATGCGCTGCAAGGCACTGCGGCAACCATAACCACCGGCCATAAATGCCAGCGTCGGCAAGGCGTAGCTCAAACCTATATCACTCGGGCTATACCCCATGTCCCCCAGAATGAACGGCGACGCGGTCAGCCAGGCGAAGAAGCTCGCCGAGCACGCCGCAAACATCATCACGTTGCCGCTAAAACTCGCCGAGCACAGCAACTTCCAGTAGCTGACCTGAGTTGCTTGCGGCGTGCTAACCACGCTTCGGGCTTTTTCTTTGAGCAACAGCGTCGGCACGATCAGCAGTAACGCCAACCCCAGCAACACCGCAAAAATCGCCTGCCAGCCTAGATGGTTGAGCACCACGGCGCCCAACAGCGGAGCCAATGCAGGTGACAAGCCCATCAGCGGCATGATCCCGGCAAACACCCGGTTGGCTTTGTCAGATGGGTAGCGATCGATCACCAGCGCTTGCCAGGTCACCGCCGCCGCGCAAATGCCGATGGCCTGAATAAACCGCAGGGTCAGCAACAGCGCGGCATTGTCGACAAACAACATCCCCACGCAGCCCAGGGCAAACATGGTCAGGCCCGCCAAAAGCACCGGCTTGCGTCCCAGGCGGTCCGACAGCGGGCCCCAGAGCAATTGCCCAAAAGCGAAACCGGCCAGAAAGATACTCAGGCTCGCGCCCACAGCCCCGGCCGACAGGCCCAGTTCGCTGCGCAATGTACCGAAAGCGGGCAGGTACATATCCATCGCGAGATAGCCGAGCATGCTCAGCCCGGCGAGATAACAGGTAAAACCAAAAGAATTCTTCATGTGCACCCAAAACTTGCCATCAAACAATTTGTTGACTGCCGCGCATTATCCGGCTGACGATTACCTTGTGAAGCGAGAATTATTGCCTGATGGCATCAAATATTTCGAAGGCATGCTATGTGGTCTGAATACTCTCTGGATGTCATTGACGCAGTCGCCCGCCACGGGAGCTTCAGTGGCGCCGCCCAAGAGCTGCATCGGGTGCCCTCCGCCGTCAGTTACACCGTGCGCCAGCTGGAGCAATGGCTCGCTGTGCCGTTGTTTGTCCGTCGTCATCGGGATGTCGAGCTGACGCCCGCCGGGCGTGTGTTTGTCAAAGAAGCCCGCGATGTGATGAAAAAAATGCTCGGCACCCGGCGCTTGTGCCAGCAGGTAGCCAATGGCTGGAGTGGCCAGTTGCGGGTCGGGGTGGATGCCATCGTCAAACAACCCCGCTGCCAACAAATGCTGCTGGATTTCTACCGGCACTTTCCCGACGTGGAGCTGCTGGTGCATTACGAGGTGTACAACGGTGTGTGGGATGCCCTGGTCGACGGGCGTACGGACATCGTCATCGGCGCGACCCGGGCAATCCCCGTCACGGCCAGCTTTGCCTTCCGCGATATGGGCTCGCTGCACTGGCTGTGTGTGGCCAGCCCGGCACACCCTTTGACGTCACTTCAGGGCCCGCTGAATGACGAGCAACTGCGCCCCTACCCGTCATTGTGCATGGACGACACTTCACGCAGCCTGCCCAAGCGCGATACCTGGACCCTGGATAATCAGCGGCGAATGATGGTGCCCGACTGGACCACGGGCCTGGCGTGCCTGAGTGATGGGTTGTGCGTTGGCATGGTGCCTGCGCACCTGGCGCAGCCCTTGATTGCGCACGGTCGTCTGGTCGCCCTGCCGTTGCAAAGGCCCTTCCCCTCCAGCCCTTCGTGCATCGCCTGGAACCAGACACATCAGTCTCCCGCGATGAGCTGGCTGCTGGAATATCTGGGCGATACATCCACTTTGAATCAGGAGTGGCTCAACGAACACGACTTGGAAGCTAAACGCGAGATTGCATCAGACTCAGCGTTTTGACGACATGGTTTTCACACCACTTTCACATCGCCAGGGCTACTTTGAACCTACTCCTTTAGTGAATCCCGTTCAGCCCGCTCCCCCCAGCGGGCTTTTTTTTGCGTGTGACAAAGCGCTGTTAATCTTCCAGCGCCTTGACTGCTTTGACGGGTTTTGCAGGCTTGGCGCCTTTGCCCGGCTTCTCCGGGGCTACGGCTTCTGGCGGGGCCTGGGTTTCTTTCTCGCTGGCCGGCAAAGCATCGATGGTGGCGAACAATTTAGGCAGGTCCGCATCACCCTCGCCCTCAAATTTTCTCTCGCCATCCTTGCCGATCAGAATCACCTTGGCCTTATCAATGATCATCCCGGGCTTGAGCCCGCGTATCAGTGACATCGTGGACTGCGTTTCAAGGTCTTTGCCATCACGCTTGCCGGCAATACCGACAACCTCATAGAGCACCAAGTTACGGTCCTTGAAGCCTTGCTGAATCGCCGGGTCTTCCAGCTCCTTCTTCAGCGCAGTCAGTGTCGGGTCAACGGGGGTACGGGCAACAATGATTAACGGGCGGGACTTGCCGCGATCCTGTTCAAGTGGGCTTGGGACCTCAATGGCCTGGACCGAACTGGTGACCAGCACACTGGCGAGGATCAATAAACGGATAAACATCCAGATCTCCTTTTCTTATCGGACCGGGTCCGCGAATGTACCGCCAAGGCCCTGAAACCCTCGGCGGTGAGCCTGTTGTAGGAAGCATAGGCGCAACCGGGCTTTTGGACTTTGCCTTCCACGTTTATTTATTGCAACCGCACCTAAATATCTTGAAATACCTGCGCGATCAGACGGATTTGTTCGCAGAACGACGCTTGGCCCGGTAATGACGAATCAGGCCAATGCCCACCATCAATCCGATGACACACAGCGCAATCGGCAGACGGTATGGCTTAAGGTCGCCAAAAACGCCTTGCAGAAACTCCCCGGCCCAATACCCCGCATTGACGAACAGCGTTGCCCACACCACCGCGCCCAACAGGTTGATGAAGGTGAATTTCAACGGCGACACCTTGCTCGCGCCGATCACTATCGGCCCGACCAAGCGCATGCCGTAGAGAAAACGCACCGAAAAAATCGACACTGTCGGGTACTGGTTGATTAGCTGCGATACCCGATCGATGGCGGCTTTCTGCTTGTGCAGTCGGGGCAGCAATCGCTCGCCAAAATAGCGACCGACCCAGAACAGCAACTGATCACCGAGCATCCCGGCCACGCTGGCATATCCGATTACCGGCACCATTTTGAGCACATGCTGATGCGCAGCCATCCCCCCTAAAATCAGGATGGTTTCACCTTCGAGCAGGCAACCAATAAAAATGGCCAGGTAGCCATAAGTGGCCAACAAGTGGTTCAGATCGATGTGTTCAAACATGTGCGCTCTGGCGCTCCATTCCAATAAAAAGTGTTACTGCTTCCTGCAATAGGCGCTGCGCTCAGTGCGTGTGCCGGTGATGAATATCCGGAAAATGCGGGTGATTGTGCTGAATCGGTGCATGTTGATGCGTATGACTGTGGGCGGTGCCCGCAGGTTCATCCCCATCATGTTCATGCTGATGATGCTCGTCATGGCTATGCCGGTGCGTATGCACGAGCGGTTGATGCTGATGCAGGTGGGCATGGGATTCGGTCAGGTGCAGCCACACCCCGAACAGCATAAAAGCCGCAGCCAGCCAAAACAGCAGCGAAACCGACTCGCCCAGCACCAGAATCGAAATGGCCGCACCCAAAAAAGGCGCCGTCGAAAAATAAGCCCCGGTACGTGCCGCACCCAGGCCACGCAGTGCCAGCACAAACAGCACCAGACTCACGCCATAGCCTAAAAAGCCAATCAGCAAGGTTGGCGTCAACACCTGCATCGGCACCCATTGCGCGCCCAAAGTGAGCGCGACCGTGCAATTAACCAAGCCGGCGAACAAGCCTTTGGAACCGGCGATATACAACGAATCAGAAGCCGATACTTTGCGCGTGAGGTTGTTGTCCACCGCCCAGCACAAACAAGCGAACGCCACCGCAATGGGCCCCAGCCACGACTGCGAAACATCCGAGGTGTGCCCAGTCGGCCAGGACAACACAAGGCCGCCGACGATAATCGCCAACATGCCCAGAACAATTCGGCGGTCAGCATTTTCCTTGAACACTACCCACGCCAACAGTGCGGTCAGCACCGGTTCGAGGTTGAGCATCAGCGACGCGGTGGCACCACTGGTGCGGGTCAGGCCAAACATCAGGGCAACCGGCCCCAACACCCCGCCGAACAGAATCGCCCCGGCCAGCCACGGCCATTCGCCAGCAGGCAGACCCGAGGGTTTCCAGCCTCGGTCGCGCAGACAACGCACCAGCACCAGGCCCACTCCGCTGCCTAAATACAGCAAACCGGCCAGCAGCACCGGCGACACCTCAGCCCCTAACACCTTGGCCAGCGGCGTGCTGGCGCCGAACAGTGCGGCCGCAGCCAATGCATAAATCACGCTGGTATTCATGGTGCCAACCCGTTCAGGACCTGAGTGCATCCTAGCCTACCCATGCAGCCCTGAACGACAGCTAACGCGTGTGATGACTTATGGCGTTGCATCCCGCCATCGAGTCAAAGGGTCAGGCACAAAAAATCGGGCCTGATTCCAATTCATCGAACGCGCAATGAAACAGAACCAGGCCCGGCTTTGCGTGGCAAACCGCTTAATCTTCTGGATTATTCTCGGCCAGGGTTTTAATCAAATATTCCTTGATGGCCGCCTCAGGCGCACCCAAGAGCTGTGTATTGAACGACTGACCATCAGTCGATCGCGTGGCCAACAAACCCCAGGCTTTTTTCTTGTCGGGGCTGAAAAGAACAATCAGCTGATTATCCGCACAGTCATGGGGCTTGCACATTTGACCCAAGGTGTATTTCTGCCCATCGATGACCACTTCTTGCAGCGGCGTCGAAGTGCCTTGGCCGGTGCGGACCCATTCAGGGAATGCCAGCATGTCCTGATAGGCCTGTTTGTACGGGCTCTTGCCCGTCACATCAAACAAGTACTCAGGCGTTTGTGCATTGGCAACACCTGACAGTAAAGAGGCTCCCACAAAAGCCAACGTAATAGCTGTTTTCACTGATTTACTCCTTTTCGACACACTCAACACTGTTCAATCCAGTAATTGATAACTAAAGGTGTGACATTGATTGAACTTGCACTGAACCCCAACCGAGACAAAATTGACCACCCCGATTGCAATCACATAAAAACTGAGCGCCCACGCAATAGTCTTCAGGCCCGGATAAAGCCCAATGCTTTTATCGGCGACCTGCTTATTGGCGCCCCAGATGATCAGTTGCAAAGCGATCGCGGTAATCAGACAGAGCGCAATAATCACTGACCAGACCGGCATATGCAGGCCAAACACCGCACTGCCCACGTAGGCATGCCCTGGGCGCGGGTAGATATCCAGCAAGGTTTGCCGAACCGAAATAATCAGCAGCAACACCGAAAACGCCAGGCAAATGCCGGTATTGAACCAGGAGTACCCATGCCGCAATTGCTGCATGATCCCGAAACAAACACCCAGCATGGCCGCGCGCTGCAACAGGCACAGCGGGCAAGGCAACTCACCGTCGACATATTGCAGGGTCATGGCAGTGGTCAATATCCCCGCAAGCACCGCCATCATCCCCAGCAAATAGACATAGAGCAGCGGCGACGCGTACTCACCCCACCCCGCCGCTACTTTATTAGAAAAACGATTCATGGCATCCGGCGCTCCATCGCTGGTTTTCGAGAAAACTTGATTACGCACGTGTACTGGCCGGGAACTCATCACCCGCATTATTCACCTGAATCCAGGGCATTCTGTAACCATATTCCGGGCTATAAATTTCCCAGAGAAACACCTTGATGGCCAAAACAAAAAACACAAACAGCAGTATCAGCGCCCACTTCCTGCGACCGAACCAGCCCACAACCAGCGCCAATGCAAGTACGGCAAAAACGACAAACATCATGGTGGCATCAACTCCCTTTGATTAACCTTGCACTGCATTAGCGCTTACCGAAGAGGCGACTCGCTTTGAATGGCGAAACTGAAGAACGCCAAGGAAATCAGGGTAGACCAGCACTTTTTAAAAGCAAGATGCCCTAGTGCTCACGCTCTACCCTTCATCGAACCTGGAGAACCATCCGCTTCAAGGTTAGTCCTCAATGCCGCTGGTATTCGCCGTCAGGCCATATTTTTTGTGAGGGGGATGCTGGCTGTGCCTGGCCCATAAACCTCGACTGCCAATGCGCTTTTAAACAAACCCGCAGCAATCGCCAGCCCGAGCAGCCACTCGGTCCTACACACAATCGCGATAAATCCGACCAAACCTTTCCGCTAATTCCCTAGCTCTCTGATTTTTCGACGATTTTAATCGAAGGTCAGATCAAAAAAACTTGCTTAAAAAGCTCTAACCAACTTGCCTCAACGCTGTTGGGTCTATATATTCGACCACCTGTCACGCAGGCTACTGAGTACTTTGCACGTCAAAGCACATCCTGCATGACCCGCTTTACAGCGCTACCGCCCGAATGGCGAAATTGGTAGACGCATGGGACTTAAAATCCCCCGTTCGAAAGGACGTGCCGGTTCGATTCCGGCTTCGGGCACCAAACAAATCAAGGGCTTGCACGCTTTCAGCGTGCAGGCCCTTTGTTTTTTTGCTCCGAAATTTTGGGAGCTGCTCCGCAATTCCTGATAGTACAAATTTTTATCAGGCCGGTAAGTCGGAAAAACCAATTGCAGAAAGCACTCAAGCCACGCAGCAACCTATGACCGAAAAGAAAGCGCCATAGATAAGCCCGGCCAAGCGCCGGGCTTCTTGTATCTGGCTTAGCGTTTCTCTGCCTGCTCATACACTGAGCCGCGCTCTCGCTTGCCAATGGCCAGCACCAGGATGACAATCCGCTCATCCTCGACGCGATAAACCAATCGGTACCCTGCCCCGCGCAATTTGATCTTGTAGCAGTCCTTTAAGCCATGAAGCGCATCGCCAGGCACTCGCGGGCGGCCTTGGCGCTCTTCAAGCTTTCGCAAAAACTGAAGACGTACAGCACCGTCCAGCTTGCGTAATTCCTTCAGCGCCTTTGGGTCCCATTCGACGGTGTACTCAACGGCCATTTGCGATATCGGCCTCAGCCTCGCCAATCAGATCGTCGAGCGATACACGGACAGGCTCCTCGCCCGCCTCAATACGAGCTTTGGCTACTTGCGCCAGCTCAAGGTCGTCCAGTCGCTCAATCATGGCCTCATAGACTTCGGCTGGAACCATGTAACCCATAACGCGGTTATGGTTCAGGACAGCCACAGTGGCGCCGCCTGCCCCGCTCAGCACCGCCGAAGGGTTCTTCTTGAGCTCGGACACGCTCACAGCCACGTCAGCGAAAACGTTTTGCATAGATTATGCCTCCTGAAAAGGTCTTTATTTTGGTCTTTATGCTTAGTTGTGGCAAGCGAATGGCGCTACCTTCTCTCAACGCCAAATGGTGGCCGAACGCCACAAATGGTAAAGTGCCCACTCAACTAAGGAGGGAATGCGAATTGCGCACATATGGATATTTTCTGGTTTTTTGGGCCGTCTTCATGCTTCAAGGCTGCACAGAGAAAGAACTCACTCAGGAACAAAAGGCTTACGTCTCACAATTGGAGATCGAGCTATCAAAGACGAAGCAAGAAATTGATTCAGCGAATCAGTCGTCAGCCAACTATAGCGGGGGGCTGATAAAGGATCTAATTACTACTCGAGTTGAGGTTCTTAAAACTAATCAAGCACTGTTAGAGCAACGAATATTGGCTGTCCAATCAAAAAGTAGCGTAACCGTAGCTACAGTTGCCTCTAACGCGGATGAGGAACTCGCCAGCAAACTAGCTGCCGAAATAGCACAAACCAAGGTGAATATCGCTTCTGCAAAGGCTGAAGCCGCGCAATACAGTGGAGGACTTATTCTGGCACTGAAGCTTTCAACTATTGCGACTAGTGAGCAAACCCTTGCGATGCTTGAGCAGCAGTACTTGGTTTCAAAATACGGCCTACTCCCTGTTCGCGCAGCTATGCAGGTATTGCCTACAAAGAGCTCAGTCCCTGTCCCCTCGGTTGCGGCAATTCAACCAGCCGCCGCACCTGATCTTTTACCGACCGGCACAGGGCCTTTCGGTTTTGAGTCAGGTATAAGTGCAGAAATCATTGAGAAAATGACAGGAGAAACTCCAAGGCTCATTAAAGAATCTGAAAATCTGTATTTTCTCGATAAGGCTCCGAAGCCGAACGATGCTTTTGAGCAATACGGTTTGGTTATCTCGCCCACGGTCGGGCTTTGCGTGATTAGAGCAATTGGGAAATCTATACAAACGAATGACTTCGGGCATCAGTTACAATCAGGCTACGATTCTATGAGAGATGCCCTGACCGCAATCTACGGAAAGCCAAAAATCTATGACTTCTTGATGCCTGGAAGCATTTGGAAGGACTCAAATGACTGGATGACCAGCCTTTACAAGCAGGATCGAACGTTGGCGGCTGAATGGAAAGGGCCTGGAATTAAGAATGACATCAGCAGCATTGCGATTGATGCCAGAGCAGCTTCCAGAGACAAAGGCTACTTCGTAGTGCAGTACGATTTCAACAATAAACCTGAATGCACAGCTGAACTAAAAAAGCAAAATAATGATTCTTTGTAAGTCTTAGCTAGAAAAAATAGCCCGCCGTCGAGCGGGCTTTTTTGTGTCATTTAAAAAGGTGCAGAGTCTGCATCGGGCTCAAATTCGTCTGCTTCGCTCTGACGATATTCATCAGCAACCATTTCCCATTTAAAAGTGATCGTGCCGTCATAAGTGATGATCATACTGACCACCTCAAGCATCCCTCGCGAAATTTCACGCAGCGATGGCTTCATTAGCCTCGTTCATGCACTGTTCAGGGCGTAAGTTTTGGTCGTTCCCCCTAAAAACCAGGCGGAATATAACCGGGAACGTAAGGAATATTTTGGCACTTGCCATGCAGTATTTTTCCGTCCTGAATTTTAAACAGCACTATTTTCTTGGCCTGATTGACCGTCGCTTCCAGTTTGCAGTCCGATCCATGACCCACTTGCTCATAATATTCCGTATGAGTCGTGCCATTAGCTCCATGGGTCATGGATGTACCGGCCGCTTCGGTAGTCGTCCACTGAGAGGTTTTGTACCACGTCATCACAACGAGTTTCTCTCCAGCAGAATCTTGCGTTGCTTTCATCGTATCGGGCCTGCCGAATAAATTCAGTGCCTCTTGGGCATCGCGACCTTCCCAGCGATTCTGGGCAATCAACGAACAGCCGCTGGCCACCATAAAACCGGGCACTAGCATTATCAACAAAACCGTTTTAAGCCATTTATAAACTTTCATTTCATCTCACCAGGACCGTGCGGCTTATCATTACCCAACATCTGCTCTAACTCTTGCATCGGCGTTTTCGGCGGTGCTTGTAACTCCGCGATAGTTTCCAGCAGCTTTTTATGAGTAAACTTCCCCAACGACAACATGCCATTGAAGACTCGATCCCGCGGATTACACACAAATCCAAACGTGTATAACAGTGCATTATCGTCCAGCGTGAGCCACTCATTAGACACTTCCAGATCCCGACGTACGTTGCTGGCTCGATCAGTAGATGTGCCTTTAACAAAGCTAGCCCTGTGTTTGGCGCATTGAACTTCAACTGTATAGACGTCCACCAGCGGTTTTGATGGATCAGCGAAGATCTGGCTAACCTCGACAAACTGTGTACCGCCCTTTTTAACTGGTGGTGTCATGGAAGTGAGGTCGGCGACAAACATAATGTTGTTTTTCCCCGTACCGACGCTGTAAACAAGCCACCAGTCGCCAACAGGGTCTTTACTGGCGGCCAGTGCCGAATTAAACCCCGTCAATAACGACGCCAACACTATTAGCACACCACCCAACCTGAATATCCCTGACATACACTTACCGAACCTTCCAGAACAATGAGCAGACGTTAAATATTTTTGCTTTTAATCAAAGCACGTAATATTTCGAACATTACCAATACAAGAAAAACGATAACATCAAAACACTCTTCTTCAATTAGCACACCTGTACTAATCCATCCCTGTGGTTAGAGAGTGATTCGCCATTATCGTCAGACTGACCAATACTCATTGCACTCGGTCAATGAAGGGCGGCACATGGATATCACCATTCATCGAAAGAAGGGTTTTCTAAACAATGCTTTTGGCCGGAGCGCGCCACTTGCCGTCTTTTTTGAGAGCGCGTGTATAGGACAGTTGGCAACTGGCGAGACCTTGCCCTTGAGCCTTCCAGACGTTAACGGAACGTTACAGGTCGGTCTTCTCGACACCAGGAATTCGCCCTACATCGGGAGTGCGCATCAATCGCTCGTATCGATCAGTAATCCTCTTGCTGTCTCACCCAGCCCAACGGTTCAGGCGTTTTCAGTAAGGACCCGGGTATGGGTTACTTTTGATGTGATTGATTTGGCGTATTGGGGCCCACTTCGACGCTGGATATTTGCGCTCGAGCGCCGTGCTGAGGGGTGAGTCAAGCTACGGCTGACGAAACGCAATGCGATATAGGAACTGCCGAAGGCTACAACTGTTGATTTTGAACGTCAAAAGATCGCAGCCTTCGACAGCTCCTACAAGATCTCTGCATGACGCACCCTCGACTGTTCACACGCTTCTCTCAGACGCTGCATCGCATCCGGGGCCATGGGGGCAGTCATCATTGATCGGTAGGTCATGCATGCTTGGGTGTCGTTAAGTTCGGGCTGTTTTGGCTGATTCGCCGAGCATCCGACCAGGAGGGTCAGCGCTGCCAGGCCTATGATTTTTTTCATTCTCTCCCTCCGTTTCAACATTGGTTGCAAAACTGTCACCAGACGAAGTCCTTGGACTCGATGGCACGCCGATAGTTGAGCGTAAATTTACGTATCTGCGAGGGCCTGCCTAAGAAAACTCAAAGCATCTTTGAAAATCTGATGCCAGCTGTCTGACGGTTCACTCATCAACGGGTGCCAAAAAAACCGGAATTCATGCCCTCCGTCATCGGAGGCAAAATGTGCCCACGTCTCGGGAAGTGCCTGATCAACATGACATTCATGAAACGCCCAGGTGTGCCCCGTTAGCGTCGATCGCCACTCGCCCAAAGCGTATTTTGCCGTGGCGGTAATCCCCGCTTCTTCGAACAATTCTCGTACGGCTGCCACGTCGGTCGGCTCTCCCGGTTCGACGCTGCCTTTGACCAGTTGCAAGCCTGCCAAAGGGTGCTCAAACGCAAGGATTTCCAGCGTTTGACCCCGTCGTAATACCACCGGGCACGCTTTGTCCGCTGTCATGCAATAACTCCTTTATTGTTGAATTTCCGGGACGTCTCGGGTGCGCAGTTTATGGCGAATCCGAGCCTCGCGCGCGACCTCCAGAGGGCAGTCACAACACTCGCCAAAAACCTCAGAAACACCTGCAAAACCCCCGTATCCACGGGCTTTCTTAAATTTAATTTCATCTGCCAAACCCCGCTTTTGACTCCGAACTGTCACATAGGAATCGCCTAATTATGTGAAGCGTTTGACGCTTTAATTTCAGAATAATGACGGAGACCGGGATCAATGAAGAAGTTAGTAAGCCCTATGGTGGGGGTCGCCATGGCGAGCTTTATGCTGTCAGCACACGCCGACTTTATCGATGACAGTCACGCCGATCTAACCCTGCTTAACCGTTACCTCAATCAACAGGGTCGCGATGTAGTTAACAGCAACGCTAAGGCCCACAGCATTCGCGATTGGGGCCAGGGCTTTGAATTCAACTTCAAGTCTGGCTACACCGAAGGTCCGGTTGGTTTTGGTCTGGACTTGCAGGGGTTTTATGGTCTGAAGCTGGACTCCGGTGGTGACCTCAACGATAAGTCCCACCAGGGTCGTTACCCGGGCAGTATGTTCCCGCTGGATGATGGCAAATCTGCCGATCAGTTCGGCGTTCTGAGCCCTACTTTCAAAATGCGTTTCGCTAAAGACGAGTTGCGCGTGGGTACGCTGTACGGCAACAACCCGGTCCTGGCCAACACTGACGGGCGCCTGTATCAGCAGACCAACACCGGTGTGCAACTGGTGTCCAAGGACCTGACGGATTTCACCTTCACTGCAGGTGACATTCTCAAGACCAAGATCCGTAACGAAACTGGCGATCAGGGCATGATCACCGCTGGCGGTACCAAAGAAAGCGATCGCTTCCTGTTCGGTGGCGCCGACTACACCGGCTTGCCGGGCACCACCGTCAGCCTGTGGTATTCCAACCTTGAGGATTACTACCAGCAGTTCTTCCTCGGCGCCAAGCGCCATGACGCGGTGGCTGTAGGTGCCTTTGACACCGACATCCGTCTGTACCGCAGCCTGGGTGTGGGCGGCAACGCCGATGGCGACAAAGACTATGCCGCTGCCGGCCTGTATGACAATGGCGCCTCCAAGGGCCGTATCAACCAGTCCACCGTCAGCCTGCTCGAAAGCTACACCCTGGACGGTCACACTGTGGGCCTGGGCATCCAGAAAAACAGCGGCGATAGCGACTTCCCGTACCTGGACTCTGGCCTGAACAGTGGCGACAACCGTCAAGGTCCAGGTTCGGGCGCCGACACTCCGGCCCTCACCAACATGCAACTGAACAAGTTCCAGCATGCAGGCGAACGCACCTGGCTGGCGCAGTACAAATATGATTTCAGCAAGCTGGGCGTAAACGGTCTGACCTTCGCCACGTCGTATGCCCACGGTGATGACATCCGTACCGCGCAAGGCACCACCAGCGAGTGGGAACGCAACGTCACCCTCGCCTACCAGATCCCGACCGGTACCTTCAAAGGTCTGGGTGTGACCTGGCGAAATGCCCACGCCAGCCCGGATATTACTGGCGCGACCGTGCAAGACGAAAACCGTCTGTATGTCAGCTACGTGGTTCCTCTCTGGTAGTCGATACACCCCGTCAGCGGCCACAAAAAAGGGCCTGCACGCTTATCGCGTGCAGGCCCTTTAGCTTTACCGCAGCGTTTACATCCCGAGCCAGTTCGGCAGTGCCAGCGACACAAACGGCACGTACGTCACCAGAATCAAGAACGCCAGCATCACCAACAGCCACGGCGACACCGCACGCACCACTCGGGTCAGTGGCATGCCCGTAACCGCCGAGGTCACAAACAGGTTGAGCCCGGTTGGCGGTGTGATCAGTCCGATCTCCATGTTCACCACCATGATGATGCCCAAGTGGATCGGGTCGATGCCCAGTTGCATGGCAATCGGAAACAGGATCGGCGCCAGGATCAGGATGATCGCGGACGGCTCCATAAAGGTGCCCGCCACCAGCAACACGACGTTGACCACCAACAAGAACTCAATCGGCGTGAAGCCCTGTTCAACCACCCAGGCGGTGATCGACTGCGGGATCTGCTCGGTAGTCAACACGTGTGCAAACAGCATGGCGTTGGCGATGATAAACATCAGCACCACGCTGAGCTTGCCCGCCTCGACAATCACCTTCGGGCATTCGCGAAAGGTCATGTCCTTGTAGATGAAGATCGCCACAAACGCCGCATACACCGCTGCTACGGCCGCAGCTTCGGTCGGGGTGAACATGCCGGAGTAAATACCGCCCAGAATGATCACGATCAGCATCAAGCCCCAGCCCGCTTTGCGACCTGCGGTGACGATTTCCTTGAACGACGCTCGCGGCAGCGCGGGCATGTTTTTAACCCGCGCGAGGATGTAGATGGTGATCATCAACACCACACCCAGCAACAGCCCCGGAATCACACCGGCCATAAACAGCTTGCCCACCGAGGTCTCGGTCGCGGTGGCGTAAACCACCATGACAATCGACGGCGGAATCAGAATGCCCAACGTACCGGCGTTACACACGATACCGGCGGCAAACTCCTGTTTGTAGCCAGAGCGCACCATCCCGGCAATCACGATAGAACCCACAGCGGCCACGGTTGCCGGTGAAGACCCGCTGAGCGCCGCAAACAGCATGCAGGCCATGATCGCCGCAATCGCCAGGCCACCCTTGATATGCCCCACGCAGGCGTTGGCGAAGTCGATCAAGCGACGGGCCACACCGCCGCTGGTCATGAAGGCGCCAGACAGCAGGAAGAACGGAATGGCCAGCAGCGTGTAGTGCTCGCTGGTTTCGAACAGCTTGATGGCCAGGGAACGAACTGAGTCGTTGCTGAAGAACAGGATGGTCATGGCCCCGGACAAGCCCAGGGAAATCGCCACCGGGATGCCGATAAACATCAGCACGAACAGAGCGACAAATAGAAAGCTGATAGTCATTTGGCGTTCTCCGAGGTGTCGTTTTCAGCCAGTTTCACGGCCTCATCCACTTCACTGTGCAAGCCCAGCCCTTGCTGCTTGCCCTGCACGACGCGAATGAACACCTGCAGAAAGCGCAGGAACATCAAAGCAAAGCCGATTGGCACGATCATTACGATCTGCCACTGGCGAATACCGAAACGGTCGAGGTCTTCAGCGCTGGTGCCGACGGCATAGAGCGTGGCGACCCACTGTTCGCTGGAGTAAGCCATGAGTGCGCAATAGCCAAGGCAGATCACCAAGGCAAGCAACGCCACGCGCCGCTGGTTCTCAGGACTGAACTGGCGTACCAGCAAATCGATACCGATATGCGCGCCAATGCGCACGCCCCAGGCCAACCCGACAAAGATCAGCCAACCGAACATGGCCTTGGTCAGCGCCACGCTCCAGGTCATCTCCTGGGCGATATACAGAATGCCGTCGCCGATGCTGAGCATGGCGTCGTTGGCGAAGGGCAGAGAATCGCCCAAAGAATAAAAAACACCGTAAAGGTTGTTGAAGACCACGTAGGAGAACGTCACCAGGGTCATGCCTGCAAGCAGGAATGCCACCAGTACTTCTTCCACACGATTCCAGACACGAAAAAATGCCTGCATGGGTAATCTCCCCTTGAAAGAGCGGTCGCAAAGCGACGACTAAAACCAATGAAGCCAAGGCGCGACAGACCTTGCAGGCTGTCGCTTTCGCCATTGACGCTGCCGCCGGCAAGCGCTCACGCGATTACCGGCGGCACTTCAGGTCTTAACTGCTTTGGTTCGATTGCTCCGCTGCCTTGATCAGGTCGACACCGATGTCTTTTTCGAATTTTTTCCAGACCGGGCGCATGGCTTCACGCCACTCTTCGCGCTGCTCAGGTGTGAGGGTGATGACTTCGCTGGTGCCCGAATCGACGATGGTTTTTCTGGAGGCCTGGTTCAGCTCCTCGGCCTGCTTGTTCACCTCGACCGTGACCTCAGTCATGATCTGATCCAGTGACGTGCGCACATCTTCAGGCAGGCTGTTCCAGAACTTGGTGTTGGTGATCACCATGTAGTCGATGGCGCCATGGTCAGACTCAGTGAAGTACTTCTGCACCTCGTTGACCTTCTGGCTTTCATAGTTCGACCAGGTGTTCTCAGTACCGTTGACCACCCCGGTCTGCAGCCCTTGATACACCTCGGCAAAACTCATTTTTCGCGGTGCTGCGCGCAACGCCTTGAACTGCTCATCCAGCACCGCCGACGCCTGCACCCGGAACTTCAGGCCACGTGCATCCTTGGGCTCGTACAGCGCCTTGTTGGCCGACAATTGCTTCATGCCGTTATGCCAGTAACCGAGGCCGGTAATGCCCTTGCTTTCCATGGACTTGAGCAGCCCCTGGCCTTCGGGGCTCTGCTGGAAGCGATCAAGCGAGTTGATGTCGTTGAACAAAAATGGCAAGTCGAAGATCTGGATCGGCTTGGAGTAATGCTCAAACTTGGCCAGCGATGGCGCCAGCAACTGAACGTCGCCAAGCAGCAGCGCTTCCATCTCCTTGCCGTCACCAAACAACGACGAGTTCGGGTACACCTCGACCTTCACTTGGCCAGGCAGACGCTCTTCAGCCAGCTTTTTGAACATCAGGGCGCCCTGCCCCTTGGGCGTGTGTTCGGCAACCACGTGGGCGAATTTGATACTGATGGGATCTGCCGCACTTGCCAGACCGGCATACAGTGGCAGGGCGCAGGCCAAAGCCTTGAGAGTGTGTTTAAACATGGGGCATGTACCTCTTGTTGTTATTGTTTGGTCGTGCTTGGTTTTTCGTGGTGATGCTTTTGACTCAGGCAGGCGTCACACCGGCCCGATGTAATACCTGGCGGGCATGCCCGATGACGGGCGCGTCAACCATCTGCCCATCGACCACATAGACCCCGCCGCCAGCCGCCACCGCATCCAGCACCCGGCGCGCCCAGTCCAGCTCTTCAGGGCCGGGCATAAAGGCCGTGTGAATCAGTGCCACCTGGCTGGGGTGGATGCACAGCAAGCCGCCAAAGCCCATGTCCCGGGCATCGGCAGCCATGCAGGTCATGCCTGCGGTGTTTTTGATGTCGGGGAACACGCTGTCCAGCGGCGGCGACAAGTGCGCCAGGGTGCTGTGCAAGACAATGGCGTAGCGCGCCTGATCGAGCATGCGTTGGGCGCCAGCAGTGCCACTCATCAAACCAAGGTCGAGGCCCAGATCCAGCGCGCCAAAACTCAAGCGCTCGACTCCGTGTGCACGGGCAATGGCCGGTAACTCAAGCAGGCCTTTGGCGCTCTCGATGATGGGCCAGACCGGCTTGGCGCAAACCGCCACCCGTTCCACCTGCTCAGCGCTTTCAGCCTTGGGCAGCAGCACGGCGACCACACCGGGGTAGCGAGCACACAGGGCCAGATCAGCGGCCTGCTGCTCATGCGCTGGCGCGTTGATACGTACCAGAATGCACGCCTGTGGATTGGCCTCCAGATACGCCTGCAGATTGCTGCGCGCTTCAACCTTGAGGTGTTCCGCCACGGCGTCCTCAAGGTCGACGATGACCGCATCGGCGCCACTGCCCAGCGCTTTGTCGATGCGCTCTGGCCGGGTGGCCGGCACAAACAGTGCCGAGCGAATAGTACTTCTGTCCATGAACTGCTCCATGCAGGGGATGTGAGGCGCCAGCCTCACACCGCTCCTTGTTCGTGTAGGCGCTGGATGTCATGCGCCTTGTAACCCAACTCGGCCAGCACGCTGTCGGTGTGCTCGCCCAAACCCGGCACCGGATCCATACGCGGCTCAAACGCCGTGTTACGGCCCGGAGGGAGCAGCGCCGCCAACTTGCCGGACGGGCTGTCCACTTCACGCCAGCGATCACGCGCCTGCAGTTGTGGATGCGCCCAGACCCCGGCCATGTCGTTGACATGGGCGTTGGCAATCAGCGCCGTGTCCAGCCGTGCAATCACCTGTGCAGCCGTCATGTGGGCAAACGTCTCAACGATGATGGCCCGCAACTCGGCACGGTTCTCTGAACGTCGTGCATTGGCATTAAAGCGCGAGTCGCGCGCAAGGTCTGGTCGCAGCAACACCTTGTCGCAAAACTGCTGCCATTCACGCTCATTCTGCAAACCGAGCATCACCGTACCGCCATCCCCTGTGGGGAACGGCCCGTAGGGGTAAATCGTCGCGTGGGCGGCGCCCGCTCTGGGTGGTGGCGGTGCGCCTTCGTAGGCGTAATACAGCGGGTAACCCATCCACTCCACCAGGCTTTCCAGCATCGACACATCGACACGGCTGCCCTCGCCGGTCTTGTCGCGCAGCAACAGGGCCGAGAGCACGCCGGTATAGGCATACATGCCTGCGGCAATGTCAGCGATCGAACAGCCGGCCTTGGCCATCTCGTTTTCACCCGGCCCGCCGGTCACCGACAAAAATCCGCCCTCGCTCTGGATCAGCAGGTCGTAGGCCTTTTTCTGCTCGTAAGGCCCGCCTTCGCCGTAACCGGAAATATCGCAGACGATCAACCTCGGAAAGCGCTCATGCAGGTCAGCAAACGACAGCCCCATGCGTTGCGCGGCGCCCGGTGCAAGGTTCTGCACCAGCACATCAGCCGTGCTCAGCAGCTTGTCGAGCACCTGCCCGGCCTCGTCCTGCTTGACGTTGAGGGTCAGGCTCTCTTTGGAGCGGTTGGTCCAGACAAAGTGTGAAGCCAGGCCATTGACGCGCTCGTCATAGTCGCGGGCAAAGTCACCGGAGCCAGGGCGTTCAACCTTGATCACCCGTGCGCCCAGATCGGCCAGCTGCCGGGTACAGAACGGCGCAGCGATGGCATGCTCCAGGCTGACCACAGTAATGCCGTCCAGCGGGCGGGGTTTGGCGGTGTTGTCGTTCATGCTGCGCTCCCGGCAAAGGTTGTGGTTCGCGTCAACGCGCTCAAGTCATCAAGTTCGCGCAGGTTCCAGACCAGTCCGATCAGGCCCGTCGCCTGCTCGTCAGTGCGTGCTCCGGAGAACGCCAGCAGGCGGCGAAATTTGTCTTCCAGATCGGCGCGGCTCAGGGTATTGCCCGGATCGCCCTTGGGCTCGTCGATGCGCCCGTGCAAGGTCTGACCGGCCAGCGTGGTGACCTCGACCCGGCCCAGCCAGCGTTGCGGATACGCCCCGTCGACTTCCTCGTCCAGCACCATGCGCACCTTGTCGCGCACATCGCTTACCCGCGAATCAGTCAGCGCGTATTGATGAAACTCCGGCAGCCCGGCCTTGCCATACACAGCGATCAACCCCAGCACCGTGCCCATGGAAAACTTGGCCTGATGCACGGTCTGCGGCACCTGCACGCGGCCCAGTACATCGATGGCGCCCTGATGCACGCGCGTGGTGACCCCTGCGATGTCCTCAGCGCTCAGTTGCTCGCGCTGCATCAGCGCCAGCAGTGCATCGGCGGCCGGGTGCGTGTGTCGGCACGAGGCGTGAAACTTGAACGAGGTTTCTACCAGCGCCCAGCGCGTGCCCAAACCGTCTGACAACTTGCCCGGCTGCGCATCGCTGGACATACCGGCCGCCATGCCCTGCTCGCCTTCCAGAATGTTCTGTGCGCCGCTCAGCCCTTCAGCCGTCAGGTAGGCAGCCAGCAGGCCATCGGCAGCGGCTTTGGCGGTGTGCAATTGCTTGGAGTCTGCGGCGTCACGCAAGAACTCCCACAAGCCTGCCGCCTGGGTGCCGGCCGTACCAAGTACGTGGGTGAATTGTTCCTGGTTAAAGTCCATCAGCTTGCCGACACCCACCGCCGCCGCCAGCGTGCCCACCGTGGCGGTGGTGTGGAAGATGCGGTAGTGCGAGCGCCCGAGGAACTCACCGATACGAATGCCCGCTTCATACCCGGCCACCGCCGCAACGATCAATTCGCGACCGGTTTTACCCAGTGCCTGAGCCGCCGCCAGCACTGCCGGGAACACCACGGTCGCCGGGTGCAGCACCGAACTGTTGTGCAAGTCATCCTGCTCAACCAGGTGTGAGCTGGCGCCATTGACCAATGCGGCGAAATACGCAGAACTGGTTTTGCCGCTGACCAAAATACCGGACGGGCCGCTGGCGGGGCCCATCATTGCGGCATAGCGCTCGAACAGCGGAATCGGGTGCATGCCCTGGCTGGCCAGCGCCGAGCCCAGCCAGTCGAGAAACAACTCTTCAGTGCGATCAATGACCGCTTCAGGCAACTGCGCGTGATGCAAATTGGCCAAAAATTCTGTAAGCGCTTGCGTGTGCTGACTCATGCAGCGTTCCCCATGAAAGACGAAAGACCGTGGTCAGAAAGAACGCGGCAGTTCGAGCAAATGCTCAGCCACGTAAGACAAGATCAGGTTGGTCGAAATAGGCGCCACCTGGTACAGGCGGGTCTCGCGGAACTTGCGCTCAACGTCGTATTCGTTGGCAAAACCGAAGCCGCCATGGGTTTGCAGGCACGCGTTAGCCGCCTCCCAACTGGCCTTGGCCGCGAGGTACTTGGCCATGTTCGCTGCCGCCCCGGCATTGCGCCCGTTGTCGTACTCGTCACAGGCACGCCAGCGCATCAGGTCGGCGGCTTCCAGCTCGATATGGGCTTCGGCAATCGGGAACTGTACGCCCTGGTTCTGGCCAATCGGACGGCCAAACACCACGCGATCACGGGCGTACTGCGCAGACTTTTCGTTGAACCAGCGGCCATCACCGATGCACTCGGCGGCGATCAGCGTACGTTCGGCATTGAGGCCGTCGAGAATGTAGCGAAAGCCCTTGCCTTCTTCGCCAATCAGGCTGCTGGCCGGAATTTCCAGATTGTCGAAAAACAGCTCGTTGGTTTCGTGATTGACCATGTTGGCAATCGGCTGCACGGTCAGGCCGTTGCCGATGGCTTCGCGCAGGTCAACGAGGAAAATCGACATGCCATCGGCCTTTCTCTCGACCTCGGCCAGCGGCGTGGTGCGCGCCAGCAAGATCATCAGGTCCGAGTGTTGAATCCGCGAGATCCAGACCTTCTGCCCGTTGATCACATATTTATCGCCACGGCGCACGGCGGTGGTCTTGATCTTGGTGGTGTCGGTGCCGGTGGTGGGTTCGGTCACGCCCATGGACTGCAAGCGCAACTCGCCGCTGGCCAGCTTGGGCAGGTAATAACCTTTTTGCTCCTCGCTGCCATGGCGCAGCAAGGTAAACATGTTGTACATCTGGCCATGCACCGTGCCGGAGTTGCCGCCACAGTGGTTGACTTCTTCGAGAATGATCGACGCTTCGGCCAGGCCCAAACCCGAGCCGCCGTAGGCTTCGGGGATCATTGCCGACAACCAGCCCGCCTCGGTCATGGCGGCCACAAACGCTTCAGGAAAGCCCTTTTCTTCGTCGATCTTGCGCCAGTACTCGGCCGAGAACTCGGCGCACAAGGCGCGCACGCCCTCGCGAATGGCGTTGTAGTCGTCGTTCAGATACGGATTCATCTCAGGTCCTTGTTGTATTTATTGTGCTGAATGCCACGGTCAATCGAAGGTCACTTCGCCTTGCTGGGCGATGCCCTGTGCATTGCCTGCCCACACCTGCGCCTTGCCCTGAGCGCTGACACGCCCGCCCACGACAAAGGGCTGCGGGGCGATCAATGGGCGCAGGCCGCGATACGTAAAACCGCGTAAACGCGCATCAGGATTGGCCCGGCAAAATGCCCGCAGGGCCAGCGTGGCGATCAACGGCCCGTGCACCACCAACCCCGGATAGCCCTCGGTTTGCGTCGCGTAAGGCCAGTCGTAGTGAATGCGGTGACCATTGAAGGTGACGGCGGAATAGCGGAACAGCAGGGTTGGATCAGGGTCGACGGACTCCTGCCAGGTGCCCGCAGGCAACGGCTCGCCGCTGGTCAATTTAGGCGGCGTCGGTTCGCGGTAGACGATGTCTTGCTCTTCACGGATCGCCAGTTGGCCGTCTTGCAGGTAGTCATGCTGGACCGTGACAAACAGCAGCGAACCAGTCTTGCCGTGTTTTTCCTGAACGTTGGTGATGGTGGAAACCCGCGTAGCGTCGGCACCCACTTTGAGTGGTGCGTAAAACTCGAAACGCCCGCCCGCCCACATGCGGTTGCGGTTGTGCGCCGGGGGCAAAAAACCACCCCGGGCCGGATGCCCGTCGCCGCCCAGGCCGCTCGACTCAACGGCAGGCTGGAAGAAGCACCATTGCCACAGTGCAGGTAAAGGCTCGCCAGCGTGTGGCACACGCTCGCCCAATGTCGCGGCGATGCGGGTGACCAGGTTGAGACTGATGTGATCGTGGATCTCTTCAGTACGACCGATCCAGGTGGACAGTGCGTTATCGCTCATCGGTAATGTCCCGTGGCTTGTTGTTTTAGCCAAGATTGCTAAAAGCCCGGCGATCTGTGAATCTGCGATTTCGTAAGGGGGCGTTCGGATTTGCTTAACGCCAAGACTGTGGACCAGCACTCACGCTCAACGGATATCTGCCATGCACTTCGATTTGGTCGACCTGCGCCTGTTTATTCAAATCGCCGAATCCCCCAGCATGACCCAGGGCGCACGCAAGGCCTTCATGTCACCTGCTGCGGCCAGTGCGCGCATCAAAAGCCTGGAAGAAAGCCTGGCCAGCCGCCTGTTGTACCGTGACAGCCGGGGTGTAGAACTGACGCCCGCAGGCAAGCTGTTTTTGCACCATGCGCGAGTGATCATGCGCCAGGTGGACTACATGAAAAACGAGTTCACCGAGTACGGAGCCGAGGCCAGCGGGCACATCAAGATCTTCGCCAACACCACCGCCGCGACCGAATTCTTGCCGGAAATCCTTGCCGGGTTTCTCGCTGAACGACCGGGCGTTACGGTCGACCTTCAGGAGCGGCTCAGCCGTGACATCGTGCGCGGCGTGATGGACGGCTCCACCGATTTGGGCATCATCGCCGGCCCGATCAAGGCAGATGGCTTGCAGGTCATACATTTCAGCACCGACCAGTTGATTCTGGTCACCCCGCTCGACCATCCACTGGCCACACGCAAAAAGGTCAAATTGACCGAGACCCTGGCCTATCCGCATATCGGCTTGCATGAAGGCACCACGCTGCTGCGCTTTTTGAACGAACAAGTGGCCCTGAGCGGCCAGGCGTTGAACATGCGCATCAAGGTCTACAGCTTCGAGGCCATGTGCCGCATGGTTGAAGCCGGCGTTGGCCTGGCGATCCTGCCGGAATCCTCGGCCCGGCGTCATCAGCACACCATGGGCTTGCACATCGTCGAGCTTGACGAACCCTGGCGCGTGCGTGAGCGCAGCATCCTGGTCCGCGATCTGGAAGCGTTGCCCGCCGTGATCCGCGCATTGATCACTATTTTTTTGACACAAACTGACAAAGACCAGCGTCGCTCCTGAATACGTCGAGGGCACTTTTGAAGCGTTCCCCCCTCAGGGCTGCCCCGATAATCGATCGATCACGGATCCATTATCGAGGCTCATATGACCAGCACCACACCCGGGCACGTCAGCCCTAAAACGCTGAGAAAAGTGATTGTCGCGGCCTCGATCGGCAACTTTGTCGAGTGGTTTGATTTCGCGGTGTATGGCTTTCTCGCAACCACCATCGCCCAGCAGTTCTTCCCCAGTGAAGACGCCAGCGCGGCGCTGCTCAAAACCTTTGCCGTGTTCGCGGTTGCCTTTGCCTTTCGCCCGCTGGGCGGGGTGATTTTCGGCATGCTCGGCGACCGCATCGGCCGCAAGCGAACCCTGGCCATGACCATTTTGCTGATGGCCGCGGCGACCACCCTGATCGGCGTGCTGCCCACCTATGCGGCGATCGGGGTAATGGCGCCGATTATGTTGACGCTGATCCGTTGCGCCCAGGGCTTTTCAGCGGGCGGCGAATACGCAGGCGCGTGCGCTTATTTGATGGAGCACGCGCCGGACCATAAACGGGCCTGGTACGGCAGCTTTGTGCCGGTATCGACGTTCTCCGCCTTCGCCGCAGCGGCCGTTGCGGCTTATGCCCTTGAGGCTTCGTTGTCGGCAGAAGCCATGAGCAGTTGGGGCTGGCGCGTGCCGTTTCTGATTGCCGCGCCACTGGGGCTGGTCGGCCTGTACATGCGCAACAAACTGGATGAAACCCCGGCGTTCCAGGCGGTCACCGAAGAGCACGACGTCGCCCATTCGCCACTCAAAGAAACCTTGCGCAACCATGGCGCTGCCATTTGCTGCCTGGGCGCTTTTGTGTCGCTGACGGCGTTGTCGTTCTATATGTTCACCACTTACTTTGCCACCTACCTGCAAGTAGCTGGTGGCTTGAGCCGCGCCATGGCCTTGCTGGTGTCGTTGATTGCCCTGATTTTCGCTGCCGCCATCTGCCCGCTGGCCGGGCTGTATTCCGACCGGGTGGGGCGTCGGGCCACAGTCATGACCGCCTGCGCGCTGCTGATCGTCGCCGTGTACCCGTCGTTCCTGATGGCCAGCTCCGGCGGGTTCGCTGCATCTGTCATCGGCGTCATGCTGCTGGCGATTGGCGCGGTGCTGTGTGGCGTGGTGACCGCCGCCCTGCTCTCGGAAACCTTCCCGACCCGCACCCGTTACACCGCCTCGGCTATCACCTACAACATGGCCTACACCCTGTTTGGCGGCACCGCACCGCTGGTAGCCACCTGGCTCATCAGCACCACCGGCAGCAACCTGTCGCCAGCGTTTTACCTGATGGCCGTTGCAGTACTCGCCCTGGCAGGCGGCTTGGCGCTGCCAGAAACATCACGCATATCCCTGCACGACGTGCCGGGCCTGGAGAAAAAACACGCCTTGCGCACAGCCGCGTTATAGAGCGAACCTTCGCGCAGCCTGCAAGCGCTGATGCAGGCTGCGACCTGGCGCCTAAGCCAGGGATGCCGTTTTGCCATCACCCTCGTTATACTGACGCGCTACTGACGCCATCTTGTCGACACAAACCTTGGACTGTGTTGTGGCCTCTGATCACCGCCCCCTTAACAGAGGTGTTGCAGAAGTGGGTATCATCCAGCGCAACAACGTTAAGCAATTACCCCACGCTAACCCCGATGCACCGGTCATCCTTTACGCCCATGGATTTGGCTGTAATCAGGAAATGTGGCACCTCCTCACGCCGGAGTTTGCCGCCACCCACCGGCAAATATTATTCGACTATGTGGGCAGCGGCAGCTCGGATGCGCGCGCATTTGATGCGCTCAGATACAGCTCGCTGGCCGGTTATGCGCAGGACCTGATCGAGGTGTGCGACGCTTTGGGCCTGTCCAAAGATGTGATCTTCGTCGGGCACTCCGTCAGTTGCAGCATCGGCATCCTGGCGTCGATCCAACGCCCTGACCTTTTCTCACAAATGGTCCTGGTGGGGCCTTCGCCCTGTTTCTTGAACGCCCCACCCGCGTATAGTGGCGGCTTCGAGCGAGCAGACCTCGAAGCGTTACTGGCCCTCATGGATCAGAACTACATCGGTTGGGCAGAGTACTTTGCCCCCGTGGTGGCTGGCTCACAGGCAGATCCACCGATCACGGCTCAGTTGGCAGGCAGTTTCTGCTCAACAGACCCGGTTATGGCGCGGCAATTCGCCCAGGCCACTTTCTTCTCCGACATTCGCCAAGCGCTGGGCCGTTGCACAACTCCCAGCCTCATTCTGCAACATCGCCGCGATACGCTGGTGCCCCTGCCAGTCGGGGAGTACCTGAACGAACATCTGAAACACAGCGTCCTGCAAGTTCTGGACGTCTCCGGGCATTGCGCCCACATGAGTCACCCGCACCTGGTGGCTTCGGCTATACATCACTATCTGTCAGGGAGCGACAGTTGTGTTTTACCTTGAACGGTTGCCCTGCCCGGTAGTAGTCACAAACTGTAATGGTCACGTACTGCATACCAATCGGGACTTCAGGCAACTGGTGGCGTCTGAAAACTGCGATTACCTGGACAGTTACTTCCCGCCCGCCTCGCGTATTTTTCTGCACAGCTATGCCTGGCCGATGCTGCTAAAAAATGGTGAGTTCAGCGAGCTTTACCTGCAATTGCTGACCACCAATGGGCAACTGCTACCGGTGATGACGAACGCGCGGATCAGTCAGACCGAAAGCGAAAAGGTGGTGATCTGGCTGTTTTTCGTGGCCAAAGAGCGACAACGCTTTGAAGCCGAGTTGCTCAAGGCACGCCAACATGCCCAAGAAGCCGCCTTGCAACTGACTGAAGTGAACACTGAACTGCAGTATGCCAATGCGCAACTGAGCGAGTATGCGCAAGAAGCCAGAATCAAAGCAGACAAGTTCGCCCACCTGAGCCTGACGGACCCACTGACCAACTTGGGCAACAGGCGCGCCCTCACGCGCAGTGTCAAACAGTGGATGCTCACCGCAAACAGTCAATCGGTCAGTAGTTTGTTACTGATAGACATCGACTTTTTCAAGCAGATCAATGACCGGTTTGGCCATGCCGAGGGCGACAATGTGTTGCGCAACGTGGCCCAACGGTTGTTAGACAGTGCTCGCGCGCAGGACAGCGTCATTCGCCATGGCGGCGAAGAGTTCGCCCTGTGGCTGCCCAACTCAGACCTTGAGGGCGCAACACGCGCGGCCAAGCGGGTACACCAGCATATTTCCCGGGTCCAGGTGGCCGGTGAGAGCATCACCGTCAGCATCGGTGTTTCAAGCATGACGCAGAACGGCCACGAAGCCGGGATACTGCTTGAACATCTACTGGCACAGGCCGATATAGCGGTTTATGAAGCCAAAGCACACGGGCGTAACCGCACCATCTGCTTTGCCGATCAATCTCAGCCTTCGTGCCTGGGCAGCGACAAAGGTGAGGGAAAGGCACTGGCAGAAAGTGCACATTCCCTCCCCGACATTCATCGCTTCAGCTGACGTTTTTACTCAGCAATCTGCGGAAACATGGCTTTACGAGCGGCTGCATCCATTTCGGTTTTGTAGGTGTGCTGTGTCTTCAGCGCTTCGGCACGCTGCGCGGCCGGGCGAGCATTGATCTCATCCAGCAGGCGTTTGACGTGCGGCAGTTTTTCCCACGCATCATCCCCCAGGATGAAAGGCACCGCGCGGGCCCAGCCCCATACGGCCATGTCCACCAAGGTGTACTCATTGCCCAGCATGTAAGGCTGGTTGGCCAGACGATCATTAAGGATCTGCCAATGGCGCCAGGCTTCGTAGGTGTAGCGGGTAACCGCGTAGTCTTTGGGCTCCGGGGCGAAGTGTTTGAAATGCACATGCTGGCCCGAGTAAGGGCCAATGCCGGTGGCCACGAACATCAACCAGGACAACATTTCACCGCGGGCTTTAAGGTTATCGGCAGGCAAGAACTGCCCCGTCTTCTCGGCCAGATAAAGCAGCATGGCGTTGCTGTCGAACACAATGTTGTCGTCGTCGACCAATGCCGGCGTCTTGGCGTTGGGGTTAATTTTGAGAAACGCCGGCTCGTGCTGCTCACCCTTGCGGGTATCAACAGGTACCAGTTCATACGCGAGGCCTGATTCCTCAAGGAACAGCGCGACCTTGGCAGGGTTGGGAGACGGGTGATAGTAGAACTTGATCATGGTGACTCCGTGCAGGGGCTTTTAGTGAGCGTCGCAAGCGCCAAAGGCGTAAGCCCAAGGCTGTTAAGTGCAAGGTCAACCGCGTCTGTGACGCACGCGGGGTCGGGGTTGAGGCGCGCTAAAACGCGTACCCCCAGTAACAGACTCAGTAAATGGTGAGCTCCCTGCTTCGCATCAATCTCCCTGACACCGTCACCTTGCAGGCTAAAGGCCTGCAGACGGCTTTCGAAAAAACGGCGAATGGTCTCGAACTCTTCTGCGATGGCCTGGCGCAAGTCCGCGTCGTCTGTATGCGCCTCAAGCGCGGAGTTCACCAGCAGGCATCCACGGTGAAGCGGATCGTTCAACGTACGATCCAGGACTTCTGTGAAGAATAGAGTGATGGCCGTTCCGGCATCCGGCAGCCCTTCAAGGCGCCGGATCCGCTCACGCACACTGCATTCCAGATAGTGCGTAAGGGCACGACGATACAAGCAGCGTTTGTCGCCAAACGCGTTATAGAGACTGGGCTGGTTGAGGCCCGTACACCTGACCAGATCCCGGGTAGACGTGCCTTCATAGCCACGCACCCAGAAGGCGTCGACAACGGCGCTGAGAACCTTTGCTTCATCGAATGTACGTGGACGCGCCATTGACCGACATGCTCCAGGAAGATGCCGGGGACGATATCACATGTTTTGTATCAGCCGCCACAGAATGCGACTGATACGTTCACGCCACAGCGCAGCCATTAGATGGAACAGCTGCTGCCGCCATGTTTTTCGAGGTATCGCTGATGCTCTTCATCGGCCAGCACGAACTCAACCAACGGCACGATCACCGTCGCGACGGGTCGGTTCAACCTTCCCGAAGCCTCAAGCGCCTGCCTGGCAACCGATGCGACCTTCGCCTGCTCTTCAGACCCGAAAAACAGCGCTGAGCGGTATTTGATACCGACATCCGCACCTTGGCGGTCCACAGAGGCGGGATCGTGCACGGTCCAGAAGTGAGCGATCAGTTGATCGTAAGTAATCACTTGGGCATCGAAGTCGACCTGTACCACCTCGATCAACGCCGACTCATCCTCGGCAAAGCGGGCAAAACCCACCCGGCTGTCGATCACTCCAGGTAATGCCCGGAACGACGCCTCTGCGCCCCAAAAACAACCGGCACCAAAGGTCGCCTGTTCAACCAGTGCCTCTTCATTAAAATCCGTCATGCGCCCCCCTTCTCTTTTTCTGGCAATAAACTCGAATGCAACTGCGCGATGTGCTCAGGCCCTATTCCGCAGCATCCACCCACGATGCTGGCACCGGCCGCCACCCAGGTTCTCGACCAACTCAAGTAAGCCTCAGGGTCAAGATCACGTCTGATTTCAAGCAGCGTGCTATTGGCTTTGGCTTCGCTGTTCACAGGTGGAAAGGCATTGGCGTAAACCCCCAACTCCAGGGTTTGACCGAGTTGTTCAAGCACCTCCCGCGCTTGCGCCAGCGCAGCGCCCATAACTTCCGGCTGGCTGCAGTTAAACAGCACCGCCTTTGCGCCCAACTCGATGGCCGCCCGCACAGCGTCGGCGACCGCTTCAGTCGAGCGTAAGCGTGGTGGCTCACCGACCTCGTCCAGCAAGGTAAACGACAGCCAAAGCGGTTTCGGATTGTTATCCAGAGCTTCAACCACCGCGCGGACTTCAGCGATGGAGCTTTGGGTTTCCGCCAGCCAGACATCGACATGGGCCTCAAGACCCGCGATCAACTGCCGATGAATCGCCACCGAACGCTGATGGTCAAATAAGTCTGGTCGATAAGAGCCCAAGGCTGGCGGCAACGAGCCGGCCACCGTGACCGGCTCGTTACTGGCGGATGCGGCCTGGCGGGCGAGCGCCCCCGCACGCCCCGCCAATGTTAGCCCTTGCTGGGTAAAGCGCTCATCGCCGATGTGAAATGGCACAACCGCATAACTGTTAGTCGTGATGATCCGGGCACCGGCCGCAATAAACGCGCGATGAGCCTCAAACACATACTCGGGTGCCTCGATCAGCGCGAGCGCTGACCACTCCGGTTGGCGAAACGGTGCTCCGCTGCGCTGCAATTCGCGGCCCATGCCACCATCCAGCAAACGCAAGGAGACGTGGCTCATGGGTTGGCACTCACGGTAGGCGCCGGGGCTGCCAGCCATTGATCAACCGTCGCTGGGTTGGCCTTGATCCATTCTTTGGCCGCGATATCAGCCGGTACTTTTTGCTTTTCGATCTTCAGGATCAGGTCATTCAACTGCGCCGGGTCAATGGCTACATTACGCAGGAACTCGGCAATTTTCGGCGCGCGTTTCTGCAAGGCGGTTGATGCCAGGATATGCACTTTGGCGTCCGGATAAGCGCAGGTGATCTGGCTTTTGTTCAGCCAGTCAGGGTCAACTGTCGGGCTGATGAACTTCCAGCAGCCGTCGGCTTTGTACAGCGGGTCACCCTTTTTGTTGTCCTGGGCATAGCCATCGAACGCAGGCTCTTGCAGACGGCGCAGGTCAAAGGCCGAGAAAATCCAGTCCGGGGTGTAGGCGTAAAAGACCACGCCGCGCCCCGCCTTGTATGCCGCAGCCAGCTTGGCGTAAGTCACGGAGGCTTCGGTAGACACAGACTCGAACTTGTCTGCAAAACCGTAATCCTTGGCCTTGATTTCACCAATGTAGGTCGACTCCCAACCCGCCGGCCCGACCAACAATTGAGCCTTGCCGCCACCCAGCGGTTCGAAGAGCTTGGCGATTTCAGGTTTTTTCAGGTCGTAGACGGATTTAACGCCGTATTTGTCCTGCAAATACCCCGGAATATAAAAGCCTTGCTCACCCGCATAGGGTTTGAGGTTCGGCACCAGTGAGCGGGTGCCATCCGTGACATATTTGGCCCACGCCGCCGACTGGTTCGGCAGCCAGATATCCGTCAGCACGTCCACCGAGCCATCGCCTTTGGCGGCAGCGCTGAACAGTACCGGAACGTCCCCGGCCAGGTACGACACATCGCCATCGAGGCGGCTTTTGATCACCTCGCCAAGGATGTTCTGAATAGCAATGGCACCGGTCCAGTTCTGCTCACCAATGACAATTTTTTCTTTGGCGAATGCGCTGGCCGGAAGAATCAGGGAGGCCAGCAGCGCGGCTGCCCCCAATGAACGCAACAGAGGTGTCTTCACGATAAGTCTCACAGTTAATGGTGCGCGCGATCTTGCTTGCGCAAGCTCGATTGAATGATTCGATCCGGAATTAATGCACACAGAACAATCGCCACCCCCGCGAGGATGCCCTCGCCGCCCTTAATGTTGCGCAGCGCCGTCATCACGTCGTAGCCCAGCCCGCCCGCGCCAATCAGCGCGGCAACCACCACCATCGACAAGCTCATGACGATGGTCTGGTTAATCCCCAGCAGCAGCGAACGGCGCGCCAGCGGCAATTGCACTTTGATCAGGGTTTGCCAAGGGCTGGCACCGTGGGCGACAGCAGCCTCGACGGCATCCTTGGGCACTTCCTGGATACCCAGCGACGTCAGTCGGATCATCGGCGCCAGGGCAAAAATGACCGTGGCAATGACCGCAGGCGTCTTGCCCACAGAGAAGAACGCCACGGCAGGAATCAGATACACAAACGTGGGCAGCGTCTGCATGGCATCCAGCAACGGCGTGATCACCCGACGAATCCGCGCCCGTTTCGCCAGCACAATGCCGGTAGGCACGCCGATGACCAAGGCAATCAAGACCGATGAACCCACCAGCGCCAGCGTGGAGATGGTGCGCTCCCAAAAGCCGAACAGCCCGATGTAGAGCAGCGCCACGCTGCTGGTCAGGGCCAGCCCCAACCCCGCCGAACGCCAGGCCAGCAACACCAACGCCAGTGCCGAGACGGACCATGGCAACCAACCCAAGACGTTCTCTATACCCTCGATAACAGTGCGCACCGCAACGATCACGCCGACAAACGCCCCTTCGAACGCCACTTGGGACCAGCCAATGAATTGGTCGATGCTGTCGGCTGCCAGCAATAACAACTGCCGGTTCGCCGGGAACTCAAACAAGGCGTTGGCCGTGTCCGGGGTAAAGACGCGCCAGATCACCAACGCCTGACTGACCAGCAGCACGGCCAGCGGCAACCCCCACCCCGATGCATTGCGCCGCACAGGTTGGCGGCTGACCGACAACGCTGTGAATCGGCTGGCAGCGAACACCACAACCGCCGCCGACACCGCAAGCCACGATGCACTGAGAATGCCTTGGCCGAACGTAGCCAGGGCTGCCAGCTCAGTGGCAAACGTCAGCCAGAACAAACCGCCTTTGCCGCGGTCGGCCAGCGCTGCTGGCCCCAGTAACAGGGCTTGCCAGCTACGCAAACCTGGCGCACCCGGTGAAACCTGAGGCTCATTGCCGGGCGCCTGGAGGCTGACACTGGCAGCCTTTTGCGCGACCGAAGGCGCGGGCAGGGAATCACGGAAAAAGTCGGCAACTTCGGCATCAGCGGGGTGTTCGAGCAACGCCTCAGGGGTCCCCACTTGCACTAAACGACCATGGCGCAGCACGGCGATGCGATCCGCGAGGCGCAGGGCTTCTGCCGGGTCATGGGTGACGAGCAAGGTGGTGATGCCGCGCTCGTGCGCCAGCGCCAGAAAGTGATTTTGCAGGTCGCGGCGGATAGTCGGATCCAGCGCACTGAAAGGCTCGTCCATCAGCAGGATGTCTGGCTCTGTCACCAAGGCCCGGGCCAGGCCGACCCGTTGCTGCATGCCCCCGGAAAGCTCGTGGGGATAGTGCTCCCCCCACCCCTGCAACCCCACCGCCTGTAACTGCAAGGTGGCAGCGGCATGACGAACCGGCTCGGGTTCGCCGCGCAGCTCCAGCGGCAGCGCGACGTTATCCAGCACCGTACGATGGGGTAACAGGCCAAAGTGCTGAAAGACCATGCCGATGCGGCGCGAGCGTAAATCCCGCAAGCCCTTGTCGTTCAGCCCGCTGATGGCTTGACCGTCAATCAACACGTCACCGCTGGTGGGCTCGATCAGGCGGTTGATATGGCGCAACAACGTTGACTTGCCGCTGCCTGAAGTGCCCATCAGGCACAAGACCTCACCGCGCCGCACTTGCAAGCTGACGTCGCTGACGGCCAGTAATTCAGGGGCGGCTTTTTTCCCCGAGTAGGTTTTGGTGACGCCCCGAAACTCAAGCACCACATCGCCCTGGCTGGCGAATTCGGTGGGCACTTGAAGAGGCCTTTGTGGCGTTGGAGTTGGCTCCGCCGCCAAAGGAAGTTGAATGACTGTCACAGGTGCTCCTGACAAACGCCGCTTGAAAACGGGCATCTGGTTCGCCCACAGGCTGCAAAAGTTGAGCGTCAGCGCATGACCTGAGAACAGTTAGCCTGATGCAAAAAAGCGCCGGGCTTAAAGCCCGACGCTGTAGAGAGGCATAAAGCTAAACGATCTTAAAAAACAAAAATAAATACTATTTAATTATTAGCTTAAGCTTCTTAATTATTTCGGTTTGTGCCAATCGAGCTTCCATGGCTGATTGTGGAACTGAGTGCCTGAATGTTTGGAATGAGCAGCCGATTATCTGAAGGACTGGGCGCCGTATATTCGCCCTGATCAGCGCCATGGAGCGCTCCACTTCAGAGGTCCCCTAATGAGCATTCTATTTTCTCCCTACACGTTGTCGGGCATAGAACTGAAGAACCGTGTCGTGATGGCGCCCATGACTCGCGCACGCGCGTTGACTACCGTGCCTGACGCATTGACGGTGCTCTATTACCGCCAGCGGGCAAGCGCAGGGCTGATCATCAGTGAAGGGGTTCCGGTTTCCGTTCAGGGCCGCGGCTATCTGTTCAACCCCGGCCTTTACACCCAAGAGCAAGTAGAAGGCTGGAAAAACGTCACCCGTGCCGTGCATGAAGACGGCGGCAAGATCTTCGCCCAGCTCTGGCACGTGGGCCGGGTATCGCACACCACCTTGCAACCCGATGGCGGCGCCCCGGTATCCTGCAGCGCCAAGCTGGCGGCCAACTCGCTGGCCTATGCCTACAACCAAGACGGTCAGCCCGGACCGATTCAAGCCAGCCCTCCCCGTGCGTTGTCGACCGAAGAAGTTGAAGCGCTCAAACACGACTTTGTCCTGGCTGCCCGCAGAGCGGTTGAAGCGGGTTTTGACGGGGTAGAGATCCACGGCGCCAATGGCTATCTGTTTGAGCAATTTATCAATCCAACGGTCAACGACCGCACGGACCGCTATGGAGGCTCCATTGAAAATCGCATTCGCCTGCTGCTGGAAACCCTGGATGCGGTCGCCGATGCAATCGGTCGCAGCAAGGTGGGGGTGCGGGTTTCGCCCTTTGGCCGGCTGTTTGATATGGCGCCCTTTGCTGACGAGGCAGAGACCTGGGTCGCCGTCGCGCGCGAACTGCAAAACCGTCGCATTGCCTATGTTCACCTGAGCGATCAATTGACCATTGGCGCCGAACGCATGCCTGAAGGTTTTGCCCAGACCTTTCGCGATTCGTACCAAGGCACCTTGATTGCCGCCGGTGGCTTTGATCGCGAATCGGCCGAGGCGGCGCTGGCGTCAGGTGAGCTGGATCTGGTCGCATTTGGCCGACCCTTTATTGCCAACCCGGACCTGGTAGAGCGGATGAAAAACGGCTGGCCGATTGCAGTGCCTGATCGCTCAACGTTCTACGGCAACAGCGGCGAAAAAGGCTACGTCGACTACCCGTTTTATACGCCGGCCCAGTAACCGGACTCACTTGAAGCGCCCGCCCAGGGCGCTTCAAGTCACTGTTTTAAACTGCCGCAGGGCCCAAATCCGGTCGAAAAATCAGCACATCACGTTGTGCCAGTGCCAGCAGTTCATCCACGACCATGCGGACCTTGGGCTGAAGATAACGCGTCCGTGGCCAGATCACGTGAATCGGCATTTCAGCCCCGGCACAGGCTTCAAGCACCGGGACCAACAGGCCCTGCTCAACAGGTGTTTGCACCAGCCAAGTGGGCAGTTGCGCCAGGCCGCCCCCGGCAAGGGTCAGGTTCAATAACATCTCCCCATCACCCACCTCATGCTTGACCCGCACCTCGTGTTCATGGGTCTGCCCCTTTTCGTCCTTCAACATCCAGGTTTTGCGGGTGCCATTACGCCAGCCGACAATGCAATCGTGATGCAGCAGATCATCGGGCGCCTGTGGCGTGCCATGCGCTTGTAGATAGGCCGGGGTCGCACAAATCAGCAGGCTCTGGCTGCCCAGTTTGCGGGCAACTATTTCGGCGTCATCTTTCAACACACCGATTCTGACCACCAGGTCGACACCCTCGTTGACGATATCTACCAGCCGCTCACTGAAGCTGACGGACAGATCGAGCTGCTGATAACGCACCGCCATGTCGATCAGCGTCGGCAAAATATGCCGACGGCCAAAGGCTGCAGGAAGATCAATGCGCAGCCGGCCAACAGGCGCTTGCTGGCCAGTGGTTAAAAAACCCTGCGTTTCGGCCAGCTCATCCATCACTCGCAGGCAACTGGCCAGATATGCCTCGCCTTCAGCGGTCAACACCAGACGCCGGGTGGTGCGATGCAGCAGCTTCACCCCTAAACGTGCCTCAAGGCGCGTGACACTTTTACCCACCGCCGAACTGGTCACACCCAGCTCAAGCGCGGCTGCCGTGAAGCTTAGTGACTGAGCGGCAGACACAAACTCGCGAATACCGTCAAAAGGGTTTGCAGACATTAAACGCTCCGGGGCCTGGGTTGCTTTCAGAAAGGGATCGCTCGTCTGTCAGCTTGATCGTGGCTTATTCACGGGCATTACGCTCAGGCCAGACCACCTCAAGGCGGGTATGGGTGATGCGCCACTCCCCGTCGATTCGCTGATACTGATCGGCATACAGGCCAAGCAACAGCAACGGGTTTGGATCGGGTTTCGAAGCCGTTTCAAAATCGATCAAGTAGCAGCGACCTTGCGCCGTATCGGGCCCGGTCAACTGGATCCAGTGGTTCACAATGGCATGCATAAAGGGATAACTCCCTTGCTTGTCCCGATCGAACAGCGTGAAAGCCTCAGCCAGGCCAGCACGTATGGCGTCGATGCCCTGCATCTTACCGACCGTGACCTCCACCACGGCGTCTGCCGAAAAAACCTGGTCCAGCGCCGCGATATTGTTGCTGTCCAGATGGTGTGCGTAAAGCGTGCGAAGTGCGCGAATCTCTTCGCGATCCAGCAGTGCCTTGAGTTTGATGTCCATGCCAGTGACCTCTTAAAGATGCATGCCTGGGGATTGGGTGCCAACGCCCAATCAGTAGAAAGGTCACTGTAGTCAAGATTAGGAGAAAGATAATGCGGGATTAATTCCAAACATTATGGAATTGAAGGATGGAATAGAGCACTGACGCAACGGCCAAGAGAGATGTAAGCGCGCCCGACAACGATGGTTTTAGTAGGTGCGAAGAAACGAAAAAAGGACCCGAAGGTCCTTTTTTCAACGATTCACAGACTTCAGTTGAACTCTGTGAATCTTTATTTGGAGCGGGAAACGAGACTCGAACTCGCGACCCCGACCTTGGCAAGGTCGTGCTCTACCAACTGAGCTATTCCCGCGTTTTGGTGTTGCGCATTCTATAGATTTCAAAGAATGCGTCAACCCCTTGATTCAAAAAGTTTTATTTATTTTGTCGAGGTGGTCTTCAAATGCGGCCAGGCAGCACGCAAGTATTGAACCATCGACCACAGCGTCAACCCCGCCGCGACCATCAGCAACCCATAGCCGATCAGGACCCAGAAGCTGAAGTCTGACGGGTTGGCCAGCAAAATGACCAACGCCAGCATTTGCGCCGCTGTTTTCCATTTGCCCATGTTCGACACGGCAACCTGGGCCCGCGCGCCCAGCTCTGCCATCCACTCGCGCAAGGCCGAGATGACTATTTCACGGCCTATGATCACCGCTGCCGGTAAGGTCAGCCAGAAGTTGTGATGTTCTTGCACCAGCAACACCAGCGCGACCGCCACCATCAATTTGTCGGCAACCGGGTCCAGAAAGGCGCCGAACGGTGTGCTTTGTTCCAGTCGGCGGGCCAGATAACCATCCAGCCAGTCCGTTGCAGCGGCAAAGGCGAACACCGAGCTTGCAGCGGCATAACTCCAGCTGTACGGGAGGTAAAACAACAGAATAAAGAACGGAATCAGAAGAACGCGTAGAACGGTGATCAAATTAGGGATATTCATCGGCACAACTGGCTACGAGGTGAGGGAGCATTCTACTCGCTGTGCAGGTTTGCATAAATCAACTCAGCGAGCTTTTTACTGATACCGGGTGCTTTGGCAATTTCTTCGATGCTGGCACGAGACAGCTCTTGTAATCCACCAAAATGTTTCAGCAGGTCACGGCGACGAGTTGGCCCCACCCCCGCAATCCCTTCCAGGGTAGACGTGTTACGGGTTTTACCACGTCGCGCACGATGCCCGGTAATGGCAAAACGGTGGGCCTCGTCGCGGATCTGCTGGATCAAATGTAGCGCCGGCGAGTCACCTTTCAAGGTGAATTCATGGGCTGCATCGTTCAGGTATAGAGTTTCAAAGCCCGCCTTGCGCGTCGTGCCTTTGGCCACGCCGAGCAAAATCAGGTCCGGTACGGCCAGCTCATTGAGCACGTCACGGGCCATCGAAAGCTGCCCCTTGCCCCCGTCGACCAGGAGGATGTCGGGCAGCTTGCCCTCGCCTTCCTTGAGCCGACTGAAACGGCGCATCAAGGCCTGGTGCATGGCTGCATAGTCATCGCCCGGGGTCACACCTTCGATGTTAAAACGCCGGTAGTCAGATTTGATCGGGCCTTCCGGGCCAAATACCACGCAAGAGGCAACGGTGGCTTCGCCGCTGGAGTGGCTGATGTCGTAGCATTCCAGCCGCTGGGGGACTTCATCGAGCTTCAAGACTTGCGCCAGCGCTTCAAAGCGCGCCGCAACATGCAGACGGTTGGTCAGGCGCGCGCTCAACGCCTGCTCAGCGTTGGTCACGGCCAATTGCTGCCAGCGCGCGCGGGTACCGCGCACGCGATAACTGATGGCCATCTCGCGCCCGCGCAGGGCTTCAATCGCTTCGCTGATAGCAGTAAAGCTCTCGTGTTCGACGTTAACGATCAGCTCGCTCGGCAAATCGCGCTCGGGACTGCTGATGTAGTACTGCCCGAGGAACGCGGCCATGACTTCGGCCACTTCCTCCTCGATCCCCACCTGCGGGAAGAAGTTTTTGCTGCCCAGCACGCGACCACCGCGCACATTGATCAAATGCACACAGGCACCGCCCGGGTTGACGAAGGCCGCGACGATATCCACATCGCCAGTACCACCCTCCATACTTTGCTGGTCCTGAACCCGACGCAATAACGAGATCTGATCGCGTATTTCGGCTGCCCGCTCAAAATCGAGGGTGCTGGCGGCCTGCTCCATCTCGTTACCGAGCTCTTCAGTCAATGCACTGCTGCGCCCCTCAAGGAACATCACCGAGTGGCGCACATCCTGGGCATACACCTCTGGCTCAACCAGACCGACACACGGTCCTTTGCAACGCTTTATCTGGTACTGCAAGCAAGGCCGGGTGCGGTTCTTGAAATAGCTGTCCTCGCACTGACGGACCATGAAGGTTTTTTGCAACAGGCTCAAACTTTCACGGATTGCCCCCGCGCTTGGGTAAGGCCCGAAATACTTGCCCTTCTGCTTCTTGGCCCCACGATGAATGCTCAGGCGCGGGTATTGACCATCCGACAGAAACACATACGGATAAGACTTATCGTCGCGCAGCAGGATGTTGTACGGCGGGCGCCATTCCTTGATCAGCGTCTGCTCAAGCAGCAACGCCTCGGTTTCGTTGGCGGTGATCGTGGTTTCGATTTGCGCAATACGGCTAACCAGTGCCGCTGTTTTAGGCGCCAGCCCGGTTTTGCGGAAATAGCTGGCCAGGCGTTTTTTCAGATTCTTGGCTTTACCCACATAAAGCAGGCGCGCCTCACTGTCGAACATGCGATACACGCCGGGCCTGCCGCTACACGTCGACAGAAATGCACTGGAATCAAACACGTCAGTCATCGTCAGCCAGCATCTACCATGCCATGACGAACGGCGAGCAACGCCAGTTCAACATCACTTTTGACCGAGAGTTTTTCATAAATGCGATAGCGGTAGGTGTTGACTGTTTTAGGCGACAGGCAAAGCTTATCGGAAATGACCTGGACCTTTTGGCAGCCGACAATCATCAACGCAATCTGGATCTCGCGTTCAGACAAGGCATCAAAAGGGGAATCACTGGCAGGCTGGAAAGACTTGAGCGCCAACTGCTGAGCCACTTGCGGGCTGATATAGCGCTGCCCGGCAAATACCAGGCGAATGGCCTGAACCATTTCGGCCAAACCAGCCCCTTTGGTCATATAGCCCGCAGCGCCTGCCTGCAACAAACGCGTCGGGAACGGGTCCTCTTCACACACGGTTACCGCGACGACTTTGATGTCCGGATGGCTGCGCATCATTTTACGCGTCGCTTCCAGGCCACCAATGCCGGGCATCTTGACATCCATCAGGACGACATCCGGTTTCAACTCGCGCGCCTTGGCGAGTGCCTCTTCGCCAGACTCGGCTTGACCGACGACCTGCAGACCATCGATATCCGACAGCATTCGTGTAATGCCCGTACGCACAAGATCGTGATCATCGACCACCAGAACCCGAATCAAGTCGACACCTCGCAAATTGCGTCTAAGTTGGTGCCGACCACCTTAACAAAAAATAGTTGCGTCGACCTCTCTATCATTCGCGCGTGGCTCAATCCCATTCGTCGAACAATACAAAAACGATTCACTTAGAACGACTTATGCGTCATTAGGTTCTTGAAGCTTTCTCACTGATTGAGTAACCGACACTTTCGCCAGGGTGGTAGTCAACTGGCGAATGGCATCCTGATCATCTTTATGAAGGCCCCGGTAATTGACCAAAACTTTTTCTTCCAGTTGAGTCAAATTATCGACCAGCGTTGGGGTACGTGTACCGGTCAATACATATAGAACGTCTACACCCCGCTGCGCTACACGTGACAAATAATCAGCTTTTGGCGCACGATCACCATGTTCATACTTACCTTGGGCATTGGCCTCAACGCCTCCAACCTCGCCAAAAACTTTCTGCGAAAGGCCAAGACGTTCTCTTTCTTGCCTCAAACGCGAACCGATCTAACTCATTTGAATACTAGATCCCATTTTAAACACCCATAAGGATGGTATAATTCGCTTGAATTGAACCTTTTTGAACGGTTTTGAACTATGCCCGGAATCCGTACTGCCGCACAAGCCAAGGCCTGGCTTGAACATCAAGGAAAATCTGTTCAAGAGTTCGCTCGAGAACACGGCGTCGACGCAGCAACGACCTATCAAGTGCTCGCGGGCCGAAAAAAAGGGAAGCGTGGAGAGGCCCACAAGGTGGCTGTTCTTCTGGGAATGAAGGACGGCATCATTGCTCCGTCTATCAGCGAATCAACAGGTAGTGAAAAAGACAAACCTGATTGAACGGATCAACTGTTCTAAGGTACAAGCGAGGAACCTGCAATCAGAGTAGCACTATCTGCTCATCCACCTCGCTCTGTCGCAGATACGGTGCCAAAGCCGCAGGTTTAAAGACATGATGCCGATAGCAATTTTTAATTGAATCGCGCTACCGCTCTCGAGTAAGCTCCTGACCATTCAGTGGAGAACACACATGTTGCATAACGTACACACAGCCATTAGCAAGCAGGTCGCTACCCAGCGCCAGGCTGCTGCTGTGCGCACGCACAATGCACACTCGACTGCACGATTTTATTTTGGGTATTGGTTTAGCCACTGGCGCGCCTGATACCCATCCGGCGGCCACTTTCAAGGGGTCGCCTACCAGAGAATTCTCACCCCCGGTCGGCTACCCGACCGGGGGTTTTGTTTTTTTAGCCCCCTAAAAAATGACTTATTTGAGGAATGCACACATGAACTCCACCACTTATTACCGCTTCGACCTTTGCACTGCCTGGCGATTTATCAGCCGCCGTTCGGGACAGCCTGCCGCCTCCGAACGGACCCACATCGGTGGCACGCATGAACTCACAGCCAGTCTGGCCAATTGTCGAACACCCCAGTAGGGCTGAGCGCGCGGGAAACCCCGCCGCCTGCCCAGGAAGCACACACCATGAACGCATCTGTATCTGCTCTGCCAAACACCGCTCACACAGACACCAAAGCTGCCCTGACCCAGCGCCTGCCCAGCGCCTCACAGCTCAAGCAGCAACTGCCACTGGGCGCAGAACTCAGCCTGATGGTGAGTCAGCAGCGCCAGGCCATCCGCGCCATCCTCAATGGCGAAGACTCCCGCCTGTTAGTGGTCGTTGGCCCTTGCTCCCTTCATGATCCGGTCTCGGCACTGGAATACGCCAGCCAACTGGCCGCCCTGTCTCGCGACCTGAGCGAAGACCTGTTGCTGGTGATGCGTGCCTACGTCGAAAAACCCCGCACCACCATCGGCTGGAAAGGCCTGGCCTACGACCCGCATCTGGACGGCAGCGACGACATGGCCCACGGCCTGACGCTGTCGCGCGAGCTGATGATTGAAATGCTGCGCATGGGCTTGCCCGTGTCTACCGAACTGCTGCAACCCATGGCGGCCGGCTACTTCGATGACGTACTGGGCTGGGCGGCGATTGGTGCGCGCACCACCGAATCCCAAATCCACCGCGAAATGGCCAGCGGCCTGGACCTGCCCGTCGGCTTCAAAAACGGTACTGACGGCGGCGTAGGCATTGCATGCGACGCCATGCGTTCATCCGCCCACGGGCACCGCCACTTCGGTGTCGACAGCCAAGGGCATCCCGCCATCATCATGACCTCCGGCAACCCGGACACCCATCTGGTCTTGCGCGGCGGCCACAGCGGCCCGAACTACGACCGCAGCAGCGTGGCCAAGGCCCGTGCAGGTCTTGAAAAAAACGCCATCCCTGCGCGCCTGATGGTTGACTGCAGCCACGCCAATAGCGGCAAAGACCCTCTGCGCCAGCCGCACGTATTCAAAGACGTATTGGCGCAACGCCTGGAAGGTGATCACTCGCTGATTGGCGTGATGCTCGAAAGCCATCTTTTCGAGGGTTGCCAAGCGCTGGGCAACGACCTGCGCTACGGCGTCTCCGTCACTGACGGCTGCCTGGGATGGGAAGCCACCGAGCAGTTACTGCGCGATGCGGCAAGCCAACTGCAACAGCAACGCCGTGCGCTGCTGGCCGCCAGCTAAAAATCGTCCTGCCTGACTGAATGCGCACCGCTGGGCCCTGCCCACGGTTGCGCGAAGTCGATCCCGTCTGACAGGCAAGCCGACAGATGCCGTCTGAAACACTCCCGGCTCTAAACGATTACCGCCCTCGCGCACCTGGAATCATCCAGCGCCCGCTCTGCCTGAAGGCCCACAGCCTGGCCTGGCCGACGGTAATACCCTGCAACCCAATCTGCCCGCTTCTTGTTGTCGACTAAGGTGTTTTTATGACCTCAAAAACACTCTCTGGAGAAACAACATGCACCGCACCCCCAGCACTCGCTACCCCCTTTTATTGGTCCATGGACTGTTCGGCTTTGAACGGATCGGGCCATTGCATTACTTCAACGGCATCAAGGAAGCGCTGCACGATTCAGGCGCCCAAGTATTCACGGCCTCCGTGTCCGCCGCCCACAACAACGAAACCCGTGGCGAACAATTGCTCGCGCACATCCATGACCTGCGCCAGCAAACGGGCGCCAAGCGGGTCAATTTGATCGGGCACAGCCAGGGCGCCCTGACCGCACGCTATGCCGCTGCTATCGACCCTGAGTCGGTGGCCTCGGTGACCTCCGTCAGCGGCCCCAATCACGGCTCCGAGCTTGCCGACCGCCTGCGCCTGGCCTTCACCCCCGGCCAATTGCCAGAGACTGCGGCGGCAGCCCTGATCACCGCCTTCAGCACCTTCATGTCGATACTCAGCGGCAAACCCAAACTGCCCCAACATTCACTCGAAGCCCTCAATGCGCTGACCTCAAAAGGTGTTGCCGACTTCAACAAAAAATACCCGCTAGGCCTGCCAGCAACGTGGGGCGGTATGGGCGCGGCGCAGGTCAACGACGTGTTCTATTACTCCTGGAGCGGCATTATCAAAGGCTCGTTACTCTCAGAATCAATGAACCTGTTTGATCCCATGCACAACGCCTGCCGCGTGTTTTCCAGCTTCTTTACCCGTGAAAGCAAAGCCAATGACGGTCTGGTAGGCCGCTTCAGCTCGCACCTGGGCACGGTCATTCAATCGGATTATGAAATGGACCATCTGGACACCATCAATCAAATGGCCGGCATGACTCGCCGCAAGGCCAACCCCGTGGCGCTGTATATCGAGCATGCGCAACGCTTGAAGAACCAAGGCCTTTGAGGCTGAAGGCCGGATCATCAGCCCATGGGAACTTTGCCGAGAAAAAAGCCACTGAATCCGGTAGGCTCACCACTTTCTTGAAAGGAGTAACTCCCCATGGCCAAAGCCACTGCCCGTCATATCCTGGTTTCCAGCGAAGCCAAGTGCAACGAACTGAAAGCACAAATCGAAGGCGGCGCTGATTTCGCCGAAGTTGCAAAGGCCAACTCCTCTTGCCCGTCCAGCCGTCAGGGCGGCGACCTGGGTTCGTTCGGTCCAGGCCAGATGGTTAAAGAATTCGACACCGTGGTCTTCAGCGCGCCAATCAACGTGGTGCAAGGCCCGGTTAAAACCCAGTTCGGTTACCACCTGCTGGAAGTCACCAGCCGCCAGGACTAATCCCCCAGGCTCTGCGTGAAAGCGGCCCACCTTTTGGTGGGCCGTTTCGTATCCGCAGTCGCGAAACGCGTGCTAAGTTTCCTCAACGATGAAATCACCGTGTCTCACCTGAGGAATTGATCATGAGCCTGAAAGGTAAAACCGCCTTGGTTACCGGTTCCACCAGCGGTATTGGTCTGGGTATCGCGCAAAGCCTGGCCAAGGCGGGCGCCGACCTGATACTCAATGGTTTTGGCGACGCCAGCAAAGTCATTGCCGAACTGCAGCAGTTTGGCGGCAAGGTGGGGCACCACCCGGCCGATGTCAGCGACCCGGCGCAAATCGCCGACATGATCCACTACGCCGAACGCGAATTCGGCGGCATCGACATACTGGTCAACAACGCGGGCATTCAGCACGTGTCCAGCGTCGAAGAATTCCCGGTTGAGCGGTGGGACTCGATCATCGCGATCAACCTGTCCTCGGTGTTCCACAGTACCCGCCTCACCCTGCCCGGCATGCGCAAGCGCGGCTGGGGCCGCATCGTCAATATCGCCTCGGTTCATGGTTTGGTCGGCTCGGTCGGCAAAGCCGCCTATGTGGCTGCCAAGCACGGGGTCATCGGCCTGACCAAAGTGGTCGGCCTTGAAACCGCCACCAGCAATATCACCTGCAACGCCATCTGCCCCGGCTGGGTACTCACGCCGCTGGTGCAAAAGCAAATCGACCAGCGCATCAGCCAGGGCATCGACCCGTACCAGGCCCAGCATGACCTGCTGGCCGAGAAACAACCGTCTCTGGAGTTCGTCACCCCGCCGCAACTCGGCGAGTTGGTGCTGTTTCTGTGCAGTGAAGCCGGCAGCCAGGTGCGCGGCGCGGCCTGGAACGTCGATGGCGGTTGGTTGGCGCAATAGCAGGCGCGCAATCCTGCTTGTTAGCCATGCAAAAATGCATGCCAAGCCTGCACGCATCCGGGTTGTCATCAGCAAATTTGCACTGTTAGCATCGACCATCGTTCGCCCGCGAACACATTCTAAAAATAAAGCACAGCAGGGAGTTAGTGATGACTGCTCAGGTTTCATCCTCGCCGACACAGGATGTCGAGCCGACCCAAAGCACGGTACTGGCCGAGGTCCGCAACCATATTGGCCACCTGACCCTCAACCGCCCCAGCGGCCTCAACGCCCTCGACCTGCCCATGGTCCGCAGCCTGCAACAGCAGCTCGATGCCTGGGTCGACGATGCCAACATCAAGGCCGTGGTATTGCGCGGCGCTGGCGAAAAAGCCTTTTGTGCGGGCGGCGACATTCGCTCGCTGTACGACAGCTACAAAAGCAAAGACACCCTGCACACCGTGTTCTTCGAAGAGGAATACGCCCTTGACCGCACGCTGCACCACTACCCAAAACCGCTACTCGCGTTGCTCGATGGCTACGTTTTGGGTGGCGGCATGGGCCTGGCACAAGGCTGCGATCTGCGCCTGATCACCGAACGCAGTCGTCTGGCCATGCCGGAAGTGGCCATTGGTTACTTCCCGGACGTCGGCGGCAGCTACTTCCTGACCCGCACCCCCGGCCAGATCGGCACCTACCTGGGCGTCAGCGGCGTGCAAATCCGCGCCAGCGATGCGTTGTATTGCGGGCTGGCCGACTGGTACACCGACAGCAGCAAACTGCCTGAACTGGATCAAAGCCTCGACCGCCTCCAGTGGCGCCAATCGCCCCTTGAAGACCTCAAGGCGCTGCTGGCTACCTTTGCCGTGCAAACCTTGCCCGACGCGCCGCTGGCCAACTTGCGGCCCTTGATTGACGAAGTGTTTGCCCACAACAGCGTGCCCGAGATCGTCGCTCACCTGCGCGCCGTGACGGCACCGCAACACCGCGAATGGGCCACCGAGACCGCCGACCTGCTGGAAACCCGCTCACCGCTGGGCATGGCCGTCACTCTCGAAATGCTCCGCCACGGCCGTCAACTGCCCCTTGAGCAATGCTTCGAGCTGGAATTGCACCTGGACCGCCAGTGGTTTGATCGCGGCGACCTGATCGAAGGCGTGCGCGCACTGATTATCGACAAGGACAAGACCCCGCACTGGAACCCGCCGACCTTGAGCGAACTGGACCCCAAGCACGTCGCCAGCTTCTTCACCGACTTCAAAAAGAGCGAGGTGTAAGCCATGCAAGACCTCGAACTGACTGAAGAACAAGTGATGATCCGTGACATGGCGCGTGATTTTGCCCGTGGCGAAATTGCCCCTCACGCACAAGCCTGGGAAAAAGCAGGCTGGATCGACGACGCGCTGGTATCAAAAATGGGCGAGCTGGGCCTGCTCGGCATGGTCGTCCCCGAGGAATGGGGCGGCACTTATGTCGACTACGTCGCCTACGCGCTGGCCGTCGAAGAGATTTCGGCCGGGGACGGCGCGACGGGTGCGCTGATGAGCATCCATAACTCGGTAGGCTGCGGGCCGATTCTCAAATACGGCAGCGAAGCGCAAAAACACACTTGGCTAGCCGACTTGGCGAGCGGCCAGACCATCGGCTGTTTCTGCCTGACAGAGCCGCAAGCGGGCTCCGAGGCGCACAACTTGCGCACCCGCGCCGAACTGCGAGACGGCCAATGGGTCATCAACGGGGCCAAGCAATTTGTCAGCAACGGCAAGCGCGCCAAACTGGCCATTGTGTTTGCCGTAACTGATCCGGAACTGGGCAAAAAAGGCATCTCGGCCTTTCTTGTGCCCACCGAAACACCGGGTTTTATCGTCGATCGTACCGAACACAAAATGGGCATTCGCGCGTCAGACACCTGCGCTGTCACTCTCAATAACTGCAGCGTGCCCGAAGCCAATCTGCTGGGCGAACGCGGCAAGGGGCTGGCTATCGCCCTGTCCAATCTGGAAGGCGGACGCATCGGCATTGCCGCCCAGGCGCTGGGCATTGCACGGGCGGCTTTTGAAGCAGCGCTGGGCTACGCCCGTGATCGCGTGCAGTTCGATAAAGCGATTATCGAGCACCAAAGCGTGGCCAATATGCTGGCCGACATGCAAACCCGCCTGAACGCCGCCCGCCTGTTGATCCTGCACGCCGCGCGCCTGCGCAGCGCTGGCAAACCGTGTTTGTCAGAAGCCTCCCAGGCCAAACTATTCGCGTCGGAAATAGCCGAGTTCGTCTGCTCCAAAGCCATCCAGATTCATGGTGGTTATGGCTACCTGGAAGACTACCCGGTGGAGCGTTACTACCGAGACGCGCGAATCACCCAGATCTACGAAGGCTCTAGCGAGATCCAACGCATGGTGATTGCCCGCGAGCTGAAGAACTACCTGATCTGATGCGTGTTGCCCGCCACCCTCACCCTAACCCTCTCCCGGAGGGAGAGGGAACTGATTGGGGGATATTGAAGGTTTTCTGCACTCTGGTGGTACTGCGCCGAATCTGAAAACCCCTCAGTAAAGCTCCTTCCCCCTCCGGGAGAGGGGAAAGATTGGGGGATATTGAAGGTTTTCTGCACTCTGGTGGTACTGCGCCGAATCTGAAAACCCCTCAGTAAAGCTCCTTCCCCCTCCGGGAGAGGGGAAAGATTGGGGGATATTGAAGGTTTTCTGCACTCTGGTGGTACTGCGCCGAATCTGAAAACCCCTCAGTAAAGCTCCTTCCCCCTCCGGGAGAGGGTTGGGGTGAGGGGCTTTTAAGGCCTTAGCTGTTCTTGAACTGCGCTTCGCGCTTGCCGACGAACGCCGCCATGCCTTCTTTCTGGTCATGGGTGGCGAACAGCGAGTGGAAAACCCGGCGCTCAAAACGCACGCCTTCGGCCAGGTTGACTTCAAACGCACGGTTGACGCTTTCCTTGGTCAGCATCAACACCGGCAGGGATTTCTTGGCAATGGTAGCGGCCACTTTCAGGGCTTCTTCCAGCAACTCGTCCACCGGAATTACCCGCGCCACCAGGCCCGAACGCTCAGCTTCATTTGCATCCATCAAACGCCCACTCAGGCACATTTCCATGGCCTTGGCCTTGCCTACCGCGCGGGTCAGGCGCTGGGTGCCACCCATGCCCGGCAATACGCCGAGGTTGATTTCCGGCTGACCAAATTTGGCATTGTCACCGGCCAGAATAAAATCGCACATCATCGCCAACTCACAGCCGCCGCCCAAGGCAAAACCGGCCACCGCAGCAATGATCGGCTTGCGTCGGGTCGATACCCGATCGCTGTCCGAGAACAGGTCTTCAAGGTAGATCTGCGGGTAGGTCAACTCCGCCATTTCCTTGATATCGGCCCCGGCAGCAAAAGCTTTTTTCGAGCCGGTGATCACGATGCAGCCAATGTTGTTATCCGCTTCCAGGCCGTCCAGAGCGTGATTCACTTCGCTTACCAACTGCGCGTTGAGCGCATTCAACGCCTGCGGCCGGTTCAGCGTGATCAGGCCCACTTGCCCGTGAATGTCCAACAAAATGGTTTCGTAGCTCATCGTTAACGTCCTCAATTCAAAGATTGCGCGAAATGACCATGCGCTGAATATCGCTGGTGCCTTCGTAGATCTGGCACACCCGCACATCGCGATAGATCCGCTCCAGCGGGAAGTCGTTCAAATAGCCATAACCACCCAAGGTTTGCAACGCCTTGGAACACACCCGTTCGGCCATCTCCGAGGCGAACAGCTTGGCCTGCGACGCTTCGACCAGGGCCGACTGGCCGCTGTCGCGCAGGGCCGCCGCGTACTGGACCATTTGCCTGGCGACGGCGATTTCTGTCGACATATCTGCCAGACGAAACGCTACCGCCTGATGCTCAACCAGCGGCTGGCCGAAGGTTACCCGCTCACGGGCATAATCACGCGCCGCTTCAAAAGCTGCGCGGGCCATGCCGACCGCCTGTGAAGCAATGCCAATGCGCCCGCCTTCAAGGTTGCTCAAGGCGATTTTGTAGCCCTGCCCTTCCTCGCCCAAGCGATTAGCCACCGGCACTTTGAGGTCGGTGAAAAGGATCTGGCAGGTGTCCGAGGCATGTTGCCCGAGCTTGTCTTCTACCCGCGCCACGCTATAGCCGGGTGAGTCGGTGGGCACAATAAACGCGCTGATGCCGCGCTTGCCCGCCGACGGATCCGTCACCGCAAACACAATCACCACCCCGGCGTTTTGCCCCGAGGTGATGAACTGTTTGCAGCCGTTAAGCACGTAATGATCGCCCTCAAGGCGTGCGCGGGTTTTCAGGTCGCTGGCATCAGAACCGGCTTGCGGTTCAGTCAGGGCAAACGCACCGAGCATTGCACCGCTGGCCAAAGGCACGAGGAACTCGCGTTTATGCTGCTCGGTGCCGTATTTGAGAATCGGCACGCAGCCCACCGAGTTGTGCACGCTCATGATCGTCGAGCAGGCGCCATCACCGGCAGCGATTTCTTCCAGGGCCATCGCGTAGGCTTGATAGCCTGTGTCGCAACCGCCCCACTCTTCGGGCACCAACATGCCAAAAAAGCCCAGCTCGGCCATTTCGCTGACCGCTTCACGGGGGAAACGATGCTGCTTGTCCCACTCTGCTGCAAAGGGTTTCAAGCGCTCTTGGGCAAATTGCCGAGCCGCTTCGCGAATTTGTAAGTGTTCAGATGTAGGCAGCATAAAACTCCTTAATACAGGCACTCCACGGCAATCGCCGTGGCTTCACCGCCGCCAATGCAGACAGCCGCAACGCCGTGCTTCAACCGTTTCTGGCGCAAGGCCGAAAGCAACGTCACCAGAATTCGCGCGCCCGAAGCCCCGATCGGATGCCCCAGCGCGCAAGCCCCGCCGTAGACGTTAACCTTGTCATGAGGAATATCCAGCTCGCTCATGGTCACCAGGGTCACCACCGCAAACGCTTCATTGATCTCAAACAGGTCGACCTCGGACAGGTCCCAGCCAGTCTTGCCCATTAACCGCTTGATCGCGCCAATCGGCGCAGTCGGGAACAGCCCCGGCTCGTCGGCAAACGCTGCATGCCCATGGATCACCGCCAACGGTGTGAGGCCACGTTTCTGCGCTTCGGAACGGCGCATCAGCACCAAAGCCGCCGCGCCATCGGAGATCGAACTGGAGTTAGCCGCTGTCACCGTACCGCCCTCACGGAACGCCGGCTTCAACGTCGGTATTTTCGCCAGATTGGCCTTGGGGGGTTGTTCGTCATCGCTGATCAGGCGTTGCTCTTTACCCACCGTGATCTGCACCGGCACGATCTCGGCGCTGAAGCTGCCATCCTTGATCGCTTGCTGCGCACGGGTCAGCGACGCCACCGCAAAATCATCCTGAGCCTCGCGGCTAAAACCATGGGCCTGTGCGCAATCTTCAGCAAAGGTGCCCATCAAGCGGCCTCGATCGTAAGCGTCCTCGAGACCATCGAGGAACATGTGATCGAGCACCCGACCGTGGCCCATGCGATATCCGCTGCGTGCCCGGTCCAGCAAATACGGCGCGTTGGACATGCTCTCCATACCACCCGCAACGATCACCTCGGCACTCCCGGCCAGCAGTTGATCATGGGCCAGAATGGTTGCCTGCATGCCCGAGCCGCACATTTTGTTCAACGTGGTGCAGCGCGTATCCTTGTCCAGCCCGGCGCCCAAAGCGGCTTGACGCGCAGGTGCCTGGCCCAACCCGGCAGACAGCACGCAACCAAACAGCACCTCATCCACATTGCTCGGCGCAACACCCGCGCGCTCAACCGCCGCACTGATGACTGCGGCACCAAGCTGCGGCGAGGTCAATCCTTTGAAGTCGCCCTGAAACCCGCCCATGGGCGTTCGTACTGCGCTGACAATGACAATCGGATCATTGGCTAAAGTCATTTCTCACCTCTTATTTGGCGGCCATGCGCAAGGCACCGTCGAGACGGATAACCTCGCCATTGAGCATGCTGTTTTCGATGATGTGGCGCACCAGCGACGCGTACTCGGCAGGCTTGCCCAAGCGCGGCGGGAATGGCACACCGGCGGCAAGCGAATCTCGGACTTCAGGGGTCATGCCGGCCATCATCGGCGTTTCAAAAATGCCGGGGGCGATGGTCATCACACGGATCCCGAAACGGGCCAGCTCGCGTGCGGCAGGCAAGGTCAGGCTGGCAATGGCGCCTTTGGAAGCGGCATAAGCGGCCTGACCAATCTGCCCGTCAAAGGCTGCCACCGACGCGGTGTTGATGATGACTCCACGTTCGCCGTCAGCATCCGCAGCGGTTTCGGCAATGGCAGCTGCCGCCAGACGCAGCATGTTGAAACTGCCGATCAGGTTGACGTTAATCACTTGGCTGAAGCTCTCCAGCCCATGCGGACCGTTTTTACCGAGGATTTTTTCACCGCGCACAATACCGGCGCAGTTGACCAGGCCATTGACCCCGCCAAATGCCGCAACGGTGGCCTCCACAGCTGCCTGAGCGGCATCCGCCTGGCTGATATCGGCGACCGTGCTCTGCGCGCCCAGCGTGCGCGCCTGGGCGGCCACGGCATCGGCATTCAGATCAACCAGCATCACTTTGGCGCCCGCTTTAATCAGCATTTCTGCCGTTGCGGCGCCTAATCCGGACGCACTACCGGTGACGATAAATACCTTGTTTTCAATTTGCATAAGGGTTCCTGACGACTGGGTTTCAGGCTGTAACCTTGGCGCTTAGCGCCTGTTCAGCCTTGGCGATTTCTTGATTGCGCAATATAAAGCGCTGCAATTTGCCGCTCGGGGTCTTCGGCAATTCGCTGACAAATTCAACTTCACGGGGGTAGGCATGCGCCGCCAGCCGCTGGCGCACGTGCAAGCGCAAGGTTTCGGCCAGTTGCGCATCGCCCAGGTAGTGAGGGCTCAACACCACAAACGCTTTGACCACTTCGGTACGCTCCGGGCAGGGTTTGCCGACGACCGCGGCTTCGACCACTGCCGGGTGTTCGATCAAGGCGCTTTCTACGTCGAACGGGCCGACGCGATAGCCCGAGGTGGTGATCACGTCATCGCTGCGCCCGACAAAGCTGATACTGCCGTCCGGGTTCAACTCCACGGTGTCGCCGCTCAAGTAGTAATTGCCGACAAACGCTTTGGTGGTGAAACCTTCATAGCCACCAAACCAGCACATCGGCGACTGGCTGCGATCAACGGCCAGAATCCCCGGCTGCCCCACCGGCAGTTCCTGATGGTTGTCATCCAGCACCACAATGCGGTGGCCAGGCGAAGCAAAGCCGGCTGCGCCCATATGCACCGGGTGCTCCAGGCCATGGTGATTGCACAGCACCATGCCGACCTCGGTTTGCCCGTAGTGATCGTGGATGGTGACGTTGAGCTCTTCGCCGAACCAGCGAATGACCTCCGGGTTAAGCGGTTCACCGGCGCTGCTGACAGCCCGCAACTGGCCTTTGATCTTGCTTGAAAACGCCTCGCCGGCAGCAATCAGCATGCGGTAGGCGGTCGGGGAGCCCGTGAGGTTGGTAATACCGTATTTCTTGATGACCCGGCAGGTGCTTTCGACGGTAAACGGCCCGTCGTAAAGCGTGATCGGGTGGCCCATCGACAACGGCCCGGTGATCCCGAAGTAAATCCCGTAGGCCCAGCCTGGGTCAGCGAGGTTCCAGAATGAGTCCTCAGGGCGCAGATCCACCGCATCGCGGGTGTAACTCTGGAATGCGACGATGGCCTTGAGCGGCACCAGCAGCGGCTTGGCCGGACCGGTAGTGCCCGACGTAAACATCAACAGAAACGGGTCTTCCCCGCTCAGCAGCACCGGTTCACAGATGGCCGGATAATTGTCCAGCTCAGCCCAGAAACTGAAATCGCCGCGCACCAGTCCCTGGCCTTTGGCGCCAGCCACCGTGACGATGGCCGGGCAGTCGTTGACTTCATTAAGTTTGGGCCGGTTGACCGCGTCGGTGACCACCAGCGCAGCACCTGAACTGTTAAGACGGTGCTCAATGGCTTTGGGGCCGAAGGCAGTGAACAGCGGTTGATAGATCGCGCCGATGCGCCAGGTGGCAAAGACCACCACCAGCAACTCGACATTGCGCGGTAACAAGCCCGCCACCTTGTCGCCCTGCTTCACGCCCTGGGCCAGCAAGAAGTTGGCAAAGCGCGCGGCCTTGTCCTGCAAATCGGTGAAGGTATACGTGGCGCTACTGGCGTCGCGCCCTTCCCAGAACAGTGCAATACGCCCTGGCAAAGCGTGCCGGTCGCAGCACTCAACGCAGGCATTGAGTGCAGACAAATGGCCGTTCAGTGCACCAGCCACCGTCCGTTGGTAGTCAAAGTCATTCATCGCGGTCAGATAGTCGCGCATCAGCAGAATCCCTCGGTCTTTATTGTTGGAGTGGGAACCGTGAAAAGTCCCACTGATAGTCGCCTCGACAGGGCTCTACAACAATAGTCAAACCGCTCAAGCTGGCTGACTGTTTTGGCCAATCAAACACTCGTACCCGCTTTGGCCTGCAGCAGCGGGCGCAAGCGCTTGCCGGGGATGACCGGCTTGCTGAAAAACGACCCGTCAGTCACATATGTAGTGCTTAAAAATAAACACTACATATTTGTTGACGACACGAATTTCCCATCGCATTATGCAGACGTCTTCCCCACCGGAAGCGCTGGAAAGGGTTGTTGCAAGCATGCTCGACGAGCTGTCGGGCTGTTCCGGGATAGGTACTGCCCACAAGGCAGAATTGATGAAGCTGACCTGGCTTGATCGTCCGAGTTTAAGGCGTGAGAGGCTAGCGAAACGTCCTCAAGAGGCTTGTGGTGATGCGACATGTCGCTCAAGCATCCTGGTTAACGTTGCTCTCCCTCGCTGTAAGCAGCATGTTGTAGTGTTTTATTTCACTACTACATCTGACGGACTCAAGGCCAGATCTGCTTTAGATGGATATTACGTAGCGCTGCATGTGCAGTTGCGCGAATCAATTAGACAGATCAACGAGTGGTCAAGGAGTTAGCTATGAACCTGAATAATCAACCGACTGTTAACGAGCTGGCTCGACTCTTCGCTGCTCAGAAAGACACGCTGAACGACCACATCCTGTGGGTGTGCAATGAAGGCACTGTACGTATTGAACCGGTTGTTGCGTGCAAGGAAGAAACCCAATTCGAGAAAGAGCGCCCACACATGCGAGCTCATCTCAAGATGTACCGTCGTGGCCAAGGCTACGTGGGCAAAAAAGCCGCTGCCGATAAAGAGTTTATTGCGCGCGTGCTGCAAACATTGACACTGACCTGGGAAAAAGCTCAAACCGAGCAAGCCCTGGTTAAAGTTAACAGCTACAGCTGATAACGTCCGCCCGATAAAAACCCCGGATAACCTCCGGGGTTTTTTATGGGTATTAAATAGACGACGTTTTAATACACGTTTCAGTGCCTCGACCACCAGGCCCATAACCCTCTTGGCTACCGCGCATATAGTCGGGTAGATAATAGGATTTATGCAGAGTCGTCGTGTAATGGCCTTGACTGTCCTGATCGTGGGTGATGACGCCAAGCCCCACGCCACGGTCTGTTGGCGCCTCAGCGCTGTCATTGGCAAAGTAGATCGACAATAACTGCCCTTGCGCAGCGGCATACCCCGAGTAAGTAATGGGTACTTGCTCAGTTCCAACATTGAGCGTTAATCGATAAGTGCCAAAACTTTTCTCAAACTGACTGGCCTCTTCATCAAGCGTCAATATAAGATCCCCCTTTAAAGGGCCGTCATGGCTGTCAAATCCCGTGCACTTATAGTGACCGGCAATATGCAGTGGGTCCGCAGGTGCCGTACTGGCCACACTGCTGGTTGAAACAACGTAAACAAAGCATGTAGCGATAAACGTTTTTCCTGGCGCAATACTCAGCATGTTTAGCCCCTTGAACAAAATAATAGCAATTGGCCTTTATTTTTGTTTAAGCCAATGCATTAATAACAACGTCGGGCAAACTACACGCTAACTGACAAAGCCACAGCCGCGATCTGACAGCAGATTGTTCCAAAGTTTTGCGAGATATACGGGATGTACTTTTATTTAGTTAAGTCCGGATTATCCAAGGTGTAGCATCGCAGCCTACAAGAACGCCCCCCTCCCCCCTGTAGGAGCGAGCTTGCCTCGCGATCTTTTGATCTTGGCCCCAAGGCTTTACGGCTGCTGCGCAACCGGACGTAGCCTCGCAAGGCTCGTCAACTGCTACAAGAACGCGCTATCGCGGCATGTAATCACGCTGCCAGCTACGCGGGATTTTTAGCGATACCAACCCCAGGAACGCCGCCAGCCCCGCGCTGAACAACATGGCCCGTATGCCAAATTGCGACTCCAGCGCCGCCCCCGCGACGGCACCGGCCAACATGCCCGTCCACGGCACCACCTGCAAATGCCAGTTGGGCCGCCGCTCACCCAATATCCAGCGCCCCAGGCTGCGGCCAAAACGTGACAACGCCCCCGTCACATAAGTCAGCCCAACCTGCAAGCCATTCACCTGCTCGACCGCCGCATTGACCATGCCCATGGCCAGCACTGCCGTCAGCAATACCGTTACTTGCGACTGCAATGGCAACAAAGCCGCCGTGCACAGCAAGGCCGAAATCAGCAACATCAAGGGCAACGCCCGGCGGCCGCCCCAGCGTGCAAAAACCACCCCCAGCGCATTCCCGGCAACAAACGCCAGTACCGCAAACCCAAGGCGCAAGATCACCTGCGTATCGCCCTGGGCAATGGCCACGGCCAGCCGCGTGGTGTTACCGCTCATAAACGAAATGAAATCACCGACCGCCAGAAAACCGATGGCATCGGTCATCCCCGCAAGCACCGACAAACAGGCGACAAACGTCAAACCCACACGGTTACGCAAGGTTCGCACGCGCACAAACGGGGAGGTTTTCGACGTTTCCAATGGCCCAAGAGACATCCACTACAGTCCTTTTAAAAAGAGATGCGGGTTAAATATATGCACTAAAGCGCTTTACGGAAGCTACCCATACGAAAATTCCGTTTTAATCGTAGGTCTAAGCGAACCAAGTCTGAAAAAGGCGTCTAATAATCACCACACTCAAGGCGCAGACGCACCGGGCTGCACTGACAGGGAACCGACAGGTAATCAGGCAAGCCACACGCCTGGTCTTGTATATGATTGCGCTTCAATACCCGACGCAGGGTTGGTATAAAGCGCGCTGAAAAAATCGGCCCTTTTAAAAACGCAGAGCCAGACGCAGCGCTCAGCGGGCTCAACACTTAATTCGCAGACAGTTCAAGGTACACGTCGTATGAAGATCAGCATTATCGGTTTGCCAGTGGTCATGGTGGCGGTTTTGGCACTGGCTGGTTGCGCAACCCCCACTGTGGTGACCTTGCAAAACGGCACGCAGTACCTGACCAAAGACATGCCCAACACCAAAAGTACCAGCGGCTTTTATGAGTTCGAGGATATCGCCGGCAAGCACATCAAGGTCAAAGCCGCAGATGTAGCAACCATCAAAGCGAACAAGTAATCCCTCAGCTACCGCTCAAAATCAGACTGCGGTAGTGCCCCGGGTTGGTACCGGACCATTTGCGAAAGGCTTTGTAAAACGAGCTGGTATCGGCAAAGCCCAAACGCAGGGCAATGTCCGCAAAACTGTGGTCCGGTTCAGCCAGCCAACCAATCGCCAACTCTTTACGCACGCCGTCCTTGAGCCCCTGGAAGGTTTGCCCCTCCTCGGCCAGACGTCGGCGCAAGGTGGAAGCCGACATGCACAGGCTTTGCGCCATGGCTTGGGTTTCAGGCCACTGCTCGGCGGGTAGCTGTCGAAGGTCTTGTTTGATCTGGCTCGCCAGGCTTTGCGGATCGCGGTATTTGACCAGGATATTGGCGGGGGCCTGGGCCAAAAATCGCTGCAGCTCTTCGTTGCTGCGCTTGATCGGTGCATCCAGGTAATCGGCCGCAAAGATCATCCGCGTGCGTGGCCGATCAAAACGCAGGTTTTCGGAAAACATCACCTCATAGTCGTCGCAGTAATCAGGCTGCGAACAGCGCAACTCAATGGCCAGAATCGGGATCCGCCGCCCTGCCAGCCAGCAGGTCACGCCGTGCACGATCATCCAGTAGGCAAAGTAGGTGAAGGCACGGCTCGACGACACTTCAGGCTCATGCAAGACGATTTCGGCCACGCTCTGCTGGCGCACCAGACGCGCCGGCAAACGCTCAAGCATCAGCGACAAAAAACCCAGCACCAGTTCCACGCCCTGCGCAAGGGTAGGCTGAGCCATGGCCGAGCGGCACATAAACTCCAGGCTGCCAGCGCGAAGCTTGCGCGGGTCCATGCCGAAAAACTCGTCATCAAGGCGCCGCGCCAACAGCCGCCACATGCGTGCATAGGCCATGGCTGGAACACGCGCGTGCGGCGCGTCGAGCAGCGCCGGGTCAATGCCGACCTTTTGCAGCACTACGTGCATGGCGCCTGTGGTTACACAGCTTTGCAACAGCGCTTCGCGCACCAACTGGATAGAGATGGTGTCTTTGTTCAACATTGGCGCCGATCCCAGGCCGATGACAGTCAAGTGTCGGCCATCTTAAGCAGCGCCAGTCAAAAAGCCAGTCCTAGACCAACCGCTGAATCGGTTTATGCCGCCAAACCAGTCGGTAATACGCGGTCTGCATGACCAACATCGCGATGTACGTCACAGGAAAGGCCATCCACACCCCCTCCAGGCCGAAGTGCGCATTGAGGGCATATGCCACCGGCAGCTCGATGCACAGTACGCAAAATATGGTGATGCTCATCGGCACCAGCACCACGCCGCTGGCCCGCATGATGCCGCCAATGGCCGACTGAAAGCCGAACACCAGAATGCTCCAGAGCATGATGTGCAGTAGATGCTCGGCGCGCACATGCGCTTGCGCATCGGTGATGAATAGCCCCAGCAGCCAGTCGGACAGTACATACCCCAGCAGGATCAAGGTGCCGGTCAGGCACAGGTTGATCAGCAAACCGGTGCGCAAGATAGGCCCGATACGCTCGATACGCCCTGCACCGATCGCTTGAGCACCAAGAATGGACGCGGTAATGGCAATCGACAGGGCCGGAAACTGCACGTAGTTGACGATTTGCGTCACTGCGCCATACGCCGCAGTGGCTTGCGAGCCATGGCTGTTGACCAGCGCCAGAATCACCAGTTCCGACAGCGACAGCACCACCATTTGCAGGCCCGTCGGCAAACCGATGCGCAGCACTTTGGCGAGGATTTCGCGGTTCAGGCGCAACGCCAGCCACAACTCGCGATCCGGGGCCATCACGTGGTTTTTATGACGTAAACGCAACACCAGAAACACCATCGCCAGTACGTTACCGAACAGCCCCGCCACCGCCGCGCTCTGGATGCCCATCTGCGGCAAACCGGCCCAGCCGAGGATCAGCGCCGGGGTCAGCAGCAAGCCCACGGCCGTTGAAACCATCAGCGCCAGCAAGGGCGATACGGTGTCACTGACCCCGCGCAATAACTGGGTGAACAGGATAAACACCAGCAGCAACGGCATGATCAGCATCATCACCCGCGCATAGCCGACGGCTTCGTCGAGCACGTCAACCGGCGTGCCCAGCGCTTGCATCGCCGGGCGCGCAAAGAGGCTGCCGAGCACCGCTGCCAGCAACCCGACCAACGCGCCCAAGGTCAGCGTGGCACCGGTGATCTGTTTGACCATGGAGGTTTCACGCGCACCCCAGGCCTGGCCGATCAGCACCGAGGCACCGGCACCCAGGCCGATAACCAGCGCAATAAAGAAAAACACAATCGGAAACATACCCGAGACCGCTGCCAGCGCCTGGGTACCGAGCAATTGACCCACGTAAATCCCGTTGAGGGTGCCGGAAAAACTCTGCAGAAAATTGGACAGCACCATCGGCGCCAGAAAGATCAGATAGATCTGCCACAGCGGCCGTTGCGTGGGGGTTTGCATAACACAGGGTCCTAAATCAAAAACGCTGACGGGTTATACCTCAACGCGACAGTGTACGGGCATCAAACACCAAATCGGCTAGCCTATTCTGACGCCAGGCTGAACATGAAGAATAATTAAGAAACGTTTCAGCTTTTTGTGGGCAAAATGTGCTCACTGCTGACAAAGGCCAATCAGGTGACGGTATGACCCGCATTTTGACCATCGAAGATGATGCCGTAACGGCGAAAGAGATCGTGGCTGAACTGAGTAGCCACGGGCTGGAAGTTGACTGGGTCGCCAATGGCCGTGAGGGCCTGGTTCGCGCCGTGAGTGGCGACTATGACCTGATTACCCTGGACCGCATGCTCCCCGAGCTGGACGGCCTGGCGATTGTAACCACATTGCGCACTATTGGGGTCAGCACACCGATTCTGATGATCAGCGCCCTCTCCGACGTGGACGAGCGGGTGCGCGGCTTGCGTGCCGGCGGTGATGACTACCTGACCAAACCCTTTGCCAGCGACGAAATGGCCGCCCGGGTTGAAGTCTTGCTGCGCCGCAAAAGCCCGGTCGACAAGCACGAAACATCGTTGCGGGTCGCTGACCTTGAGCTCAACCTGATCACCCGCGAAGCCAGCCGCGCCGAGCAGCAACTGAGCCTGCTGCCCACCGAGTACAAGCTGCTGGAATTTTTGATGCGCAACACCGGGCAAATCCTCTCGCGCATGATGATTTTCGAAGAAGTCTGGGGCTATCACTTTGACCCTGGCACCAACCTGATCGACGTGCACATTGGTCGCCTGCGCAAGAAAATCGACCCGCCGGGCCTGGTGCCCCTGATTCGTACCGTTCGAGGCTCGGGTTATGTCATTGCCGAACCCCTCTAAGGGCTGGCGCTCCTCCAGCAGCCGACTGCTGGCTCTCTACAGTTTTTTGTTCGTGGCCTGGAGCTGCATCCTCATGGGGGTGCTGTATTACGAGGTCTCGGACTACCTGGGCAACCTGGCCAAGCATTCGCTGATGCAGCGCCAACACCTGTTTGCCCGCTTTACAGGCGGGCAACTGGATGACGCGCTTGCCACCAGCATGACGTTCGATCTTCGAACAGTAGATGCTTATGGGCTGTTCGATGCGCAACACCGGCCCATCAGCGGGCCGATCCTGGCCATTCCGCCGGACCTGCCCCTCGATGGCCAGATCCACGAACTGGCCAACTGCATTAACTCCGACGACCCTGACCTGCCGCGAGACAGTTGCGACGCGGTAGCCACCCAAACCCAGGATGGTCGCCTGCTGGTGCTGGTGCGCGATAACGGCTCGTTGTTCGCGGTGACGCGCATCATCTTGCACGCGCTGTTCTGGGGCCTGTCGCTGACCATCATCCCCGGGATTGCGGGCTGGCACCTGTTGCGCCGCCGTCCGTTGCAACGCATTCGGGCGATCCAGGCCAGTGCCGAGGCGATTGTCTCGGGCGACCTGACCTACCGTTTGCCGCTGTCCAACCGGCGTGACGAACTGGACATGCTGGCCGCCATCGTCAACGCCATGCTCGACCGCATTGAGCGGCTGATGCACGAAGTCAAAGGCGTGTGCGACAACATCGCCCACGACCTGCGCACCCCGCTCACCCGCCTGCGCGCGCAGTTGTACCGGATCCAGCAGCAAGCAGCAGAAGGCTCGCCCGAGGCGCTGCAACTGGACGAAGTGATTGGTGAAACCGACACCCTGATGGCACGCTTTCGCGGGCTATTGCGGATTTCCGAACTGGAAGACCACCAACGGCGCTCGGGCTTCCTGCCGCTGGACCCGCTGGCCTTGTTGCAGGAGCTGTACGACTTTTACCTGCCACTGGCGGAAGAAGGCCAGGTCACGTTGACTCTGGACACCCCGCCCACGCTTCCCGGCGTGACCGGCGACCGCGCCTTGCTGTTTGAGGCACTGGCCAATCTGCTGAGTAACTCGATCAAGTTCACCCCGCCGGGCGGCGAAGTGATTTTGCGTGCCGCCAACGAAGACGGCAGTCCGCTGATTGAAGTGCTCGACACCGGCCCCGGTATCCCCGAGGCCGAACGTGAGGCGGTATTCCAGCGTTTCTACCGCTGCGACGACAAACACAGCGGCTTTGGTCTGGGCCTGTCCATCGTGGCCGCCATTGTCAATTTGCACGGCTTTAACCTCGAAGTCGGCAGCCGCAAAGGCGGTGGCGCCAGACTGACCCTGCACTGCCGGCAAAGCCTGATCAACGTGGGTTAATCACCACATCCTGTAGCCGCTGCCGCAGGCTGCGATGGGGGCGCAGCCCCCCAAAGGTCCTTCGGCCCTTATCGCAGCCTTCGGCAGCGGCTACAAAGATGTGCGTGGCGAAATTGTCTTTTTCTGTCCTCAGTAACAACTTGGCACATTTCTTTCTTGCGTTTGCGCGCTTGCATTTCTGCGACTACGTAAAGGGAAGTCATGTCTGAGTTTGGTGCTATCACTGTTCCACCTAAACGGCCGGCGGCTTTCGTCTGGCATTACATCCGCCAAAACCCCGGTTGGTACTGGGCCATTGCCTTGCTTCAGGTCGGCGCCGCGATGGCTGCCACCCTCATGCCGTATGCCATCGGCCGTATCACCGGCGCCGTCAGTGAAGGGCTGTGGGACCACACCGATTTGCTCCAGGCCAGCCTTCCAGCACTCGGCCTGCTGTTCGGCCTGGCCGTGGCGCAGATGCTGTTTGCCCGCGGCGCGACCTTCTGCATGATCATGGTGCGCCCGCAACAGAAGGTACAGATCACCCGCGACCTGTTCGCCTACCTGCAACAGCACTCACCGCGTTATTTCGGCGAACACTTTGCTGGCAGTCTGGCCCAGCGCATCAGCGAAGGCAGCATTGGCCTGCTGGATGCCACGTGGGTGTTGATCGTCGAGATGTTGCCGATTCTGGTGGTGCTGACCACTAGCCTGGTATTGCTTACCCTCGCCTCGCCCTGGCTCGGTCTGGGCCTGCTGGTGTGGGTTGTGAGTTATTCATTGCTCGCGTACGTGCTGTCACGCAAAGCCCAAGTGCTGGCCAATGACCACGCCAAGACCCGCAGCGTCACCACCGGCAAAATCGTCGATGCGGTGAGCAACCTCAGCAGCATCCGCCTGTTCGCCCGCCAGGACTTCGAACTGGGCTATTTGAGCCGCTACCAGTCCACCGAAAAAAAGGCCGCGCAACGCTCATTCTTCTACCAGGAAAAAATCCGCCTGCTGCAAGACAGCCTGTCCATCGTGCTGCGCGTGGGCCTGGTGGCACTGGCGCTGTACCTGTGGCACCTGGGCAAGATTGATGTCGGGCAACTGGTGATGGTGGCTACGCTGGGCCTGATGATCGTGGCCCAGTGCAGCTTCTTGAGCATGCAGTTCATGCACTTTTTCGAGTTTGTCGGCAACATCGAAAACAGCATCAATACCCTGCTGCAACCCCACGAAATGCCGGATCGCAAAGACGCCCAACCGGCGCTGATCGATAAAGGCTCGATCCACTTTCGCAATGTGGATTTCAGCTACAACCCCGGCAAACCGATTTTCCGACACTTCAATCTGGACATCCCGGCCGGGCAGAGGGTCGGGATTGTCGGCCTGTCGGGTTCGGGCAAATCCACCCTGCTCAACCTGTTGTTACGCTCTTATGATCCGCAAGGCGGCACCATCGAAGTCGATGGCCTGAATGTGCTGGGGATGACCCAGCAATCGCTGCACACGCATATCGCCTTGATCCCGCAGGAACCGGGGCTGTTCCATCGCTCATTGCGCGAGAACATAGGCTATGGCGACGTGCAGGCCAGCGATGAGCAAATCGCCCAGGCCGCGCAACGAGCGCATGCCCACGAGTTTATTCTGCAAATGCCCGAAGGCTACGACGCCTTGATTGGCGAACGCGGGGTCAAACTGTCGGGAGGGCAACGCCAGCGCATCGCCATTGCCCGGGCGTTGCTCAAGAACGCGCCGATCCTGGTGCTGGACGAAGCCACCGCCAGCCTCGATTCCGAGACCGAAAGCCTGATCCAGAACAGCCTCGACGACATCATGGCCGACAAGACCGTGTTGGTCGTTGCCCATCGTCTGTCCACCCTCGCCCACCTGGACCGTATTGTCGTATTGGATAACGGCTCGATTGTTGAAGATGGCAACCACGCACAACTGCTGGAACAACAAGGTCTGTATTACCGTTTATGGCAACACCAGTCAGATGGTTTATTAAGCGATAGTGACCAACCCGAAACCATTACCGAACTTTAAATCCCCTCTGTAGGAGCGAGCGTGCCTCGCGATCTTTTCAATATTCAAAAGATCGCGAGGCACGCTCGCTTCTACCGTTATAGATCCTTTAACGCTAACGCTATAACCCAATAACCTCACTGTACTCATAGCTGTCAAACAGGTGTTTCAAAGGTGTTCCATTTTTAACAGCAAAGCCACGGCCCGCCTGATTGTCAGACAATGTACACGCTACCCGTTCCTGTTTAAAACCCCGCTCAAAACCCTCTGCATACCCCGCACCGCTTATTTATATAAAAAATATAAAAAAGTTCACATGACCCACATCAATTAAACGTATTGGCACACCGGTTGCTTTATCAAAGTTAACAAAACTTAACATTGAGCTGTCATGCCTTAGTTAATAGATCCCGTTGTAACCATGCACTACCAAGGCCGCGTACGGACGCTGTTTGTCCGCACTGGGGGAGCGGCTTGCTTGAAAAAAGTGATTTGCCAGGGTCTACACAACCCAACCGGAGTCATGAGGGCCCACAAGGCCATTCCAATAAACATCTAAAAAAGTCGGATGGAACCATGCAGAGTAAGCGTTCTGGTTTTAACGTAAAGCCATTGGTTGCAAGCCTGCAACGGCATCGTTGGGTGCCGTTGTACCTGGTCGCTCTGGGGATGAGCGCTGGCCAGCTTCAGGCGGCTGAAGCAAATGCGACAGATGATTCAGCTGCACCCACCACACAACTGCAACGCGTCGAGGTCACCGGGTCGGCCATTCGCCGGGTAGACGCCGAAACGGCAGTGCCCATTACCATTCTCAACATCGAACAACTGCGCAATGAAGGGGTCACCACCACGGCGCAAATCCTGCAACGGGTCACCGGCAACCAGTCGACGATCAACGCGGCCAGTTCCGTGGGTTCCTCTTCGGGCGGTGCCAGCTTTGCCGACATGCGCGGCATCGGCTCCAATAAAACCCTGGTGCTGCTCAACGGCCGTCGCCTGGGCAACAACGCCATCGATGGCTCGGCGGTCGACATCAACACCATTCCCTTCGCGGCCATTTACCGCGTAGAGATCCTGCGCGACGGCGCATCGGCGTTGTACGGCACCGACGCCATCGGCGGGGTGATCAACTTCATCACCAAAAAGTCCCTGACTGACGGCACCCTGACCCTCGGCGGCGAAGCCCCCGGCCACAGCGGTGGCGGCAACAGCCACGACCTGAACGCCAGCTGGGGTTACGGCGACCTGGAGCAAGACCGCTTCAACGTGTTCGGCGTAATCGGCTACAACAAGCAGGACAGCTTGAAAGCCACAGATCGCTCGTTCTCGAAAAGTTACGTCCCCGGCCGCGGCCTGGACCAGACCTCCGGCGTTTCTTACCCGGCCAACTACAGCCAGAATGGCGTGACCACCAACCCGCTGTCCGCCAGCAACTGCGACGGCCCCAACCTGGTCGCGCGCCAAGGTGTGTGCCGCTACAACACGCGCACTTACCTGGACCTGTTGCCTGAAACCGAAAAGACCTCCTTCTTCGGCCGCGCCACCGGCAAGATCACCGATGACGACAACGTCAACCTGGAGTACTTCTGGGCGCGCAACAACAACTCGGTGAACATTGCCCCGGCGAACCTGGTCGGCGTCACCCTGGACCCGACATCGCCGTACTTCCCGGGCAATGGCATCACACCCGGCTCCACCAGCGCGTCTTTTGACCCCAGCCAACCGGTGGGCCTGAACTGGCGCGAAACCGCTGCCGGCGGGCGCTCAACCAAAGACCAGAACACCAGCCAGCGCGTGGTGCTGAGCTTTGACGGCGTGGCCAAAGGCTGGGACTACAACCTCGGCGCTTCGTACAACCAGAACCAGGTCACCGAAAGCCTCACGGGCGGTTTTGTCAGCGACTCAGCCATGCTCGACGGGATCGCCAATGGCATTATCAACCCGTTCGGCCCGCAAAGCGCAGCCGGCCAGCGCCTGATCGACGCCAGCCAGTACCGTGGCCAGTACATCTCTTCGGTAGGGCGCGTGTCGGGCATCGATGGCCGTGCCAGTCGCGAAGTCGGCGACTGGTTTGGTGCAGGCCCGGCCGGGCTGGCCATCGGTGGCGAGTACCGCCACGAGGCTTACCAGCAGAGCTACGCAGCCTTTGCAGACGATCTGGCCAGCCTCGGCGTCGACCCTAACGCCCGCGTCTCGGCAGACCGTAACGTGAAGGCGGTGTACACCGAATTGAACGTACCGGTACTGGACACCCTGGAACTGTCGGCCGCCGTGCGTCACGACAAATACAGCGACTTTGGCAGCACCACCAACCCGAAATACTCGTTCCGTTACCAGCCCCTCAAGGAACTGGTGGTACGCGGTGCGTACAGCGAAGGTTTCCGCGCGCCCTCGCTGTATGAGCTGTACAACCCCGAATACCTGACCTACACCCAGGGCTTCTACAACGACCCTAAACTGTGCACCAACGGCACCGTGCAACCGGGCGGTGATGCGGGCCGCGATTGCGGTCAGCAGTTCCACCGGCGCACTGGCGGCAACACCAACCTGTCGCCAGAAACCGCGCGCAACCTGACCCTGGGCTTCGTCTATCAGCCGGTTCGTGACCTGTCGGTTGGCCTGGATTTCTGGTGGATCCACATCGCCAACCAGATTGCCGAGTTCCCGGAATCAACGGTATTTGACGATCCAAATGCCTATGCCGATCGTTACATCCGTAACCCCGACGGCTCGATCAACTACGTGCAAACCGGCAACGCCAACCTGGGTGCGGTCAAAACCAGCGGTGTCGATGTCAGCGCTGACTACAAATTCCCCAACACGCCTTACGGTCAATTTGGTCTGGGCCTGCAAGGGACCTACGTCACTCGCTACGACTACCAGACCACCATTGGCGGCAACTACACCGACAACGTGGGTGACTTCCAGGGTGTCGGCGTAGTCGCGCGCTGGAAACACGTGTTGAGCGGCACCTGGAACCTGGGGCCTTACCGTGGCTCGCTGGTCAACCGTTTCACCAGCGCCTACAACGACTTCGACCCAAGCACCCACAGCCGCGTGGCGTCGTACACCTTGTGGGATATTTCGGCCGGTTACACCTTCGACAAAACCGTCGATCTGGACGTGGGCGTGAAAAACCTGTTTGACCGCGACCCGCCATTCACCAACCAGGCTTATAACTTCCAGAGCGGGTACGATCCACGCTACACCGACCCACTGGGCCGTACCTTCTTCGCCCGTGCGACTTACCACTTCTGATTCGTTCACGACGTTGATTGTGTGGGAGCCGGGCTTGCCCGCGATGGCATCGACCTGGTGCTGGATCAGGACCTTATCGCCTGAATCGCGAGCAAGCCCGCTCCCACAGTGACTCCCGCAGCCTTGCCAAGCGCAAGGCTGCGGGTTTATTCAACACAGTAGATGGCTCCACACGCGGCACAAGGAAACCCCATCATGTCTTCATTTTTCATGCCCCTGCTCCGCTCGCTGCTGGTGCCCGCGCTGTCGTGCGTGTGCCTGACTGTCAGCGCTGCGCCCGGCCCGGCCATGACGGTCTATGGCGAGGCAGCCAAGTACCCCGCCGACTTCAAGCATTTTGAATTTGTGAACCCCAACGCGCCCAAAGGCGGCTCGCTGAGCCGGGCCGCGATGGAAATCGGCCAGTTCAATCACATCGTGCCCTACGTCGACCAGGGCACCGGTGTCGTGCAAGTAGATCAGTGGGTCTATGAGCCCCTGGCCTTTCGCTCACTGGACGAGCCCTACACGGTCTACGGATTGATCGCGCAACAGATGGAGCGCGACCCTGACGGCCTCTGGGTACGTTTTTACCTCAACCCTAAAGCCCGTTTTAGCGACGGCACAGCCATCACCGCGCAAGACGTCGCCTTTACCTACAACACCCTGATGACCCAAGGCAGCCTGAGCTATCGCATGCTCTACGGCGAGGTCAAAGACGTGGTCATCGAAGGCCCGAGGCAAATTCGCTTCGACTTTAAAAGCAACCAGAACCGCACCCTGGCGCTGGACCTGGCCAGCCTGCATGTCCTCCCCGAACACTGGTGGAAGACCCGCGACTTCGCCAATGGCGGCGGCTTCGAACCGCCTCTGGGCAGCGGCCCGTACACCGTGTCCAACGTCGACCCGGGCCGCAGCATCACGTTTGCACGCAACCCCGATTGGTGGGCCAAAGACTTGCCCGTGAGCAAGGGCTTGTACAACTTCGACCGCCTGACAGTGAATTTCTACAGTGACACCGACATCGCCCGGCAACTGCTCAAAGCCGGTGCGTTTGATTACAACCGCGAATTCTCGGCCACCGGTTTCAGCATCGGCTATGACAGCCCGGCCCTGACAGACGGGCGCCTGCAACGCGGGGTATTTGCCAAGGACAAACCGGGCGCGCCCCAGGGCTTTGCCTTCAACCTGCAAAACCCGGCGTTCCAGGATCGCCGGGTGCGCCAGGCGTTGAGCCTGTTGTGGGACTTTGAGTGGACCAACAAACAAATGATGCGCAACTTCTATGTGCGTCTGCAGAGCTACTTCCCGAAAAGCGACATGGCCGCCACCGCCCTGCCCGACGCCCGCGAGCTGGAAATTCTTGAACCGCTGCGCGGCAAGATCCCCGATGAAGTCTTCACCCAGGTCTATCAGGCGCCGAAAACCGATGGCAGCGGCTACATCCGCGACAAACAGCTGCAAGCCCTGGCGCTGCTCAAAGAGGCAGGCTGGACGCCCAAGAACAACCAACTGGTGAATGCCCAAGGGGAACCGTTCACGTTCACCTTCCTCGATGGTCAGGGCGGTTTTGACCGCATGGTCATGCCGTACAAGCGCACCCTGGCGCAGATCGGTATCACCATGGAGATTCGCAAGGTCGACTCCGCGCAGTATATCAACCGCCTCAATGCGCGCGACTACGACATGATCGTGGTGGCGTTTCCGCGCAGCGGCCAGCCCATCGTCTCGCCGGGCCGCGAGATGTACGACATGTTCGGCTCAGGCAGCGCCACCCAGGTCGGCTCGTCCAACTCATTTGTGCTGCGCGACCCGGCGGTCGACACCCTGCTCGACGGGCTGGTGCAAGCCAACAGCCGCGAGGAGATGGTGCATTACGCCCGCGCCCTCGATCGCGTGCTGCAATGGGGCTACTACATGATTCCCAACTACTACTCCATCGGCACCCCGACCGTGTACCAGAACCGCTTCGGCCGCCCAGCCATCGAACCCAAGTTCGATGAAGGCCTGGACACCTGGTGGGAAGTCAGCAAAACCGCGCAAACCAACGCGCAGCTGAAGGAGCATTGAGATGCTGCATTACATCAGTCGACGTTTGTTGCTCATCATCCCCACCTTGCTGTGCATTCTGGTGGTGAACTTTTTGATTGTTCAGGCCGCACCCGGCGGCCCGGTTGAACAGGCCATTGCACGTTTGCAGGGCTTCAGCGGTGCCGGAGTGGGCGGTGGCGGCGGTGAAATTGCCGCCGGGGGTTCCGGTGCCAGCCGCAGCAGCCGGGGCCTGGATCCGGCCCTGATCGAGGAAATCACCAAACATTACGGCTTCGACAAACCGATGCACGAGCGCTTGTGGCTGATGCTCAAGAACTACGCGCAGCTGGATTTCGGCAACAGCTTTTTTCGTGGGGCCAAGGTCACTGACCTGATCTTGCAGAAGCTCCCGGTGTCGATCTCGCTAGGCTTGTGGGCCACCCTCATCACCTACCTGATCTCGATCCCGCTGGGCATTCGCAAGGCCATTCACAACGGCAGCAAATTTGATGTGTGGACCAGCACCGCGATCATCATTGGCTACGCCATGCCCGCGTTTCTGTTTGCCATTTTGCTGATCGTGGTGTTCGCGGGCGGCAGTTATGTGAGCTGGTTTCCGATCCAGGGCATGGTCTCGGACGACTTCGACAGCCTGAGCTTTTTCGGCAAGATCGCCGACTACCTGTGGCACATGGTCTTGCCGGTAAGCGCGCTGGTGATCGGCGGCTTTGCGACCCTGACCATCCTCACCAAAAACAGCTTCTTGAATGAAATCAGTCGCCAGTACGTGGTCACTGCGCGGGCCAAAGGCCTGACCGAAAAACGCGTGCTCTACGGCCATGTGTTGCGCAACGCCATGTTGCTGGTGGTGGCCGGTGTGCCGCAAGCGCTGATCGAAGTGTTCTTTGCCGGTTCCTTGCTGATCGAAACCATTTTCAACCTCGATGGCATCGGCCGCATGAGCTACGAGGCGGCGATATCCCGCGATTACCCGGTGGTGTTTGGCACGCTGTTTCTGTTCACCCTGTTCGGGCTGTTGATCAAGTTGATCGGCGACATTTGCTACACCCTGCTCGACCCCCGTATCGACTTCTCGGCGAGGAATGCCTGATGTTTACCCTCTCTCCCCTGAGCCGTCGGCGCTTCGCCCACTTCAAGGCCAACCGTCGGGGCTGGTGGTCGCTGTGGCTGTTTATCGGTCTGTTTGTGGTCTGCCTGTGCGGCGAATTGATTGCCAACGACAAACCCTTGGCCATTCACTTCAAAGACCAATGGTATTTCCCGATTGTCTCCAGCCACCTTGAAACCGACTTCGGCGGCGAACTGCCTTTCGAGCCGGATTACCGCAGCGAATACGTGCAGACACTCATCACCGGGCAAGGCGGCTGGATGCTCTTTGCGCCCATCCCGTTCAGTTCCGATACGGTCAACTACGACCTCAAGGTGCCCTCCCCAAGCCCGCCCAGCAGCAGTAACTGGCTGGGCACCGATGAGCAGGCCCGTGACGTGTTGGCGCGGGTGATCTTTGGCGCGCGGATTTCGATCCTGTTTGCCTTGATCCTCACCGCCATCAGTGCGCTGGTGGGCATCACGGCAGGCGCCTTACAGGGCTTTTACGGCGGCCTGGTGGACCTGATCGGCCAACGCCTGCAAGAGGTTTGGGCCGGGTTGCCGGTGCTGTACCTGCTGATCATCCTCTCGGGCTTTATCGCCCCAAGCTTTTGGTGGTTGCTGGGCATCATGGCGCTGTTCAGCTGGCTGGCCTTGGTCGACGTGGTGCGCGCCGAGTTTTTGCGCGGGCGCAATCTGGAATACGTCAAAGCCGCCCGGGCCTTGGGCTTGACCAATGGCGCGCTGATGCGTCGGCACATTTTGCCCAACGCCATGACCTCGACCTTGACCTACATCCCGTTCATTTTGACCGGCGCAATTGCCACCCTCACCGCCCTGGATTTTCTCGGCTTCGGCATGCCGCCCGGCACCGCCTCGCTGGGAGAGCTGATTGGCCAGGCCAAACGCAATCTGCAAGCCCCCTGGCTGGGCCTGACTGCGTTCTGTGTGCTGGCACTGATTTTGTCGCTACTGGTGTTTATCGGCGAAGCCTGCCGTGACGCGTTTGATCCAAGGAGTTGAGATGAGCGACACACTGATCGAAATACGTGACCTGCGCGTCGGCTTTGCCGGGCGTGAAGTGGTGCACGGGGTCAACCTGGATATCCGCCGTGGCGAATGCCTGGCGTTGGTGGGCGAGTCGGGCTCGGGCAAGTCGGTGACGGCGCACTCGATCCTGCGCCTGCTGCCCGGCAAAAACGTCGAAACCCAAGGCAGCATCCGCTACAACGGCATCGACTTGGTGAGCGCCAGCCCTGCGCAACTGCGCAGCCTGCGCGGCAACCGCATTGCGATGATTTTCCAGGAGCCGATGACCTCACTCAACCCGCTGCACACCGTCGAAAAGCAAGTCAGCGAAGTGCTGATCACCCACAAGGGCCTAAAAAAACGCGAAGCACGAGCCAGAACCCTTGAACTGCTGGAACTGGTAGGGATTCGCGACCCGCAACATCGCCTCAATGCGTATCCGCATCAACTGTCTGGCGGCCAGCGCCAGCGGGTGATGATCGCCATGGCGCTGGCCAATGAGCCAGAGTTGCTGATCGCTGACGAACCGACCACGGCGCTGGACGTCACTGTGCAGCAAAAAATCCTCGAGCTGCTGATCGACCTGCAACAGCGTCTGGGCATGTCGTTGCTACTCATCAGCCACGACCTCAACCTGGTGCGCAAAATCGCCCAGCGGGTGTGCGTGATGCGCGGCGGTGAGATCGTCGAACAAGCCACCTGCGAGGATCTGTTTAAAGCCCCGCAGCACCCCTACAGCCGCATGCTGATCGAGGCCGAGCCCAGCGGCAGCCCGGTACGAACTGACGATCAAAGCAACCTGCTGCAGGTCGACGACCTCAAGGTCTGGTTCCCTTTGCCCAAGTCGTTATTCAGCCGCGAGCGGCATTACGTCAAGGCCGTGGACGGGGTCAGTTTTGAGCTGAAAAAGGGCCGCACCCTGGGCATTGTCGGTGAGTCGGGTTCGGGCAAATCCACCCTCGGTCAGGCGGTGTTGCGATTGGTGGAATCGCAGGGGGCTATCCGACTCGACGGCCAGCAACTCGGGGGCCTCAACCAAGACCAACTGCGGCCGTTGCGGCGGCATATGCAGGTGGTATTTCAAGACCCGTTTGGCAGCTTGAGCCCGCGCATGTCGGTGCAGCAAATCATCAGCGAGGGATTGCTGGCCCACAACATCGGCACCGTGCAGGAACGTGAAGCCGCGGTGATCCGTGTACTGCAAGAGGTCGGGCTCGACCCTGAAAGCCGCCATCGCTACCCGCATGAATTTTCGGGCGGCCAACGCCAGCGCATCTCCATCGCCCGGGCGTTGATCATGGAACCGGAGTTGATCCTCCTCGACGAACCGACCTCGGCGCTGGACCGCACCGTGCAAAAACAAGTGGTGGACTTGCTGCGTGACTTACAGGCCAAACACGGCCTGACCTACCTGTTTATCAGCCACGACCTGGCGGTGGTGCATGCACTGGCCCACGACATGATCGTGATCAAGGACGGCAAGGTGGTGGAGCAAGGCAACGCGCAAACCCTGTTCGGCAACCCGCAACACCCGTACACCCGCGAGCTGTTACAAGCGAGCAGCGTAACCGCCTGACCCTCCCTGTAGGAGCGAGCTTGCCTCGCGATCTTTTGATCGTTGAAAAGATCGCGAGGCAAACTTTAATTTTTTACAAAGCTTTACCAAAACTGGCACAGATTTTCCTTGTCATTGGACGTTGGCAATTCACCGGTTGAAAACACAGCTTCCGGGGTGCGTAACCCGCACCAATTGCGAACGCGGACGTAAAAACTGTCCACATTCAGTGCAACGGCAGACCAAAAGTCATGCCATTGATCAGCTGTACAAAAGGAATAATAACGATGTCTGATGTGCACTCGCTGCAAATACTCCCCCGCCTTTACGCCTGCGCGTTCGCTTCGTGTACCCCGCCCGGCATCGATACATAGCCTGAGCTGCGCTATCACCCGATAAGCGCTTTCCACCTGTTCGCCCCCCCATTGGCCGTCTCTGCGCGAGCAGCCAACGCGGACCGCTTTGCTTTGAAAAAAGGTCAGACATGTCTGAATTTGACGCTATTACCGTTCCTCCCAAACGGCCTTGGGCCTATGTGTGGCATTACGTGCGCCTGTACCCGCGCTGGTATTGGGCAATCGCGGCGCTGCAAATCGGCGCGGCAATGACCGCCACCCTCATGCCTTATGCCATCGGCCGCATCACCGGTGCTGTGAGTGACGGCCTGTGGGACCACGCCGACCTGTGGCAAGCCAGCTTGCCCGCGCTGGGCCTGCTGTTTGGCCTGGCCGTGGCGCAAATGCTCTGCGCCCGTGGCGCCACGCTGTGCATGATCATGGTCCGGCCGCAGCAAAAAATACGCATCGTGCGTGACCTGTTTGCCTATTTGCAGCGCCATTCGGCCCGCTATTTCGGTGAGCATTTTGCTGGCAGCCTGGCCCACCGCATCGGTGAAGGCAGCATTGGCCTGCTGGAAATCACCTGGAACCTGATCGTCGACATGCTGCCGATTCTGGTGGTGCTGATCACCAGCCTGGTGCTGCTGACACTGGCCTCACCCTGGTTGGGGCTGGGCCTGCTGGTGTGGGTGCTGGCCTATACATTGCTGGCGTTTGTGCTGTCACGCAAAGCGCAAGTACTGGCCGCAGATCATGCCAAGGCGCGCAGCGTGACCACTGGCAAGATTGTCGACGCGGTCAGCAATCTGGCCAGCATCCGCCTGTTTGCCCGCCAGGACTTTGAACTCGACTACCTGAACCGCTACCAGACGCAAGAAAAACAGGCCGCGCAGCGCTCGTTTTTCTATCAGGAGAAAATCCGCCTGCTGCAAGACAGCCTGTCGATTGTGTTGCGCGTTGGCCTGGTGGCCGTCGCGCTGTACCTGTGGCACCTGGGCAAGATAGACGTCGGCCAATTGGTGATGGTGGCCACCCTGGGCCTGATGATCGTGGCCCAGTGCAGTTATTTGAGCATGCAGTTCATGCAGTTTTTCGAATCGATCGGCAACATCCAGAACAGTATCGACACCCTGCTCAAGCCTCACGAAATGCCGGACCGTACCGATGCCCTGCCCGCGCGTATCGAAAAAGGCACTATCCGGTTTCGTGACGTGAACTTCGGCTACAGCCCGGACAAGCCGATTTTCAAACACTTCAACCTGAACATTGCAGCCGGACAGCGCGTCGGGATTGTTGGCCTATCGGGTTCGGGCAAGTCAACGCTGCTCAACCTGTTGCTGCGTGCCTACGACCCGCAAAAAGGTCAGGTCGAAGTCGACGGCGTAGATATTCAGGGCATGACCCAGCAATCGCTGCACAGCCACATCGGCTTGATCCCGCAAGAGCCGGGCCTGTTTCACCGCTCCCTGCGGGAAAATATCGGTTATGGCGACGTTGATGCCGACGAATCGGCCATTGTGCTGGCGGCCAAACGGGCCCACGCCCATGACTTCATCCTGCACATGCAAGACGGCTATGACGCCTTGATCGGTGAGCGCGGGGTCAAGTTGTCGGGCGGTCAGCGCCAACGCATCGCCATTGCCCGCGCCCTGCTCAAGAACGCGCCGATTCTGGTACTCGACGAAGCCACCGCCAGCCTCGATTCCGAAACCGAAAGCCTGATTCAAAGCAGCCTGGACGACATCATGGCGGACAAAACCGTGCTGGTTGTTGCGCACCGGCTGTCGACCATTGCGCATCTGGATCGGATTGTGGTGCTGGATAAAGGCTTGATTGTTGAAGACGGCAGTCATCAACACTTACTGGAACTTAAAGGCCTCTATTACCGACTGTGGCAACACCAGTCCGACGGTTTGTTAAGTGAAAAAGATGCCCGCGAAGATGAATTATTGGTCACGTAACTACTACGGCACTTTTAATGCCGCTTTTTATTAACTTATTAACCCAAAGCCCTCGCCATTAACACGCGGTGCTTTGCACTTGAAAGGACACTCATCATGAGTCACGCACAATCGTCACTCAGACGATTCATGCAAACATGTGCCGATATACCCGGTTTTATTTCATTGCGTCTGGTTGAACAACAAGCGCAAACATTGGGCGTGTCGCGCAATGTTATTGAACCTCCTTCACTGCGCCATAGTTGCGGGGTCATGGTCTGCGTACACATTGACGGCCAACAAGCCTTTGCAGCCACCAGCGATATCAGCGCGCCGGGTTTGCAACAGGCACTTGAGCGCGCCCAGCACACGGCCCAATCACTACGGGGCCGCAGCTTGCTGCACTATCCAGCGCCGCAAACACGGGATGTCCAGGCGCATTACCGCTCACCCGATCTGGACCTGCCGTTGCCGGACACCGCCGACTGGCTGGCCCTGTTGATGAAAACCTCGCAGAGCGTACCCGGCGACCCGCGACTGGTGCACTGGTCCGCTCGTTTGCGTGTGGTGCAAGAACAACAGCTGTACCTGGACAACCAGGGCAACGACATTCTGCGCAGCCAACAGCAACTGTACCCCGAGGTGGGCGTCAATGCTTTTGACGGCCAGCAAAGCCAGCGCCGCACCTACAGCCTTGCCCAGCAAGGCGGCGCCAATGTGGTCACTCAATCGGCACTGAGCGAGCAGGCCCGTCGCGTCGCTGACGAGGCCCTGCAACTGCTGCTGGCCCCGAACACCCCGCAAGGCCCGCGGGACGTGCTGCTGATGCCGGATCAAATGATCCTGCAGATCCATGAATCCATCGGTCACCCGCTGGAACTGGACCGCATCCTCGGTGATGAGCGCAACTACGCCGGCACCAGCTTTGTCACCCCCGATATGTTTGGCCATTACCGTTATGGCTCTGACCTGCTGAATGTCAGCTTCGACCCCGGCGTGCCCGGCGAACTGGTGAGCTACAGCCACGACGACGAAGGCTTGCCGGCCGAAAAACACTTGCTGATCAGCCAGGGGATTTTGCAGCGACCCATGGGCGGCGCGCTGTCCCAGGCCCGCAGCGACTTGCCGGGCGTCGCCAACAGCCGCGCCTGCAGCTGGAACCGGGCACCGATTGACCGCATGGCCAACCTCAATATCGAACCCGGCGACCAGTCGATGGAGCAACTGATTGGCGGCATTGAGCACGGCATCCTGATGGCCAGCAACCGCTCGTGGTCGATCGATGATGCGCGCAACAAGTTCCAGTTCGGCTGCGAATGGGGCCAGTTGATCGAAAACGGCGAGCTGGGAGCCGTGGTCAAAAACCCGAATTATCGGGGTATTTCATCGCAGTTCTGGCGCAACTTGAGTGCCGTGGGCGATGCCTCTACCCACCAGATCATGGGCACCCCCAATTGCGGCAAAGGCGAACCCAACCAGGTCGTCACCGTGGGCCACGCTTCTCCGGCCTGTGTGTTCAGTCATATAGATGTATTCGGAGGCCAGGCCTGATGAGCAATTGCCGTTTCGCCAGCGCGTTCAAGGCGCTGGAACACTGGCTTAAAGGCCAGTTGCACACTGATGAACAGTTCACCCTGTGGTTTGAAGCCGAAGACAGCCAGTTCGTGCGTTTCAACCACGGCAAAGTGCGCCAGGCTTACCCGGTGCTGCAACTTGAATTGACCCTGCGACTGATCCGCGGCGAACGCCACAGCAGCGCGCAACTTAACCTCAGCGGCGATTTTGCACAGGATGCCGTCACTCTCGGGCACACCCTGACCGAGCTTCGCGCACTGCTCGAAGTTTTGCCCGCCGACCCGTATTTATTACTCGATACGCAAGAATGGAGCACAGAACGGCAAGTGCCAGGGCAGGTTCCCGAGTTGCAGCAGGTCATCGACACGATCTGCGACTTGAGCCAGGGCCTGGACATGGTCGGTATTTATGCCGGTGGCACGCTGTATCGCGGCTTCGCCAATAGCTGGGGGGCTTACGGTTGGCATCAATGCGCCAATGCGCTGTTCGACTGGAGCCTGTTTGATGCCAGTGGTGAAGCAGTTAAAAGCACCTACGGTTCAGCCACGTGGGATGCTCAAGCGTTAAATGACGTGTTTGTTCAGGCCCGTGAGCAACTCAAGCACCTGAGCACACCGCGCATCAGCCTCAAACCGGGGCAGTACCGCGCTTATCTGGCCCCTGCAGCACTGGACGAAGTGCTGGGTTTGCTCAGTTATGACGCATTTTCAGCCAAGGCTTTTGCCAACCGCCAGAGCGCATTGCAGCAGTTGCAACTCGGAAAACAGCAGTTATCCCCCTTGGTCAGCCTGCGCGAACAACCGTCCACCGGCTTTGAGCCCGGCTTCGGCCCGGACGGCACAGCACGCCAGGACATCGACCTGATCCAGGCCGGAAAGCTGGTCGGGCAACTGGTCAGCTCGCGCTCGGCCGCTGAATACGGCCTGCAGGCCAATGGTGCCGACCGCAGGGAAATGCCCCACTCGCTGGTCATGGCCCCCGGCGAACTGGCCAGTAGCGACGTGCTGCGCGAACTGGGAACCGGCTTGTACATCAGTAACTTGTGGTACCTGAACTATTCGGATGTGGGCTCTGCCAGTCTGACCGGCATGACCCGCTTTGCCACCTTTTGGGTGGAGAACGGGCGCATCGTCGCACCCATCGAAACCATGCGGTTCGATGACAGCCTGTATAACCTGCTCGGCAGCAACTTGTTGGCCCTGACCCGCGAGCAAACGCTGTGCATCGATTCGGGGACTTATGAGCGGCGCAGCCTGAACAGCCATGTACTGCCGGGTGCGCTGGTAGAGCGTTTAACCCTGACCTTATAGGCCGCACTGTTTATAGGCACGCCCTCTTACTTTGGTGCACTTTTTTTGACAACTCTTAACTTTCGTCAGATTGTCAGACAAAGAAATTGATTATCAACGTTTATAACTCAAGTTCAAAACCGCTATTAAGCCGCGTTAATTAAGTTCAGCACTTATTAACGCGGCTTAAGGCACAAAACTGCCTCTTGGCGCTTAAATATCCACCCGACAAAGCGGCTTTTTTTTGACTGTTGGCATAGCCGTTGCAATACATAACTTAACGAATTCTTACAAAAATCCGGATCCGTTGACTTAACCAACAGGAGCTCAACATGACCCTTTATTCGCGCAGTGATTAAGGCCTTTTGACAGGCAAACATTCACCTGTCAGTGCGCCATTGAAACAACCGTTGAACGACTAGTTCTCGTCCCTGCACGCAAGGGCGAACGGAGCCTTATTGCCCTTCATTTTGTCGAGGGACTCTTAATGAGTGACGAGGTAAAACATAAAGAACGGCCAGCCCCGCTATTGGCAGCTGAGCGTGTTCAACAGTGGACACATATCCCCCATGTGCCCAACACCTCACAGCCGGGCGGGCTGAGCAAGCCGCGCATTTTATTGTTGGTGGGTGTGGTTGTGCTGCTGCATGGCAGCGCCTGGTGGTTTTTCCAGCGCGCCAAGGCCGAGCCGGTGATTACGCCACCCGAAATCCCGGAAATGACCGTAGAACTGAGCAGCCCTGCGCCACCGGCCCCGCCGGTCGAAGAGCCACCTCCACCACCGCCACCGCCGGAGCCCGTAGCGCCGCCAGAAGATGAAGATGCGCTCAAGCCACCGCCCAAACCCGTGGAGAAGCCCAAGCCCATCGAAAAACCCAAGCCGGTGGTCAAGCCCAAGCCGGTGCAAAAACCGCAACCGGTCAAGCCAGCGCCACCGGCTCCGGTAGCGCCACCAGCACCCGCGGCGCCTGCTGCAC